>JAGOVF010000048.1 GCA_018060885.1 Oligoflexales bacterium | reverse complement strand
AAGCAATTAGTTAGATATAAAGACAATGACATCGCTCGCAAATCTCTCTTAAAGAGCATAGGCCATAGCTTCGTAGAGCTGCAGAAAATAGCTGCAAAGACTTTGCCAAGCCTAGATCTACAAGCAGACGATATTTCTATCTTACAAACAATTATGCAATCGAATGCACTAAGTGGCGAAGTTTTGTCTTCTCTTGGATTAGCTGCCGAAATGATATTCACGACAGATGCTTTTAATTTGATATACGAAAATGTCGAACAAGTCGAAGAGACACTTCGCGCAGAATATTTAGATCGTTTGCAAAGAATGTTTGAAAAGAGTCCAGAACTTATTTCTACCAGCACAGCATTCATAGTCATAGACAAACTCAAAAGCAGTTATAAGGAAGTTAGAATTTTTTCGGCAGTTTTAAGTCCCTTACAGCCTAGTATAGAAATGACGACTGCAGTCATTGCTATAATAACAGATGAAGAAAAATCTATTAGAGATTTAGGCTTCGAATATTTGACAAGTGTTGATTCAAAATACATCAACAAAATTCATACTCCAATTTTAGTTGAATCATTTAAAAATGAAATCAACTCTGATAATAAACTCAAAATTGTCGAAGTGCTGAGTCGATCAACAGACCAGGCGAATGTGGTTACTTTTGCTATCAAGATGATTAACGATCATGACCCCCTAATAAGAAATAAATTATTAGCGCTTCTAGACTCTAAGAAGATTGAGCTGATGCATTGCAAAAATTTAGCCGCTCAATTGTCTATTACTGAAGATTTAGAAGTAAGAGAAAAATTCATTTTTTACCTGAAACCTTTAAAAAGCATGGAGTGTACAAAATCAAAATTGGCGCTTACAAAGCTAGAAAAAGACGGAGAAAGAGCGTTGGTACTAGATATGTTAGAGCAAGATATTCCGTTGATTTTTTCAAGCAGTTTAGAAACAAATCGCAGTAACCTTGTAGAGGCAATTTATAATGAAATCCGAACAAATCTCTATACTGATGTACGTTTAAAATTATTAGAATTATTAAATATTGCACCTCCTACATTAACGTACAAATCTTTCGCGGACTTATTGATTCCTTCAAAAGCCTCAACTTCTTCGGGCGTAGATAGTGGTGCCTCTACTATTGCTTATTTCCCTGCCCCAGAAGTTTGCAATTTTGTTTTACAAAATTTTTTAGATCATCCAATACAAATTCCTAGCCCCGAAAGTGGAAATTCAAGCACTTCAATTATTGCAGTTGTAAAAGGGTATTATCTCGCATTAAGCTTGAATATTCCGGACTCAGCTTGTGAAAATGGAGACCAAATTGCCTTAGATATTTTTATGAACAATAATAATTCATATGCGACAAAATATCTTATACCTCGCCTTGAATTCATTTTGCAAGCTGACGAACTTGAGCTCGTCGTCTCAACATTAAAATCAAGAATTTCTTATCTTAATCGATCTATTGAAGAGATTAAAAAACTACTCAGTCAGCTAAAAACTTTGACGGTTAGAACAATCGCTTTAGATCTATTATTACTTTTACCAGCAAGCAATCTTTCAACTGTGCCATTGCTGGTTAATTTTTATAAAGAAAATAACACCGAACTGCGTTTAAAGATGATGAATATTCTTAATCAACGTACAGAATTTTTAAACCAAATCGACCATCGCCATTTAGTAGACGCCATTAAAAAGAAAGATAGCATACATCTTGATGCAAAAATATTTGCCGCCAAGTTTCTTGCCCAAATGAAGGATGTAAAAAGCGGAAACTTAAACGATTTAATCAAAGCCTCACAAGAGATCACTGAGCCAGAGCTACTTGAGGCCGTGCTCGAAACCATAGCCATTCTAGAAAATGGCGCTTAGTGTTTTGTCTTCTATTTTTACTTCACAGCAGCATAAAAAAATGTTCTGATGGTGCCTTTAATTGGCAAAATAGTCCTCTTTGTATAACATTTTGTAATTATTAGGATAATTTATGAAACAATATCACGTATCTTCAGTCTGCAACGCTCTGATGGACATCCTCGTTATGGCACAAGACAAAGACTTATCTGAGCTTGGTCTAACTAAGGGAGTGATGCATTTAGTCGACTCCGAGCGCCAAAAAGTAGTGCTTGATTACTTTTCATCACAAGAAGCGACTGTCGAACTAGGTGGCTCCGCGATGAATTGCATTAGATCCCTTGCGGGACTTGGAAAAAAGGCCGTTTTCGCCGGAGTTATTTGTCGACATGATTCATATGGTAAAAAAATTGAAGAAAAAATGCGCAATTTAGGCATAAAAGCGCATTTAGGGCATGCAGAAGAAGCAACCGGCACTTGCCTAATTTTAGTGACTCCTGATGGACAAAGAACCATGAATACATGCTTAGGGGCAAGTCGCTTATACAATAAAAGTGTCGTTCCACATGACGATATTGCTCAATCTCGAATATTTCATTTTTCTGGCTATCAATGGGATACCGAAGACCAGAAAGAAGCTATCTTAAGTGCCATACATACAGCTAAGCAAAATCATGTCTTGGTATCTTTTGATGTTGCCGACCCCTTTGTCGTCACTCGACACCGGCACGACTTCTTAAACCTAATTAAAGAATATGCAGACGTTGTTTTTGCTAATGAAGAAGAAACCCGGCTACTTTTTGAATCTACACCTGAAAAAGCTGCTGAATTCATTGTCGGCTGTGATGCATTAGCTGTCGTAAAATTGGGCGCAAAAGGAGCATTATTGCAAAGCGGTGAAAAACGCGTCTATGTAGCTCCCGTCAAGACAGAAGTTGTGGATACAACTGCAGCTGGCGACATGTTTGCAAGCGGAATTTTATATGGACTGTTGAAAGAAAAAAAACTCGAAGATATTGGAAAAGCTGGCGCTATATTGGCTGCCGACGTTATTAGTCGAATGGGTGCAAAAGTATCTGAAGGCGCATTCGAACGAGTTAAAAGTTTATAGATAGCAAGTTTAGATAGCTGATTTAGAAAGTAAGGAGCGTTTCATGACAAAAAAAGAAGAGCCTGGATTTTTCAGCAAAGAAAATCTTAAGTCATTTGCCATTTTGGCTTTAATAGTATTTGCCGTTCGATGGTCTATTGCGTCACCTTACCATGTCCCAACCGCTTCTATGGAGCCAAGCATAAAAGTGGGAGATCGCCTTATTGCTAATAAACTAGCTTATGGTCTTAAAGTTCCTTTTACAGATTACGAACTCTTAAGTTGGGCCAAGCCTGAGCGAGGCGATATTATTGTCTTTAAATTCCCAGATGACCCTGCACTTGATTACGTAAAAAGAGTCGTTGGAGTTGCAGGCGATCGCCTCAGAATTAGAAACAATATTCTTTACGTCAACGATGAAGCTCAGCCTATGGAACTTGCAAATAGCGAGCGTGAATTTTTAAGTGACATAGAAGACAATCCTGAGTCTAAAGATTTATATCAAGAAACTCTTAATGGTGAGAAACATTGGGTCATAATAAGAAAACCAGAAATGCGCATCATTGATATGGGAGACTGGCCGCCTGTTGGAAGTCCAGATCACGTAGTATCGGAAAACTCTGTTTTTTGCATTGGTGACAACAGAGACAATTCTCGTGATTCGCGCGCCTGGGGTGAAGTCCCTATGGACCACGTCAGAGGCCGAGCAAGCTTTGTTTTGTGGAGCATGTACCATCCAAAAGACTCTTGGCTAAAAATGCGCTGGAATCGCTTTGGCTTCAGATTGTATTAATAGACTTCGCTCTTGATTGATAAACGAGTGCACAATTCTCCTTCTACTTATTGGCTTAATGTGCCGCTCATTGTTGGAGAAAGCAAAGCTCCTAGCAATGGTGGCATCGTT
Source organism: Oligoflexales bacterium (assembly GCA_018060885.1). GTDB lineage: Bacteria > Bdellovibrionota_B > Oligoflexia > Oligoflexales > JAGOVF01 > JAGOVF01. Next base: position 20,135 of record JAGOVF010000048.1, on the reverse strand, counting down.
ATTATAGGTTCGGGATTGACGGGTGTTAGTGTTGCCTACTGGCTACTTCAATACGGTTATAAAAATGTCACGATAATAGATGATTTACCGGAGCAAGCAGCAAGCTACCGAAATGCAGGTCATATCCTTCATGGAACCGTGGAATCATTATCGGCTCTAACAGCAATCCATGGCGAAGCACTAGCAAGTCAAATTTGGCAATTTTCGGCTGATTCTTGCAATAAAATTAAAAAAACGATCGACCTAGAAGGCCTCGATGTTGAGTACCGACAAGATGGTTATTTGGTGATTGCAATTGATAAAACAGAATTAGTCGAAATCGAGGACTCAATTGCATTGCTTAAAAAAGCGGGGTTTCAAAATGAATTTATCGCGAAACAAAAATTAGAGAATTTAGGGTTCAGAAATGTCTTAGGTGCACGCTTTGATCCATTTTCGGCACAGGCTCACCCGGTAAAATTTAGAAATCAACTGCTAGAGTGTTGCTTAAAAAAAGGTCTCAAATACTTCTCCGGATGTAAAGTTAAAAATATTGAAGATAGACTCGGTCATGGAATTATCCACTATCACGATGGAGCAATAGAATGCGACGCTATTGTCCTAGCCACAAATGCATACAGTCCCTTAATCTCCGACTTTTTTGCCGAACGTCGTCTTATTGAGCCTTTTCGCGGCCAAATTATTGTGAGTAAACCCCTAAATCAAAACATCCCGGTAAACATTCCTCATAGCTTTGACCACGGTTATGAATATGCTTTACAACTAGAAAACAAGCGCATTTTAATTGGAGGTTGGCGTCAACATACAGCTTCAAAAGAGATCGGAAGCTATGATTTAATTGCGAACCCAGAAATAAGTGTTGGTCTTAAGTCTTTTGTAAAAAGACACTACTCTTTTTTAGACGACATTGAGTGGGAATACGAATGGACTGGTATAATGGCCGCCTCAAAAACAGGTCTGCCGTTTATAGGCCCAACCTCTTCTCCAATAATTTTTAGCTGCGCTGGATATACTGGACATGGATTTTCTTGGTCACACGGATCTGCTGATTTGTTAGCAAAAATAATATTGGGCCAAGCAATTGACTCTGAAATTGCTGCGCTTTTTAATCCAATTAAAATTTAAATCGAAAAGTACATAAAATTAATGCTTTTATTTTAGAGAAAATTTAATTTTTCTAATTCTTTGCTTACCAAAACTATCGCTACAAGCTTGACCCTCGCAAGATTTTGCTACGCTCATTTCCTTTTCTTCATTGCTACTGGCTACTGGAATATAAAACTCCGTCTGAAAGATCGCAAGATTCCGAGCTCCTATAATTTCTTGCGGCAAAGTAACCAAAACTTCTGGATTTTTAAGGAAATTAAAATTTTCTACTTTTCTTGAATAAACATGAATTTGTCTACCTGGAACATAACCACTTATAGGTGCTGGACCTGGGTAAGGCAAACAAATTAGCCAGTTCTCAGTATGAGCACAGCTTTGCGGTAAAAAAGGAACATGAATGCGATCGTGCTGACTTAAACGGACGCAATTCTTAGCGCTCATATCACAACTCCAAGGGTTTTGTCCGATGTAGTTAAACAATAACAATCTTTGTTCAGGCCATGTTTTGTTTATATTCCGCTTGAAAGAAGTATAGCTTATCGCTTGCGGACGCTCCGCCAACAAGGCCAAGGACATCAAATCTTTTGCATGGAAAGTTTTTGCCTTAAGCTCAGAAGCACTGTCCTGTATTAAATTTGTTTCAGTAGATTCAGGTTGCAGTTTCGAAAAACTCTCCTCGCGAGACCACTCTAAAGAACAAGGGCAATCTTTGTCATCTTTTGATAAATGGCAAGTAGAGTTCTTTTTGACAAATAAAAGAGCAAATTGTCCAAACAAACGATTTTGCCAATTGCGAACCGAAGAGGCAACAAAAGCTAGTCGATCTCCTAAATAAACGCCATTACTCAGCCGAAAGCGAGATGAAGCCGGAAAAGGGCTTGCGACTTGATTAAAACATTTAAGTTTCCCTGCTACATCATTGATAAAAACAAAATTATTTTGATTACGGTCTTCGCCAGCTGAATAGTGATCAACACCATCAAAAAAATAACCTTGGTTTTTAACAGGAAAAGACGGAAAGCAATCACGACTTTTGGGAGCGCATGCACGAACGACAGCGCCTTTTACGCCAGCTTTTGACAAGAGTGCATCTTTGATAGGAACCGGAACTTCATAATTTAAAGTGATTTGCTCACTTTCGGGTTCAAGTAGAATGTGTGTATTCTTTAAAGAGTTATGCTTGTCGAGGACTGGGTTGTTAAGCGTGAGAGGATTATTTCCCTCAAATAAAATTTCAGGACTTGTACTCTGACAGGATTGAAAACATAAAAAGAAAATCTGCAAGAGCATAAGTTTCGCTCTTGCAGTGAGATTGCTGAAAAAAAAATGTTCGTGATTCACGATTTTAAGCCGTTTGATTTTTACTCGATGTAGCGGAATCATATTCCTTTAATCTATTCATAATGACAGCTTCATCCGTTTCAATTTCTATCTTAAGAAAATTCATGCGATTAAAGCCGCGCGAGATAAATCTTTCTGCAATCCAAGTGCGAGAAGGCTCGCTCTGAGCATCTAAATACAAAGATTCTGCGAGGCAAAGCCATGCTTTGATTTCACAAAGGCGTTCTGCATGAAGCAAAGCAGGCCTTAAATTTTCAAATTTCACTAAATCTTTACTCAGAATTTTTATGATTTTTCGTATATCTTTTGACTCGTTTGTCGAAAAACTATTTCTTACATTCGATTTTAAAAGTTTAAACATTATAGCCAATATAGCACCATGGTAGACCTGGCGCATTTTTAGTAAGCTTTTCTTAAGGTGATCTCCTTCAGCGAAAGCACGCATTTTTGTACCTAAATAAATTTCGATAAATTTTTGCGGATTCCGAATAAGCTCCTTCATAGTGTCTTTTAATGCCATTAATGACTGGATTTGCGACGTTCCCTCATAAATGGCCAAGATTGCACTTTCTCGATACCAAAATTCTGCACGATACTCTGTGGTATAGCCATAACCGCCATGAATTAACAGACCAACCCTCGCCCACTCTTGCGATTTCTCACCAGACCACCACTTAAGTAGTGGTGTCCAGCGGCGTAGTCTTTTTTTATAAAGTCCAAGTGTGGCACGTGTTTTTGATATTTCATCTGCACTTAAGTTTTTTTCCCGGCGAAGATACTCTTCCCCTGAAACAAGCAAGGCTCTGTAATGCGAGGCTTGATATGCTAAGCTGCGCATCGCAGTAAGTTCAATTTCCATATCAAGTAATTTTTCAGCAATCATTTCATGGTGAGCAATTGGCTTTCCCCAAGTCTGCCTCTGATGAGCATAGTCTCTCGCTAACCTAAAGGCTCCTTCCATAAATCCGAGACCTTGAAAAGTCACTCCCAGGCGCGCATCATTCATCAACTGGAGCATATAATTAAAACCTTCGCCATTTTTTCCAAGTAGCGAAGCTTCTGATCCATTAAATTCCAATTCACAAGTTGCTGACCCGTGTATTCCTAATTTTTCTTCTAATTTACTAACTTGGTAATTAACTTTTCCAGAATTCGTTTTTCTAAAGCATAGAAATAAACAAAGGCTCTTAAGTCCACGGGATCCTTGTGCATTTTGAGCCAATACTAAGCTATATTCACTAGATCCATTTGTGATAAAACGTTTAGATCCGAAAAGCTGCCAAGTTCCATCGGCCTGTTGCACCCCATAAGTCCGAATGTTTGTTAAATCGGAACCTGCTTCAGCTTCAGTCAAAGCCATATTACCGGACCACTCTGACTGCCCGGCTTTAGGGATAATGAGTTCACGCTCTTTATCAGTTCCAAATAAATCTACGATATGCGCAATCGGCCCATACCAAAAAACATTCAAACCCGTCGAAGGACAAGCTCGTGAAATCATCTCACTTGCACAAGACTCAATTGTAAATGGAGCACCCATGCCTCCAAATTTCGGATGAACTCCCAGAGCTCCTACGCCAAACTCTTTTAAAACTTTAACGTTTTCTGATAGAGCGGGACCTAATGTCACATCTCCATTCTTCTCTAATTTTAGAGGCTCTTTTTCAACAGCAACTTGATTAGGTGCAATTTGAGTCCCAACAATTTCTCCAAACGTTTTTAAAACATCTATCCAGGCATTTAAATATTCCTCTGAATTACTTGCACCAACAGCATCGCGCTCTTCTTGAGAAATCCACTGAAAAAGTTGCTTAAAGTCACTGCGTTCGCGTAAAAAAAACTCAAGATCAGGCGTGTCTGTAAAAAAATTTTTTTTGTTATCCATATAGAGTATCCTCTCAAGGGTAGGGCATTGATTGAGAACAAATTAAATTTATATTTTGTTCCGTTGTTCCGATGATTGTGCTTGGTATCCATAAACAAACACTCTTTCCATAGTTTAAGAAAAACTAGGTTTTTTTTCAATGAAAACAGTGTTTTCACAGCAGGTAAAATTGTTAAATAAACAAACTATCACAAATATATTGCTGTTTTGCCTGTTTAATAGTGTCTTGACTGTAAGTTGGGCCTATCCCTATTTAAGCGAACATAATTTTCGAGAGGCCTGTCGCCGGGAAGTTGCTGGCACTTTCCTCAACCTTCATCACCAAATAGAGGCCGCGGAAAGAAACAAGCTCATTTACTCAAAAAAAATTAATGACCTATCTAAACAAATAGAAATTGATGCATTAGAAATAGCCAGGATAGAAAAGCGAGCTCAAACAGAACATTATTTAGCTCAACCAGAATCTCTATTAAATGAAGTCAAGAGTCGATATCAAGCCGCAATTCAAAGCAAAGAAGAGCTACAAATTTTGGCAAAAAGTACTTCAGATTTACTTGAGTCAACAAAATCAGAACTCAGCAAAATAAAGAATTCATTAAAAGAAATCTTTATTTTTCAAATTCCAAAAAATTCCCACGAGCCTATTACCAACTCTCTTAAAGTTGTTGATCCTAGCTATTTACAATATGTAAATCAATGCCCCGAATATCGCTCCAGCTGTCCTCTATCTGTTCAGCATAAAAAAATACTTAAATCTGCAATGAAACAGACTATACAGACCGGCTGTAAAGCATACAGTGAATGATAAAGTTTTATTTTCTAGCTTGTTTTGACGACTCCAAGCTCATAACTGTGAGATTACGCGCAGCACTCATCTCCAAGATAGCTTTGACTAAATTTTTATCGATCAAATTCGATTTTTGCACTGCATCAATAAGTTCTAGAGCTTTTTGGCGTTGTCTTACATAGGTTATAATTGCATTAAACCGATCTGATTCAGCGATTTGGTGTATCCAACCTAATCCTTCACTGTAAACAATATTGCTAGCAATACTCGCTGCAACAATTGCTATTTGATGTGCTTTTGGCAAAAGTGTCAAAATTCGAGCTTTATACTTCTCAACAAGAATTGGCGGACAATGTTGATAGATTATCTCATCGAAAATATCTTGACCAAGCTCACCACACCCTTTTTCAGTCAATCTATCGAGCAACAGGTCGGTTACTTCGTTAATTTCTCGCGATATTTCCATCGATAGACCTACAAGAGTTTTTTCTCCATCGTGATGCAAATATTCGGTAAAAAGCAATCTTGCTTCTTTGTCCGCTTTATCTCTCAAAATGCTTATAACTTGTTCTACATAAGTTTTTTTCAAGGCAATAAATTCAGATTTTTTTAAGATTAGGGAAGCGATAATTTCAAAAGATGAACAAATAACTCCTGTTTTGTTTGCACTAGAATCTTTTAACATTAAAACGCCGCTTTTTTGTATTTTATCTCGCGCTGCTGCGGTAAAGAAGATATTCGCCCCTTCTACGACACCTTTCATCGTGGGCTTTCCTTCTTCATTAAGAAACTTGTGCCAATTTTTTTCACTGACCGTATAGGGACGACCACCTGCCGGTACAAATATATCCGCATAGGTAGTCATAAAAATCTCATTACGAATTTTTATGTGTTCTGCAGTATCTGCTGGCAGAACATATGCCTCTTTTGATGAAAGGTAGGAGTGATCAAAATGAACAATTGATTTACCTTCATGGAACAAACGCAGCAACTCATCCCAAGCAAGACCTTCAGGATCGCACGCAGCGCCAAAGCCGTCAGAAACAGCGACAATTCTTGCGTTAGTGCTGTATTCTCGATAAAGAATTTTCAACAAATTTCCTGCAACATCACCATCAGGCCCACCGGTTATTTTTACTGAAAACTTCTCTTTATAAGGATCAATTCCCAGGTGCTGCAGCATATTAAAAATATAAACGCTGACCCCTTCTGAAGTAACTCCAAATTCTTTATGATTTATACCATCCTCAGGTTTAGAAGACATAAAGGCGGATGCATAAGGATAGCCGCGGCGGCGAGCTTGTTCAGGTATCCATGCAATGAGCTCGTTATCAATATTTTCATCTGGACCCAAGTATATGATTTCATCTTTATGATAATAACTTAGCCGATTAATTTCTGTTTTGTTGTGATACTCATCATCTGGAACTAACAAATCTAAAAGGGCATTAATAGAACCGCGTATTGCCTGATCCTTACTTGCACCAGGAGTTATTAAAATGACACCCTTTGAGCCACCTTCAGGTATGTCCTTGTTTTTAAGTTGTTGCGCATGACTAAGGCCGTACACTTCATCAAAAATTCCTGCCAAAGCATATTGGTGATCAGATTGAGATCGAGGTATGACTGCACGTAAACCACCGCGAGCGATATCCTTCCATCGAACATGGAAAAAACGATAATTGCGGCCAACAATAAAAAATATACCAAAAGGTTTTTGTGGATAGTAAGTTTCATCAAGTATTTGCGGATCAAGCCTGAATGCCAAACCAGTTTTAGTCGTGGAGTAGTAATTAGTTTTCAAAATGTTATCGACAAACTTGACGGATTCTCGAAATAGTTTTTTCTGCACTTCATCGGTCAACAATTCAATTTTTTCTAATATATTTGAACGTGCCGTTGGATATAATTTCTCTTTTCTATCACTATCTCTGAGTGGGTCAAACTTCATTCGAAATAAATCTAAAATGAGCTTTGTGAGTTCTATTTCTTCAAAAAATGTCGTCCTAATTTTATAATCGGAATAGTAATAAGGGTTTTCTTTTCCCAACAAGACATGAATCCAAGTCGCCATACTACGGAAAAGATTCACTCCATTTATTGAAAAATAATGCGGAGCGCCCGTTAAAAGTGTGTATTCATCATTATCTATCCAACTCAATGTTTTGAGCGCTTTGTTTAGGCGCGCTAAATTCAAACCATTGGCATCAACATTTTTCCCCGATTGATCTTTGATAATAAAATGAAAAATCGAAACGGGTTTTGCATAGTTCTTTGTGAGCTGAATTACAAAGGCTCGCGAGATATTAAATTCATAACGATGCATTAAATTTAGGATTTGAACTAATACTTCCGAAGGGTCTAAATTTTTAATCCCTAGCGATAAACGCACAGAAGAAGCATCTTCAAAAGGTTCAATGATTGTTTGAGTACCTTCATGATCGATCATTTCACGCAGCATACGATAAGTAACTTCAAGGCGCGTGACTGTTGCATAAATTACAAAATCATTATCTAGATGGCTAAGAAAATGACGGATTGCTTCCTTTTCTTCAGGATAAGTTTTTTCTAATTTTAATTGTGCGCGAGAAATTTTTTCTTTTATGCGCTCATTGTTTTCATCATTTTGTACATATGAGGCGCAAAAAAACGTCGAAAGAAACAACAACTTATCTCTAGAAAAGTAGAGGGCCCCCATTTTAATTGGAGTCGATTTAATCTTTTCTGCCATTTCAATAAGAATTTTTTGATCACTACCAGGTCCGATGTAAGTTACTTTTAAACGATTGCGATCCCACAATTCTACAGTTTGTTTTGTTTCAAAAACATGGCCGGTAATGATCGCCGAAAGATGGCGTAACTTCTCTGCACGCGGCGTGGTTGCATAGTAAATTCGCGGCATGTTATTGAAAAACCAGGGGGTTAATATAGCGATACTTTGGTCCAAACCGACTCTAACTGTATCGGCAATTTCTGAAATATATGTCGCCAGCTGTTCACCAGAAATTGCTTCCTGTTCATCTCCACTCTCGATATCTTCAGGTAGGTCATTTGAGCTATTGCCGATTAATGTGATTTTTTCTTGCATAGTCACTCGCTCTTCTCCTCTAATCAGGCGTACATTTTCAAACTTATATCTTCAAATTTTCTTAAGGTTGCTAAAGTCAAATTATTTTCTTCCTCAACTAACTCAATTAAAAGATCAGCCGGTGTGCGCGACTTTTGTGTAAAGTTTTCATTAAAGGCAAACAACTGCTTTTCGAGGTCGTGACTTTTAAAACAGGCGGGCAGCTCAGCTATACCTTCACTAGCCCAGTCCATTATCTTTTTGGCTGTTGTGGCGAATTTTTTTTCTTTTAATCCATAAGGAGCTTTATACCAAAGCTCTTCCAAAAGATGAAAATCTTCACCCAATTCTGAAATTATTTTTTTCAAATTTCTTTTGCTGTATAGAAGTCCACAGTAGAAAATAGCCGGTACATTCTGCCATGCAGGGGATTGGCAATCTGGCGCTCTAATTTCTAAAAATCCTTTTGGTCGAACTTCCGGAAATAAAAGAGTCAGATGCAATGCAAAGTCTTTTTCAGTTGGATATACATCTTGTAACCCCTTCTCCATCCAGTCTTGAAAGGTAAATCCAAAAGGAGGAACTTTGTAATCAAGTCCCTCAATATAAATGACCCGACTCTGCAATGCAAAGTTGAGATAAGATTCGACACAAGATTCAATACTATTTGGAATATTGACCAGATTTTTTAAGGGAAAGCCTGTTCTTGTTTCATCTAATCGCAACCATGAATCTGCTCTGTTAGTTTTTAGAGTAGTTTTTTTGCCTTCTTTGAAAGGAGAAAATGCAAATAATGCGGTAGCGAAGGGAGATATTAAGTTTGCGCCAAGATAACGCTCCAAGCCTGTTTCTAGGTCAAAACCAAAATCTAAATTGACTTGAATCGACATACTTTGCCGCATCATTTCCTGTCCACCACTACCGTGGCGCATAAAGTATTCATCCATCGCTAAGTATCTTTGTTTCGTCATTTGTAATGGACTATTTGTCAATTTAAACCAAGGATTCAAACCTACTTGGACAATTTGGCATTTATATTTCTCAAATTGATTGCTGATTGCGTCTAGGACTGTTTTTAATTGTTGGCAGGCTGCATCTAGACAATAAAAAGGTTTTGTCGAAAACTCTACTTGGCCTCCGGGTTCAAATGTTATGGCTTCATTGTCACCAATGACAAATTTCTCAACAATTTTCTCTCCGTTATATGTTTGATAGGCGCCTACGTCAAAATATTCTGCCTTCCAACCTTTTCTATTCGCTAGCTCGGAGAGTATTTGAAAAATATTATTTTCTTGCTTTGATTGACTCTGTAAACTTAGGGGCATAATGCTAGGTATTTTTTTATCGTCGCTCGATCGCCTAAAAGGCTGCATTTCTAGCTCAATTCCGACCTTTCCTGGCCAGCCCCTTAAAAGCTCTTCTTGGCTTGCGCTTCGAATTGTAAAAATTTTTTCAGTTAGATATCTGAAACACGATTCGCGATTCAAACGCTGAGAATTTTTCGGGTCTATCACAGTTGTTTACCCTAGTCTTTGTTTAGTTCTTCGGTTCCACCGGCTCTTCTGGTGATTCTACATTTATGGCAAAATCATTAATTCCACTTTTCCTGATGGCATCAATTAATTTTATGACTGCACCATGAGGTGTTATTTGATCAGCACTTATCAAAACTGAAATTTTCTGGTCTTCTGCTTGAGTCTTGCGCTCAAGTTCAATCACAGCTTCAATTTCACTAAATTCTATACGTTTACCATTAAAAAAGAGTTGCTCACTTTTATCGATAGCAAAATCTAATGTTTTGGGCGGAGCGGTCTCGCCAGTAGATGCTTTTGGTAAATTTAGATCAATCGAGCGTTTGACTATGTAAGTTGTTGTCACCATAAAAATGACAAGAAGTACGAGCATGACATCTACAAATGGGGTAACGTTAATTCCTGTTATTTCTTCGTCACCATCTTCAAAAGTACCACCGGCCATATCAGACCCTCTCAACTGTTATAAAGATGTCCATAATCAAAAATTAAGGTGTATGTGCCACAATTGTTTTGATCAAAGCTTGCCCGTTGATGAGATGCTTTTTAACAATTCTTTGGAAGGTGTTATAGGCGATTACGGCAGGAATCGCTACGAGAAGACCCACAGCAGTCGCAACCAGAGCCTCAGAAATACCAGCCATCACAACAGAGGTCCCGCCATCTGGATTTGCCGCCAAATCATGAAATGCTTGAATGATCCCTAAAACTGTTCCAAATAAACCAATAAAAGGTGCATTGTTTCCTAGTGTCCCAAGAATGACTAAACCTGTATCGAGAGACTGTTTTCCGGCAAGAATTTGAGCCGACATTGCCTCTTCCATTGCTATCCGACCTTTGCCCCTATATTTCAAGCCATGCAATGCAATTTCACTTTCAAAAGATGGATTTTCAGTAAAATACGTTTCCAGTTTTTCCATTTCATTGTTTTGCATAAGTTCACTTATCTTGAGAGTGTAAGTTTGAAAATCCAGACGAATTCTCAAAAAATAGATGGCTCGCTCTATGATTACGCAGACAGACAAAATACTTAACGCTATAAGTAGCCATAATACCCATTCTGTTCCCAACAAGGTCATTTTTAAAAGTTCATCGACGATGTTGAATTCCATTAGGTGTATTCCTTTCATGCAAAGTATTTGGACATTTATCTTCAAATTAGAAGTGCTTAGATTAGAACAGCTAAAGCATAATCACAATCAAATCAGACATCTATTAAAAAAATAATAGGCATAGAACTTTTGAAAATTCTTAAATCGAGTTTAGACCGAAATTGCGTTAAGAAAGAAGGTTTTAAGCTTCTCCTCATAGAGGCTTATGGGAACATAGTCCGCACTAAAAAGTGACAAACTTAAAACCCTTGGACTCATCCTTCCAACGAGCTCCTGGCAGTAATGCGCGATCTCCAAGGGTACGCCTTTGCGAACAAAATTGCTCCTTGCACTAATTTTATCGGCATAACAAATGAGCCAGCCACTTGGCGTTTCTTCAATTAAAAACCCAGTTTTATTGTGAGGCTTTATATAGAGGTAGCGGAGTTGATCATCTAAATCACCTCTTTCATAGCTCCACAAAGCCAAATTTGCAGGGATATTCTGTTTTAACTCATCTAGGAGTTTTGCAGTGAGGCTACTATACGAATTTTGGACTCTTTTGGCATCAGAGCATATTTGAAAACGCTCATCTAGACTCAAATACTTTTCTAGTTCCGCTGACGCTTCAAGGGGCCTTTTGCTGCTGAATCGTGATTCTTTTTTCTCGCTCGCAGGAGAAGCTTCAAGATCAAGCATTCCCCATAATGAACCTTGGTTAGCTGCTTGCTTGGAGGTCTTTGGACTTGCTAGCAAGGATCGCTTAATTCGTTCGCTGATTTTTCTAATTCTTTGCAACATAAATACCACTTGACAGCTAGAGGTAAAACCACAAGAATACGCCCTCAGTAAGTGCGGGAGTAGCTCAGTTGGCTAGAGCGTCTGCTTGCCATGCAGAAGGTCGAGGGTTCGAGTCCCTTTTCCCGCTCCACTTATATTAAAGATGCCGTATTCTATTTACTTTTTTATCTAGTTCTACTTTGTTGTCTTCAATAAATTTCATAATCTACTTTAGCACTCTTGGCCGAATTTCTTTCGATTTTTGATTTGAGCTTATTCAAAAAAGCTGCGTTTTGTTTTTAATTACGGGGCAATTTGGGCGGGATAGCTAGACCGGTCGAAGGCGTACTGCATCCCTATTTGAGCTTTTTCTAAGCCCTCGCGTATGAAAACAATAGCTCCTTCAGCAATCATTTCTTCCCGAGCATTTCTAATTCCACTTTCTGGTCCAAAAAAGCTAACAATGTGTCCTTTTACTTCAGGGTTTTCAATGCTTGTTAAGCGATCATTAATACGCAGCCCCCAAGCTCTGCCTTTATCAAGATAGAACCAGGCGCCGTTTTGTTGGAGGGCGCGTGGATTCTGCGAAACTATCAACTGATCACTTTCACTTTTTAGAAAATCTATCATTGGCTGAAACAAAGCTAGATCAAAACGATGCGTTTCATCTAACTTAAACGCATCGCTTTGTGAAAAAGTCCTGCCTAATGACTTGCCAAATACAGCTTCGCTCACATCTATCTTATAAGAAAGCAGCTTTTTATTTTTATCATTTTGATCTCTATAAAAATACCACACAATATTGAGAAGTCGATTGGGCCGCGATAATTTGAAAAGTTCAGGGTAGAAATCCGAGATTAAGCTACTTGCTTGTGCATCAACAAGTCCGCTCAGACGAAATTTTCCTTGTAGCAGCTGAGCTAACAATAAATTGTAACAATAGCTAGCACCACCAATTGGATTGTCCTGTGTTTCTCTTTTTAAATTAAGAGCGAGTTTAAGCTGAGAGTTTGAATTACCTTGCTGCAAATTTGCGGCGAGAATATTGCGATAGGTGCTATTTAAAGCAGAAGAAATTTGTTCGACATATTTTGCTGATGTTCTATTTGATCTCAATTCAGCGAAGGTCATTGAACTATGATCTATGCCACTATTTTCACCACTTTTGCTATCTTGTGTTAACAAATACAAAAGATATTTTTGACCGCTTTGGCATAATACAGGCTCGATAATAAAGTTTTTAGATGTATTTGATACAAAAGTATCTTCGATGAAATTACGATGAGAGATCAATACGCTTCTTTTCGGTTTATATTCGTTGGTATATTCTGACAAAGATTTTAAATTGGAAAAATTGCTGCTTACGAAGAGCTTTCTTGCGCTATTCAAATCTACTTTGAGTTCTGCCTTTAATTCCGAGTCCACACCAACAAAGCGCCATGGCAGTATTATTGTTGCATCTTGTGCTGGATTTTTATTTTGATTCTGAATTTGCGCATGGGTATGATGTAAAAAGCTACAATAAATCCCCACAAATAAAATAATATTTATTAGTTGTTTCATATCAACTTTCTTGATTTTGCCTCTGACCTTGATTCGGCTCAAATCTGGCATTTATCAACTGACATAAAACAACGAGATTCTTTCTAATTTTATAAAAACATAAAAAAAAAGATTTTTTAGATTGTTTATGATTAGTAGTATTGAAAATGAGTGTTCGATTAACAAATTGGCTTGCTGGAAATTTTGAAAGCATATACCATTAATATGTATGGTTATCCGTGAGGTGTATTTTGGGGTTCTTGTCAGATTTGTCTAGTGGGTTGAAGGCGTATTGGCGCGGAGTAAATTGGTTGTTGAATCACAAACTGCTTCTTATACTTTTATTCTTACCAATGGTCTTGGGCATAACGCTTTTTTTAACAGGCTCTTCGTTTTTGTTTAGCAGTGCTGACGAGTTGTTTTTGCTACTTTTTACCTGGACAAGACCAGAGGTTTGGTGGCAGGTTCCTTTTTATTGGTTGGTGAAAGCTATTTTCTACATCTCTATGTTCGTATTTACACTTGTCGTTGCCATGATGTTTATTGCGATCATTTCCGCCCCACTTTATGAATATGTATCTTCGGTCGTCGAAGAAGAAATTAGTGGAAGGAAGGCACCTTCGATGAGCTTGCTATCCTCTCTACGACTTATCATAGAAGAGAGTAAAAAAGCACTTTTCATTCTTGGAATTTCTTTTGTGCTACTTATTATCCCACTCTTTAATATTCTTGGTTTATTAATCACAGCTTTTTTAATCGGCTGGGACGTTTTTGACTACGCTCCGAGCCGACATGGTTTTAGCTTTGCAAAAAGGCGCGGTATAGCAAAAAGAAATTTCTGGAAAATTAGTGGATTGGGTCTTTGGTTATGCATTCCTGGCCTACAGTTTTTTTTGCTGCCTATGGCTATTGTTGGAGGAACGATGTTGTCCATTGACAGTCTTGAGTAAAGCCTAGAGAGTTTATAAATAGAACGTTCAAAATTAGAGAAATAAAAATTTTACACTATAGCGGAGGCAAGAATGTCACTAGGAATGGATAAAGTAAAATTAGAGGCCATTGAAAAAGCGGTTGGAGCCATTGAAAAACAATTTGGTAAAGGCGCTATTATGCGTCTTGGCGATAAGGGTTTTAATGAAGTTATCGATACCATCCCAACGGGGTCTTTATCTCTTGATATTGCTTTAGGAATAGGGGGCGTTCCAGTCGGGCGCGTAATAGAAATTTTTGGGCCTGAATCCAGCGGTAAAACAACCCTTAGTCTTCACTTGGTAGCAGAATGCCAGAAAAAAGGTGGGGTCGCAGCATTTGTTGATGCCGAACACGCCCTGGATACCAACTATGCTAAGCGTATTGGGGTCGATATAGAACAATTGCTCGTTTCTCAGCCAGATACAGGAGAACAAGCCCTTGAAATCGTCGACATGCTCGTTCGTAGTGAAGCCGTCGATCTTGTTGTTATCGACTCAGTCGCTGCCTTGACTCCTAAGGCTGAAATCGAAGGCGATATGGGCGATCACCATGTAGGTACCCAAGCACGTTTGATGTCCCAAGCTCTCAGAAAATTGACTGGATCTATTTCACGCTCACACAGCACGGTAGTTTTTATTAATCAAATTCGTATGAAAATCGGTGTTATGTTTGGCAATCCGGAAACAACAACCGGTGGTAATGCGCTTAAGTTTTATTCGAGCGTTCGTTTGGATGTCCGTCGCGTGTCTACCATAAAAGTCGGAGAAGACAATATGGTAGGAAATCGTGTGCGAGTAAAAGTTGTAAAAAATAAGGTTTCAGCTCCATTTAAACAATGCGAGTTTGATATGATGTTCGGAGCAGGCATCTCAAAAAATGGTGAAATTCTAGACATCGGTGTAGAGAAAAATATCATTAGCAAAAGTGGTTCTTGGTTCTCCTATCAAGGCGAGCGCCTAGGACAAGGTAGAGAAAGTGCCAAGATTTTTCTAGATGAACATCCAGCATTGAGTTTAGACCTTGAGCGTCAAATTAAGGCTGCGAGCGGTGTTGTTGTAACAGGGGCGACTGCTAAGGATACTCTGACTACAAAAAAACGCGAGTCGGATGACGAAGATGTTTTATCTTCAGAATCTGAAAAAGATAAATCTTTAAAAGCGAAGAAAAGCGCGGGTTCGGCTAAACTAAATTAGATCTATAAGACCCGAGCTAAGCTCGGGTCTTATAGATCGTGTCCTGAAATTTTAAGCCCTGAAAATTTTAAACGAAGCGAAAAAATTGAAGGATCCCAAATTAAATAGCCCGAGCTTAGTCGGGCTCTCAGAACTGACTAATGGCTAAATTTATTGCCTCTATCACTTTCGCATCTGTTTCAATTTTCAAACGATTTTTTAATTCAGTAAGAGCCGATGATGTTCCATTTCTCGCTAGAATTTCAGCAATTTTAATCCGAACTTCTACCATAGTACTTTGAAAATTTCTTGCAACAGAGTAAACCCATAAATTTTTAACTGGACGACTATCAATTTCTTCAAAAAAGAGCTTGCGCAGTGCATCATCTTCTTGAGTCATATAATCGATCAGTGCCTCTGTTGCATAATCGCCAGATATTTTCCGCATATATTCAAAAGCTTTATAGCGCACAGATAAAAACTGATGGCCCAAAAACGGCTTAAGTATATAAATATGACTCGTCGAAAACGAAAATTTGTCAGTATAGCTATAAATTACCGATCTAAGTTCCTCGTCCTTATTACCAATATTTTCGAGTAAAAAATTTCTAGCTTGAGAATCTTGGACTTTTCCTAAAAATCCCACCAAAGCAAAAAGCACATCGCGATAGGTGGTTGTATTAAACTGTGCAATCAAAGCATCAATATGCTGCCAACTAAGTGTTCGTAAAGAAATTTCTTTAGCGATCAATTCACGTAAATCTAAGGTAGGAAGAGAGAAATTTTCAATTAAAGCAAGTGTAGCGGCAGTAGTTTTAATTTTCGGAAATAGAACAGCTAAAACGAAGGTTACAACATTTATGTTAGAGTTGTTCAGCTGCGCTGCAATGGCAGGAACTGCGGAATCAGTTAAATCCCTGGGTTCTAGAAGACTCATAGCTAAATTCTGAACTTCTTCTTCAAAATCAGATAAGCGAAAAATAATCAGACTACTCGCTTGCACTTTACCGACTGCCATTCTGCTAAGCATAACTAAAGTTGCCAGTCTCACGTCAATATAGACGCTGTTACTAAGCTTTTCTATTTGAGTGAGATGTTTAAGCACCAAAACTTTAGTCATAAGAATATCTTTGATATGGCTCCGAATATAATCTGAGGGGTTCTCGTAAAGATTAAGAAGCTCAGCAATAGGCAAATCACCTGTCATTTGGTCTAAAATATTAATAACTAACAAATCTACTTCATTAGATAGACTATTATATGAAGAGCGCAATTCTAAAATATCCCCAGCAACATCGTTTGAACTGAGCGTAGTAAAATCAATGTTATCTAATCTTTGGTGAACATGTTGTCGAAGATGCTTATGTTTCGAAGTGATAAGCTTAATTAATTCCCTCCGATATTGCTCTGGATAGAAAAATAAGAGCGCATCTAAAGTCAATATTGAGCCTAAATCTGTAAGTTTTGAATTTGAAAAATTTCTTCTGAATGAATCAATATAAGTTTCAGGTAATTTTTGTCTAAGCAGCAAATCGTAAGATGCCTGAGCAATAGCCAGGTTAGAGTGGGTAAGATTTCGAATTAAAGTTATAGACTCTAAATTCTTAGTTTCTAATCCAAATTCGAGCGCAGTTTGTATCGCCATGAGCGACGTTTCAGTATCACCGCTATTTATTGCTAGAGCGAATAAATCTAAGATGATGCTATCCGTCGCAAGACCCAACAAAGTCAATACAATCTTATCGTCAATCTTTTCACTACTACCCAATTCTCCGTAATTAATAAGTCTCAATGCCGCCTGCTGCGCCATGATCGACGTATGCTCTAAAATGAGGCTTCGTAAAAATGCCCGATAGATGTCACTGCTAAAAAGACTAGCGTACAAATCGAGAAACTTTTTCGCTAATTTTCCGTTCGTCTGCTCATTGAAAAATGCCATTCTTTCATCAAGTAAAAACCGCATTTCTTCATTGATCTTTTCATTAACCTCCGGAGTAAAAATACCATTTTTTACACTACTAAATAACCAATCCACCATGTGTATGTAAAGTCGCGGAGAATTCGTGTCTTTTGCTAGAGCCGAAGCAGTATCGCTTGTGATTTCTTCAAAAGCAAGCTTGCCTACTAAATGAGAACTCTTTTCCTCTAAAATATCTATTATATTATCTTCGACATCTTTGTATGGAACTAAAAAAACAAATACTTCTTTTTTAATCTGCAAAGAATTTTCAGAACTTGAAAAATTTACAGGAAAAAAAAGTGCGGATTTAATGCTTAATTTTGGGTAATCAGCTAGAGCAAAGAAGTAATTTTTACCATTAACAAAAAGAAGTTCCGGCTGCAAAAAAATTCCTGGACTTTCATTTTCGATACATTCAGGCCCATCATAACTAAATCCACAGTCCGTGAAGTCGGCGACTATTTGATCGACAATAGTGACATCAACCAATTCTTCTGATCGGTTCTTTTGAGGCTTAATATATTGCCGAGCCCAAAGTCCACTTAAGCTTTTTAACAAGCTCTGTTCACTAATAGAATCACGAGACAAAATTTTAAAATCAAAAAATTTCTTGTCACCTGTGATTTCATTACGAATTTTTTTGCTTATCTCAAAGGGCTCGACTGGATCTTCGTCTATCAAAGGTATAATAGGCCTTTGGGGCGCCACCTTCTCAGGTTCTATTGCCTTAGAAGGAGAAGAAGAACCACAGCGAATATTTGTAAAAATTAAAAAGCTATAAACTATAACTTTGCTGAAACGCAAAAAAGGTCGATCGCGCATGCGAACTGACTCCTAGCGAAAATATTGTTAGCTGGCTGGCCAACTTTATACTACCAAAACATTTGCCATAAATCTATTTCATAATGTTTTAAATTAATAAGAATTGCACTACACATATAGATTGGCGTTAAGGAAAAGCCTATTATTTTTAATTTCGATCTAATTACAAATTTGGATGATTTTTATAGATTTGAACAAGCGCATCTTGAATCGCCTCTACAACTATTTCGTCTTTTAATTTATCGAGCAAGCCTTTTAATTTTACAATTTGATTAGGATCAATATTTTTTTGGGTCGCTAATAATTGAGTAGCTAAAATTTGTGCATCTTGAAATTTGCTTTGTTCTACTGCATTTACTAATGTGACATGCATTGATTTATCAATTAATAACACTCGATCTCTAAGCAGTTGTATCTGTTCGCTTCGAAGGTTCGAATCCTTTTCTTTATAGAATTTAGAAATTAGCATTGTCGTAGACTTCGCATCTTCAGGAGCAAGTTTTAAAAGATCTAATCCCAATCTTTTAACAAATGGTTTGTTATCTGTATCAAGCAAAACCCCAATTTCAGTCATATATACTTCCTCATCGAGAGAACGCGATGCTAATATTTCAAGCACATTTTCTAATTCCACTCCTTCTTCCATATACTTTATTCTGTAAATTAAATACTTTGTCGTATAATAACTATTATTAGAATAGAAATAATTTAACACAAATTCTTCACCACCTAGACAGTTGGAATTTTGAAAATTTTCGCTAAGCGCTTTAAAATATCCGTCAATATATTTGTTTTCTTCATCAATTGGTAGTTTATCTTTCGGTATTGAGATCGGATTTTCAATCAAAATGCGAAATACATTTTCACATATATCTGGCGTAGGATAAAGGTTCAAGAAAGCTGGATTATCACTAATCCGTTTTCCATTTTCATCAAACTTAGGCGGACCACTTTTAATTTTTTCTTTTTCGGATTCGGGCAAATTTAGCAACTCAGCAAGAGTCTTATGTGTAATCATTGGACTTATTGTTTGCATGAAAGAAAAAATCTTCTCTCTAATGTAAAGATGTGGGCTGTTCCTTATGACCACCATTAGATTTTTAGTAACTATAGCTTTGAAATTAGAACTAGGAGTTTTAGGATCCTCTTTTATAAGAGGAAAATCATTTTCTGTCATTTCAAGAACGAAATTTCTCTCCGCATCGTTGTCTAAAAGTAATAAATCTATCTTTTCATCAAGACACTGAAAATGGATGACTTCAGCGAGCATTTCCAACAGCTCGATCCGAATTGGATGAACATATTTTTTAAGTAATTGTGTTTTAATCGGCGCACATTGCACATTATCAATTTTATGAAAGTGAACTAATTCAAGTAATTTATTCTGAATTTCAGAAATGGGGTGATCAATGTTCTCAATCGCAAAATCTACGATTGTTCCGTTTCTTGGCATTCTTTTGAGGACAGAAATGACTTTAATTCTATCTTCAATTGATACTTCTCCGTCTAAGATTAATTTCTTTAATAATTCATTCAAACTAAAATCCAAATATTTTAAATCGACCTCCATCAAATACTTGAATGAAAAATCTCGAATATTAATTTCTTCGTCTTTAATTCTGCCAATGACTGCCGCCGTCATTACTAAGCTGGGTTGTAAGGGGCTAAGAAAAACAGAAAAAGTTCTGACTTCTTTATAAGTACTTTTGAGCTTGTCCAAGATAATTGCTGCAGTTGTATTAGATACCAGTTCCTTGCTCTTATCAAACATTCTCTGCAAACGATCTAAGTATTCAATACGAAGCTTTTCATCGGACTGATTTAAATTTTCATAAATGAGATTAAATGAATCTGTGGTAAATATCATTTCAGCAGCTAAGCCGAGGGTAGACAAAACATCGATACTTAAAGTGCTAGATTGCATGATTGTTTGTAAGATAGAAATATCATCTGCTTGTAGAACTAAATTCGATAAAGTCTCTGCAGCTTTTTTCTGAAGTTCAATGAAGTTATGGTTAATGCTTTTTAAGAGTCCTTTGCGAGCTATATCTTTGTCTTTAAATCTAACAAGCTGTTC
>JAGOVF010000174.1 GCA_018060885.1 Oligoflexales bacterium | reverse complement strand
TGGTTCGTAACGCGATTAAAGACTCGGTGATTAAAAATGCAGAGATTGTAGGTGCCTCCGCCGCAGCGCAGGGTTTTGCGGTAGCCAGAGCCCAGGAACAGCAGCGCAACACTTTTCAAATCTTAGGTGATTTATCGGGCAAGGCCTTAGCTTCTATGACTATTGTATTTCAAGCCATTTTATACGCTTCTTTTATGTTGATTGTGCTGGTGGTGGTGCAACCCAATGGATTTCAGTTCTTGAAAAAATATTTAGGGCTAGTCTTATGGGTGCAGTCCTGGCCACCGTTATTTGCTATCATCAATTATATTCAAACTGAAGAGTTACGCTCAGCCAGTATTGCGGCGGCTACCTATATGGATGGAAGTGGCACCATTGGCGTGGGTTGGAATTTATTGACTTCTCCTGCGATTATTCAAGCCAATTTAGATATCGCAGCTCTTGCTGGATTTTACTCAATCTCGGTTCCGCTTATCGCCATTTCGTTGGTACAAGGCGTGCAATCGTTCTTAAGTCTGGCAAGCCATTTGGGTGCTGTTACCCAAGGTTCAGCCGGACATGCGGGCGAAGAGATGACCACCGGCAATTACAGTTACGGCAATCTCAATCTCGACAACTACAGCGCCAATAACACCAATGCTAACCACTGGAATACGGCCACTACATTTTCCGCTGGGCGTTCGGACTGGGAATTAAGCTCTGGTTCAACGCTTTCGCAAATGGGTGATCAAAGTGTGGCTTTGAATCAGATGAGTGGCAGCTCACAACTGATGACGGCGCTTAGATTATCTGACATGTACTCTACCAGTCTTCAACAACAAAGCCAAAAGGCGGAATCTGCCATGTATAACGAGAGCATGGCTTATGCCTCTGGATTAGCAGATACAGCAACAAAAGCTTTACAGCTTGCTAAAAGTGCGGGTAGCACAACTTCAGAAGGCAAGCATTACCAACACGGAGAAAATGCTTCCGTTGCAGATGCAATTAATAAACAGAAAATTGTTTCTAACAAGCTGATGGAAGAGTATGGGGTCACTGAAGATCAAGCGGTGCAATTAATTGGTTCTGTAAGCCTTGATGTTAGTGGAGAAATTGGGACAGGAAAAGACAAATTACCGATTAGTGTGCCTGGAGCGGTATCTAGTGTGCTTGATGCGGTATCAGCGAAAGTTGCGGCAAGTTTGGGCATAAAAGGAACGGCTTCATCCGCTGCTAGTGTTAGAGATGTTGTTAACAGAACCAAAGATTTAATGGTCTCAGAGGGTGCGACACAATCCATTGATACGATTATCAGGGCGGCGGAAGAGGGACACTTTAACACAGGTACAGATAAGCAAGCGCGACTAACAGAAGATTTTAGATCGAGTTTAGATGAAACAAAACGCCATGAACGCAATTATCAGGCGAGTATGCAGAAAATGCAATCTTTGCAAGAGTCTGCTAGCTTCTTGCAATCTTCAAGCGGCAATATCGAGCAAAATTTACAGCAATTTACGCTTGAGAAGATTGCTAATTTACAAGATGCTCAGGATAATCGATTGGGTGAAGCCAAGGCTGATCAGATCTTAAAAGATCCCATACAAGCTAAACTCTATATAGACGCGATTGCCAGGGATAGTTTTATGGAACTTAAAAACAATTATCAACAGAATACAATTACTAAAGAAGATTTAAAAAACACTTATCAGGATTACTCAAAACCGCTATTAGATGATATGAAAACAATAGAGTTGCACAACACTAAACATCAGGAAAAAATTTTAGAACAAACGCAAAAGCTGGGGATTAATACTTTTGATGAGACGAACATTTCCAATACCGTTCAGCAGCAGGCCGGGGAATTATTAGACGGCAATAAAGAAAAACTGGGAAAAAGAAATAAAGCATTGAACCTTGAAGCGGATACATTGAAGGAAAAAATGGCTCCAAAACTCAATGTCAATGAGAGGGGGTTAACTCGAAGAGCGATTTCTAATGCTATTGATAGAACTTTAAATCAGGATGATAAAAAATGAGTGCTTTAATTTTTGTAAAAAGTGTTTCCGAGATAAGACTGGTATTTAGGATCACTAACCATGTCTAAACTGGATGTTGTTTCGATATTAGAAGTATATTTCATTGGGAATTTATCTGGATACCGATTACTTAAAAATATATATCGTGCCCTTCTATATACGATGTACAAAAATGCCCAGAAAAAAGATCCAAAAAACAAAGTCACATCAATATCCCATATCACTAACAGTAAAATCACTAATGGTATTAAAAAAGGTAATGTGACCTTAAACGCTTTCTTTCGAATAATCCGCATAATTCTGGGATCGACTTTTGATTTTAGCCTGTTTTCTTTTTCCATGGTTCTTTTTCCTCAATTGCGATTGAATACTTTCATTATAACCCAATCACCCCCACTAATTCAAGTAACTTTCAGAAAAAATCAACCGTATTTTTACAACAGGAGTATTTTTTATGGCTAAACATTTTATTCGAGGCGGGCAGATGGCCTTGCATTTTATTCGTATGTTTGTGCAGGTGTCAAAAAAAGTCCTAAAGTTTGCGATCGTGTTGTACCTATCGCTTGGGGGGTATTTTGTCTATGAGAGCACCTCAAGCTATCAGCAGTATTTGCTGGGCCAATACAGTATTGCAAAGCTCGCCCTCATTATCCAAGGCGAGCAAGCCAAGCAGAAGGTACGCAGCATGAGTGGGCAAGTCTTTACTTTCAATGCCCGGCAATTTCTGCATCATCCCTTATTGAACGAGACTTTATTCTTGGTCAAAGAAGCTTTGATTAACAGCCTGTTGATTATCTTGGGCTTGATCGCAGCTGTTGTCTTCTTTTTATATGAGAAAGGTCGGCGACAATTGATTTCAGAAAATATTCGCGGCGCTGATTTTTTAGAGCCCAAATACTTAAAAATATTCCTCAAAAGAGAAAACAAAAAATCCGACTTAAGCTTGGGTGGCGTGCCACTCGTTAAAAACGCAGAGACTCAACATATCCTGGTGACGGGTACGACAGGTGCTGGCAAATCACTTTGCATGATGGAGCTGATGGATGGCATTCGTCGTCGACAACAGCGTGCAGTTGTTTACGATGTAGTCGGTACTTTTATTCAGCATTACTATCGATCTAAAAAAGACATTATTTTAAATCCCTTGGATGAGCGTTGTCCCAGTTGGAACATCTGGCAAGAAGGTCAGGATGTTGCTGATTTTGAGGCCCATGCGGCGTCTTTAATGCCTTTAAATTTATCGGGTAGTGATCCGTTTTGGATCCACTCAGCACGCACGATTTTTTCAAGCTTGGCGCAGAAATTAAAAGAGAACAATGATACGAAGAACCAGTCTTTACTAAGACCCCTGTTCAGTTCTGATTTAAATGCTTTAGGGATTTTATTAAAAGGAACGGTGTCTGAGGTTTTGGTCACGGAGCATGTGGAGAAAATGGCGCTTTCCATTAAGGCGATTTTATCTACTTACTGCAAATGCTTGCGTTATTTAAAAGAAGAAGGTACGGGGCCTTTGTTCTCTATTCGAAAATGGTTGCATGCGAAAGATCATGACGGTTGGATTTTTATTGCCTCTAATGCCGAGAAATTGGAGGCGGTTAAACCGCTGATTTCGCTTTGGATGGATATTGCGGCACGTGGGGTATTGTCTTTAAAGCCCTCTTTAAATCGCCGTATTTGGTTTTTAATTGATGAGCTTGCCAGTCTTCACCGATTACCGAGCCTTAGCCTGCTTTTATCTCAAGGTCGCAAATACGGCGCTTCTGTGGTCACGGCTTTTCAAGATATCCACCAACTCCGCACAATTTATGGCCGGGATGAGGCTGAAGCTTTGACGGCGATGTATAACACCAATGTCTGCTACAGAACCAAGTGCCCTGATACGGCTCAGTGGATGTCGAGAATCGTCGGACAGCGGGAGGTGGTTGAGAAAAAAGAAGGCTTTTCCTATGGCGCAAACGATGTCCGAGACGGCGTTTCGATGCATCAAGAACGGCGCAAAGAGCCGCTTATTCTTGATACCGAGTTTTTGCGTTTAAACGATCGCGAGGCCTATCTGATTTTACCGGAAAGTGTTCCCATCACCAAAATTAAGCTTGAGGTTAAGGAGCGTCCACTTCTCTCTTCCCCGTTGATGCCGCGCCCTTGGACAGAATTTTCAAATTTTGAGGCCAAAGAAACTGTGCCAAAATCTGAATTAGCCGTTGTTTCAGAACTCGATGAAAACCAAAAAAATTCACCTGTGCTGAAAACAGAGCCACCACTCGATTCGGGATCTCAGTGGGAAAAGAAAAAAAATAATCCTACCAAAAAGACCAAGACACATTTATTAGAGAAACAGGAGTCTGGAGAGCGCTTGTTATGAATCCTTTATCTTTTTTTGTAAAATTTTTTAGGATATTAGCATGCTGACTATCCATCCTTTAAAATCCGCAGAGAATGCGGCTACTTATTATCAAAAAGATAATTATTACGCCAAAGAAGGAGAAGTTTTGCAGGGAAACTGGATTGGCAAAGGTGCAGAACAACTTAATCTAGGGGCAAAGGCAACATTGGAGCAATTTAAAGCCATTTTGGAAGGAAAACTTTCGGAAGAGATTAGGTTGGAAGCACATAATGGTGGCGAGCACCGTTGTGGCTATGATTTAACCTTCTCCGCCCCTAAATCGGTTTCCATTCTGGCAGTGGTTACCCAAGATGAGGGTATTATTAATGCACATCGAACGGCTGTTGCTGGCGTATTTAAACACCTTCAAGAAAACTATTCCTTAACGCGTGTTAAAGACAAGAAAAAATTGAGCTTGGAGAAAACAGGCAATCTGATAGCTTGTACCTTCGAGCACAATGATTCTCGCCTGCTTGATCCCAATCTTCATACGCATATGGTTATTATGAATGCCGTTTTAAGGGCAGATGGCAATTGGTGCACGCTTTTTGCGGATAAGATTTTTGAGGATAAAATGATTTTGGGCATGTTGTACCGAAGTTTGTTGGCTCAAGAATTAATGAAGCTGGGTTTTGGCATCGAGCAGACTTCAGAAAAAGGTACTTTTGAAATACAAAATTTTCCGCCTGAACTGATCCGCATTATGTCCAAGCGTCGGAAGCAAATTGAAGCCTATATGGAGGAGCATGGCTTAGAAGGCGCTGAAGGGGCTAAAATTGCAAACTTTAACACACGTCCCAATAAAAAAAGCATCGATCCAGAACATTTAACGCTAGCCTGGACCATTGATCTCGCCTCTTGTGGCTATTCGATTGAGTGGTTGCAAAAATTTTGCAATGAAGCCAAAGCCCGCGGTCCAATTACCCCGCCGGATCCCCTTGCTTTGGCTGAGAAAGCTATCAAGACAGCAATCTATCACTTAAGTTCATTTCAGCCCGTTTTTAGGCGGGAAGACATACTTAAGTCCGCAAGCTTTTTATGTCTTCTCAACCATTCGCCGACACTTTTAGAACAATGCCTGGAACAACAATTGCAGTCAGCTGAGCTCTTATATTTGGGTAATCAGCTTTGCACAACCCAGGCAGCTCGAGATTTAGAAATTGAGAATGTTGCCTCTGCGCGTTTAAACAAAAAGCAAGTTCATCCTCTTTTTACAAGATTGGCCACAAAATTTGTGCTATATCAAAGTGGCCTCGAAAACGCGGAGCATAAAGAAGCCTTGGCTTTTTTACTGAGAACGCCCGATCGCCAAGTGGCGATTCAGTACGGGGCTAAAGCCAATCAGCAAACCCTCATTCGCGCTTATCTGGATGCGATTCGAAGCCATCGATTATACCCTGTGGGTTTAACGCAAGATCCTGTGCGCGTCGAGCCATTCAAAGAGACTCTGGGTTTAGAGCGTGTGCATACCATTGAAGGTTTTCTTTTAAGCTGTGCTTCTCGCCTTCAGGAGATTCAGTTCCAAAAAGCGAATCCAGGACAGGTGCCAGAACCTCAAACGATTAGTACTAAACGCAGTCCGCATTTTGGCAAAATCAAAACGCCTTCTCGTCCTAAAAGCGTCGCTCAATTGCGTGATGCGAGAGAGATTTGGATTTTGGACTGTGAGAGTCCTGTCTCGCTCTTGCAAGTTC
>JAGOVF010000047.1 GCA_018060885.1 Oligoflexales bacterium | reverse complement strand
CAGGTTATAGCGCGCGCAGATGCAGCTCTTTATAAAGCAAAACATTCAGGCCGCAATCAAGTGCAGGTAATTGAAAACGAAGAAGAGCTGAAAAAAAGCCAGCATGTAAAAGTAGCGAGTTAAAATTTCTTAAATTGCATCAAAAACTGTTGTAAATGCGATCTCCGGCATCACCTAATCCAGGCAGAATATAACCGTGTTCGTTCAGTTCACGATCTAAGCATGCTGTATAAATTAGAGTGTCTGGAAAACTCTGATGAATTTTTTTAATACCTTCAGGTGCAGCTAACAAACAACAATAAATGATTTTTTGAGGCTTTAATGGAGATAGCAATTCGATTGCAGCAAGAGCACTATGTCCACTTGCGAGCATGGGATCGAGGATTAAAATATACGGCGAGTTTGTTTTTGGTATCTTGCAATAATATTGCTTAATTTTCAGATCGTGTTGCCGTTCGAGACCTATAAAACCTACTTTCGCACGCTCATAGACATTTAAGAATTCATTTAAAAGGCCATTTCCAGCTCTTAATATTGAAATGAGCAGTACTTGATCGTCACAGATCTCAAGACCCTTGGTTTCTTCCAGAGGGGTTTGAATCTCAATTTTTTTTGTTGGAAGTTCTTCAGATACTTCATAAGCGAGAGCAAGGGCAATATCGTTTAAAGATCTGCGAAACAGTGCAGGGATTAATTCTTTTTCTCGTAAGCGACTGATTCGATCTTGAATTAACGGAGTGCTTAATATTTTTACAAAATTTTTTTTATTTAAACTCATAAAGCTACAATTTCTCATAAATATTAACGTGATAAATTGAAATGATTCTCTCTTAATTCCATCTCATATTTCTTTTCATAACATATAAAACAGAGTGTCGTATAGATCGATTTTATAATGCTGAAGAAGGTCAATTTCAAATTAAGGAGAAGAGCCATGGAATTTCAATTCACTTTTAAACAAATGGATAGCTCTCAGTCAATGATCAACTATTCCCAGCAAAAAATTGAAGATGTCGTCAATAAGTATATGGCCCACCCGATTAAAGTTCATATGCGCTTTTCGAGTGTCCAAGATCGACATTATGTTTCTTGCCATGTTACAGGAAGCGAAGGGTTTAACTATCTCGTACATAATCTTGGTGAATCTATGTACAGCTGTATTGATCGCTTGGTTGATAAGTTAGAGTCGCGCCTTAGGCGTCATAAAGACAAACTGCGTTCACATGGAGCTAAGCAGGCGATTAAAGGTTTTAAATTACATGACCTATCTGAATTCCGTCAGAGTTTATTAAAGTACCAGGGATCAAAACATCCCCAGGCTTCGAGCGCTGTTATTTGATGATTTAATGAGAGTTATAGATTAACTATAATAAATGCATTGCATGTTTTATAACAAAACATGCAATTTTATTGTAGGGAATAACTAGGAGCTGAAGTGGCGCACTATAGAAAAGATGAAACTATTTTAGTTGGTATTGATTCAAAAGCAATGGATGCAAGTTCAAGTATAGTTCTTTATGCGAAACAGCTTGCTGAATTAACACAGATGAAATTACATTTTGTTCATGTTTGCCAACCCAATGTGCTTCATTCGGGTGGAAATAATCATCTTGGAGAAGCTTATTGGCTTGCAATTTCGCAAGAGCTGGAAAAGGAAAATCAAAGACATTTGAATAATAGACTTGTCGGGCTTCAGGCTTCTTTTTCTGAAAATTTCCAGGTGAGCGTATCGATCAGAACAGGAAAGGTTGAGCAAGAATTGTTATTAGCCGCTAAGGAGCAAAATTCGGCTTTGATCCTGATTGAAACAAAATCTGCTCAAGTTGGTGCTTTGGAGCGATCTTTTTCAATTGCCGCAAACTTACTTCACTCCTCAACACTGCCTGTTCTTGTTGTGCAATCTGGGGCAAAAGTCCAAAAAATTGTCGACAATGGAGTTCGCATTCTATTATCCGATGACTTAAAAGAAACCAGTTTAAATGCTGTGAAGGAGTGTTTTTCTTTGGCGGGTTCTATCGGAAGTACCTTAAAGACTAAGGTATTGCATTTGCATGTTCACTCGAGAAGTTCTTTTTTAAATATTGCAAAAGAGGTTTGGCAAACCCTTAAATCTAAATTAGCTTTACCGGAACATCTAGAGCAAGAAGCAATCCTAGATAAAGAATTTTCTGAAAAGCTGTTGCTCTTAGAGCAAAGAGTTGTTCCCTATAAATCGAAAATTGAAGAAGCTAAATGCGAATATTCAGCAAAAATTATTACGGGTCAAGATGGAGAATCATTCGAAGATATTGCAATTCGTTTTGATGCAGATTTAATTATTTTCGGGCGGCATCGTACCATTCCCCTAAATCCTTTGCCGCTTGGGGGTATGGCATTTCAATCAATGCTAGCGTCGCAAAGGCCAATTTTAGTGTGTCCGAATTAATTTAAATTTATTGGCTTAAATAAAAAGAAATATATGAAATTACTTTTCCAACTTTTCTAGTTCTTCGAGGTTTTCTAGCCAAAGAGCTTCGCTATAATCCAGTTTTTTTTGCAATTCTGCTAACTCTCTTCCGAGAGAAATAAGCTGCTCTGGATTGGAGTTTTCTAAGGCAAGAGATTTAACGGAGATTTGTTGCTGCAAAGCGGCAACTTCGGATTCGTGTTGTTTAGTTTGCACTCGTTTTTGGCGGATCAATTTGTCCAAATTTTTAATCTGCTGAGAATCGTGATTAGAGCTGCGATTTGAAGCTTCATTTTTCTTAAATTTGTCGGCTCTTGGAGCTTCTTTGCCGCCACTGATTTCATTGCTGATCTGTTGATTGTGTGTTTGTACTGACCAAACATATTCTTCATAGCTTCCTAGGTAGGTTTCGACAACGCCGTTTTTAACTTCAAATATTTTTTTTGCAACTCTCTGTACAAAACTCCGATCGTGACTAACAAATATTATGGTTCCAGGGTAAGCGCATAAGGCCTGGGTAAGCGATTCTACTGTGTCAAAATCAAGATGGTTACTTGGTTCATCAAGAATTATCAAGGGGGCCTTTTTTAGTAGAATTTTTCCCAGAGCTACCCGTGCTTTTTCGCCGCCAGATAATACTTTGATAGGTTTATAAACAGAATCTCCCGAAAATAATAGTGAACCAGCCAAATCAAGGATTTGTTGATGGAGAATTTCTTTGTGAGCATCTTTGGCGAGTTCATCGATGACACTTAGATTCAAGTCGAGTTCTTCTGCGACGTGTTGGCCATAATAGGCTATCTCTACTCTTAAACCGTATTTGATCTCGCCGCCTCTCGGCTTTAAGGCGGAGGCAAAAGCTTTTAATAGAGTAGATTTACCAGCGCCGTTATAGCCGATAACGCCAATGTGATCTCCAGCTTCTATTTGTAAATTGACATCACGCAAAATTGTTCTGTCTTCATAACCTAGATCGAGATGGCTGGCATTTATGACAACACGGCCAGTATTGGGCGGCGTCGGCAATCTAAAACGACTCGTAACGTTTAATGGTTTTATTTCGATGCTTTCCATCTTATTGAGAGCTTTGAGTCGAGACTGTGCTTGACGGGCTTTTGTCGCTTTCGCGCCAAAACGTGCAACGAAGTCTTCAATTATTTTTCTTTTTTGCATTTGAGCGCTAGCGCTTTTTTCGAGTTGTTCCCGCAAGAGTTGCTTCTGCTCAAAATAATCATCAATATGACCGTTGTACTTTGTAATATCGCCTTGTTCTACTTCTAAAGTGTGATCAGTTGTGCGCTTTAAAAATTCGCGATCATGCGAAATGAGTAAGAATGCTCCGCGATAATCTTGCAAGAATGACTCTAGAACTAAAATGGTTTCAAGGTCCAAATAGTTTGTAGGTTCATCGAGCAGCATCAAGTTTGGCTCGCAGCCCAACAAATAAAGCAGCTTGCAGCGCATGCGATAGCCGCCGCTTAGCGAGTTTAAATTTACATGGAAATGTTCTGGAGTTAAGCCTAGGCTTTTCGCCATAGACTTTAATTCCCAAATAGGTTTGCGGCAATCTTCGAGATAGCTCTCTAACGTCTCATCATCACGCCAAACAACTTCTTGTTCAAGATAGCCAATGCGCAGGTTTTTTGATTTTATAATCGTGCCATGATCGAGTTCTTCGCCTTTAGCGAGAATTTTAAAAAGCGTGGTTTTTCCTGCACCGTTTGGACCTATCACACCAACATGCTCGTCTTCATTAATAGAAAAGCTTGCATCTTCGAAGAGAAGTTTTTTTCCATAGCTTTTGTAGGCATTTTGTACTTGTAGAAGGTTAGAGCTCATGTCACTTTTTAAGGCTAAGATTAAAGACGCCTTGTTTATAAACTGGACTTGCCTTTATGCCAAGCTCTTCTGTTATTTTCTCCGCAAAAGCCTGTTGAGAATTCTCTGTTCCATGATTTATAAATATTTCTTTAGGTTTACGCTCCATGCGCGCAAGCCACGCCAGCATATCTTCATAGTCTGCATGGGCAGATAATTCATCAAGGGTCTGAATATTGCAAAAAATAGGAATTTCCTGATGGTGTATACGGAGACTTTCAACTTTGCCAAAATTGTCCTGCAAAAAGCGACCCTTTGTACCTTCAGCTTGGTAACCGGTAAATAACAGGGTGTTGTTTTTATTCGAAAGTCGCGCCTTGAGATGGTGTAAAATGCGGCCACCACTGAGCATTCCAGAAGCTGAAATAACGATCATTGGACCGCTTCTGCTGCAAAGTGACATCGATTCGTCCACACTACTGACTGACTGGAATTTTGCCGGATAAAATTCTGAAATATCTTTCTGTAAAAATTGTGAATCTAGAACATGATCTTCCGGGTGATTTATCATAATTTTAGTGGCCCTTTGCGCCATGGGGCTATCTAAATAAACAGGAATACTTTTTATTGAGTTACTATCTTCAAGCTGCTTTATGGCATAAATGACTTCTTGCGCACGCCCAACCGCAAACGCCGGGATAAGTAAGACTCCATGAGAAGCTGATGTACGGTTTATTATTTCTGCAAGTTCCTTACTCGCATCGCCCCTTGGGTGGCGACGGTTTCCATAGGTTGATTCTAGGACTAAATAATCCGTCTCCAAAAGGTCCTCAGGCCCGCGTAAGATCTGCGAACGCGAATGACCGAGATCGCCTGAAAAGCTAATTAAACAACTACTTTTCGAATAGGGATCGGTATAAGAAAATTGAATAAAAGACGCGCCAATGATGTGGCCGGCTCGAAAAAATCGAAAACTCAATTCAGGAGTTAGATTGACCCACTCATTTCTTCCGACAATTTCTATGAGCGGAAAAACAGCTTCAGCATCCTTAGTAGTAAATAGAGGAAGGGCTGGTTTGTGGTTTGAATAGCCAGATTTATTTGCATAACGCGCGCTTTCTTCTTCTAAAAATGCAGCGTCCAATAAAAGTATGCTCAATAAATCTGCAGTTCCGGGCGAGCAGTAGATTTTTCCAGAAAAGCCTTCGCGTACAAGCTTTGGTAAATAACCGCTGTGGTCTAGATGGGCGTGAGTCAAAACAACGCTGGAGATTTTTTCAGGATTAAATGGAAACTTTGCCCAATTGCGCAATCGTATTTCCTTTGTGCCTTGAAATAAACCACAATCAATCAGAAAACTTTGGTTATGAGTGTTTAATAAGGTTCGACTTCCAGTTACAGTGTCGCGCGCACCAAGAAAGTTGAGTTTAAGATCGTGTAGAGTCATTGCTTTATAGTACCTTTACAATATAATCTGCTAACTTTAGCGAGAAGATTTTCTCAAGACACCCATTAAAATCATTTCTTGGAATATATCTTTATGAATACCGACCAAGTTTACCACAAAAAACTTCTAACAATCGATCAAGCACTACAGCACATTGATTCTGGCCAGCGTGTAGTCGCAGCGATGGCGGCGGTAGAGCCGCAGCTGCTGCTTACTAATTTGCACCTACGGGCGAAGCATCTAAAAAATGTAGAGTTTCATTGTGCCAATCCAAACCGAGATTACCAATGTTTTGTCGATAAATCACTCGATGGCCGCATTGAAATTCGTTTGATGTTTGTAACGGCCCCCATAAAAAATGAACAGGGAAGAAATGTGCATTACATCCCCCAGCATTTATCGCGCTGGTCGGATAATCTTAAAAGTCGGGGCAAAGTTGATATTTTTTGGGGGAGCTGTTCTCTTCCGGATGAGCGAGGTTTTGTTAGTCTTAGTTTAGGTTCCTGTTATGAGCCTGAAATGATCTATTATGCAGATAAAATTATTTTAGAAGTCAACCCGAACTTGCCCCAGACTTATGGAGCAACGAGTGTTTCAGTAGCTCAAGTTGATTACTTTATTGAAAGCTCTGCCGCCGTTCCGACTTTGCCATCTGCAAAATTCACACAAATTGATACAACAATTGGTGAGAGGGTAGCAGATTTAATTCCTGATGGAGCAACTATACAGCTTGGAATAGGCGCAATTCCAAACGCTCTAGCGGCAGCACTACGCAGCAAAAAAGATCTCGGGATTCATACTGAACTTCTCAATGATGCCATGATGCAGCTATATAACGAAGGAATCGTTACCAACCGATGTAAATCAATATGGCCAGGAAAAATGGTGGCTGCATTTGTTTATGGTAGTGCTGAGCTTTATAAATTTGTCGACAAGAATCCGATGGTAGAATTGCAGCCAGCCTCTGTTGTCAATGACCCCTATAGAATAGGGCGCAATCATTGCATGTTCTCGATCAACTCTGCGGTAGAAGTAGATTTAACAGGCCAAGTTTGTTCTGAATCTGTTGGCCATCACGAAATAAGCGGTGTTGGTGGTGCATCTGATACACATACCGGTGCTCAGCGTTCAAAGGCCGGACGGGGCATTATTGCTATGCGTTCTACGACAAGCGGGGAAGCTGAATCGAAAATTGTTTTTGAACTAAAACCAGGCGCAAAAATTAGTATTAGTCGCAACGACGTTGATACCTTAGTTACTGAATATGGGGTTGCAGAATTGCGCGGTCGTTCTGTTGCTAGTCGTGCCCAGGCGATGATTAATATTGCACACCCGAAGTTCCGCGAAGAGCTAATTTATAAAGCCAAATCAATTGGTTATTTGTAATTCTATTTTTGTAGTGTTCCTTAAAACACAGTCTTTTCATTTGCTGCAAGTAGGACGCCTTGTTATAGTCTCGGCGCGATGTCGTCCCAAGGAGCAAAAGTGAGATGAGCCGATTTTACCAGTATTGCGAGCGCAATTTTTTAATACTTCTAATTTTCATTATTTATACACATAATGCCGAAGCGCAGCGTGTATCGGTTATGGCTTATAATGTAGAAAATTTATTTGATACTGAAACCGATTCTAAAAAAGACGATTTTACTTTCTTGCCGCTTTCGAAAAAAAACAATTCTGAGCATAAATTAAATTGCAAAAAAATGGGTTCGAAGTTCTATCAAGATGAATGTTTAACTCTTGATTGGTCTGAAACTGTTTTAGAAAAAAAGATGACGCAATTGGCTAAAGTTATTCTATCGGTAAATTCAGGTAAGGGCGCAGATGTTTTAATTCTTGAAGAAGTCGAAAACATTAAAATTCTGGAAAAGTTTAATTCCACTTTTTTAAAGAGCGCAGGCTACAAAAGCGTTGTACTGATTGAAGGGCAAGATCAGAGGGGCATAGATGTGGGAATGCTTAGCCGTTTTCCAGTGGCCGAAGAGCCTATTTTGCACGATCTTAAATTGATAGCACGCGAAGGGAAAAAACACCTCACACGAGGAGTATTGGGGGTTGTTTTTGAGCTACCCACGAAAGAGAAGCTTCAAGTGTTTGGCGTACACTTTCCTTCGGGAAGAAATCCATTTTATTTAAGAGAACAAGCATTTATACGCCTTACTGAAATAGCAAAAAACTCAGCACATGATTTTGTCGTTGCAGGAGGCGATTTTAATGTCAGTGCAGGTGAAGATTCACGTATTTTTCGAAAATTAGGGAGTAAAGATTGGTTTATTTCGCACATTGTTGGCTGTCATGAATGCTTGGGGTCTAGTTACTACGGTCGCTATAATAGCTGGTCATTCTTAGACGCGATTATGCATTTAAAAAAAGCTAGAAATTTGAGCGTTCAAAAAGCGCAACAATGGAAAATGGATGCAGCTTCAATAAAAGTCGTTGATTTTGAAATAAATAAGCGTAGTAAAGTTGGGGAACCCTTGCGCTTTGACGCGAAAAAAAATGAAGGAGCTTCGGATCATTTTCCGGTTTATGCCGAATTTTCTTTTTCGTCAAATAAAAATGAAAATAGTAAATAGAAAACAAAATAAAAGGTGAGGTGAAAATTGAGTTCTTTTTTGATGGATTTTCTTAAAGCAAAAGGCATGGTGCCGCAAATTTCTCAAACAGAAAAAGTGGCGCTGGATGCTGGAACTGTTTGGATAGATGGCGACTTATTTTCAGGTAAAGTCGACTTTAAAAAACTTCTAGAAGAATCCTATCCACAGCTTACTAAAGAAGAACAAGCATTTTTTGACGGGCCCGTCGAAGAAGTTTGTGGAATGATTGACGAGTGGGAAACAATTACAAAAAGAGAAATGCCGCAAGAAGTTTGGCAACACTTAAAAAAGCATAAGTTTTTTTGTTTAATGATTCCAAAAAATGAAGGTGGTTTGGGTTTTAGTCCTTTGTTGGTTAGTTCTGTTTTAGCTAAATTAGCACCTGTTTCATCTTACCTATGTGTATGTGTACTGATCCCTAATTCTGTTGGGCCTGCTGAGTTGATTCATATGTATGGAACTCCAGAACAAAAGAAACATTATTTGCCGAAGCTTGCGGTCGGTGATTATCTGCCATGTTTTGGACTAACTGAGCCAACTGCGGGTTCCGATGCGGCATCTTTGATTTCTGAAGGTGTTGCATTTCGAGATGCGGGCGGCGAAGTATCGATTCGATTAAATTTTCGCAAACGTTATATCACCATGGCACCTATCGCCAATTTAATTGGTTTGGCTTTTAATTTAAAAGACCCAGAAAATTTATTGGGCAAAGGCACAAATCCGGGAATCACCTGCGCATTAATTCATGCCGAAACAAAAGGTGTGCAAATCGGCAGGCACCATGATCCGATTGGTGTGCCATTCCCTAACGGACCTATCGTAGGCGAAAACGTTGAGGTGTCTGCAAAGCAGATTATAGGAGGCCCAAGCAATGCTGGTATAGGCTGGAAAATGCTTATGGAAGCTCTTTCCGGTGGACGTGCGGTTTCCTTGCCAGCCCAATCTTTGGGCGGCTGTATGAAGCTGGCAAGAGTGGTTGGAGCCTATGCAGTTGTCCGCCGACAGTTCAATACCTCTATTGCAAATTTCGAAGGAATTCAAGAACCGCTCGCGCGGCTATGTGGATACACATATATGATGGATGCAGCGCGTAAATTTACTTGTGGCGCTTTAGAAAAAGGTCATCGACCTTCTGTGGTTTCTGCTTTGATAAAACTGAGAACAACTGAAATGGTGCGCCTGGCGGCCATAGATAGCTTAGATATTCTTGCGGGAAAGGGAATTTGCAAAGGACCATCCAACCCTATGGGCGTCGGTTATCAGGGTGCGACGATAGGTATCACTGTGGAAGGCGCAAATATTTTGACGAGAACATTGATAATCTTTGGCCAGGGTGCAATTCGATGTCACCCCTATGCGCGAAAAGAGGTTGAAGCTTTAACAGAAGGTAATAGTAGCGCCTTCATGGCGGCGACATTGAGCCATTTAGTGTTTTTCTTTAAAAACTGCTTTTACGCTCTTATTCTGTCTCTTACACGTGGATATATTGTCAAAGCTCCAGTGCAGGATGAAACAGCGCGTCACTATCAAAGATTAAAATGGGCTTCTGTAGTTTTTGCAGCTTTTAGTGATCTTGCGCTCTTTGCCATCGGTAGCAATCTTAAAAAACGTGGAAAAATTACCGGCCGCTTTGCCGATATATTATCTTGGATGTATATGGGCTTTTCGACATTGCGCCGCTACGAAGCTGAAGGAAGAAAAGCGGCAGATTTACCAATAGTACATTGGTGTTTAGAGTTCTGTTTTGAACAAATGCAAAAATCATTTACGGGTATCTTTCGTAATTTTAATGTTCCTGTGCTTGGGTTTGTTGTCAAAGTAGTTTGTGGACTGTGGAACAATATTAATCCCTTTTCTAATGGTCCAAGTGATAAATTAGGCGAAAAACTAGCGAAAATAATTACAACACCAGGGATGCAGCGAGATCGTTTGACCGAAGGCGCCTACCTTGGCCGCGATTTAAAAGACCCCGGGCGCTTGTTAGATCACGCGCTAGAATTAGCGACGAAAGTTAGCCAAGTCAATGCACGGATAAAACTTGCTCGAATATCTGGACGCTGGGATAAGACGCTACAAGGAGAAGCACTTTACCAAAAAGCGCTCGGCGACTCGGTGATTAGTTCAGAAGAATTGAAGTTGATTAAGGAATCTGATCTTGCAACTGCAGAAGCTACAAAAGTCGATGATTTTTCAAACACAGTTTGGCGTTCAAGTTACCAATTGAGTTGATTGGACTAAACTAAATGATTCACAGCGCAGATTCTAGGCTATGTTTAGCGGGGGTAAAAGTCTTAGACTTAAGCCAGCATCTACCCGGACCTTATTGCAGCCGTCTATTGTCTGATTTAGGGGCTGAGGTTATTAAAGTTGAGCCAGTTGGTGTCAATTCTGAATCTATTGTGCACAAAGGTAAAAAAAGCACGCGCGGCAGTGATCCGGCGCGCCTTTTGCCAAAATTCTTTTTGGCTCTTCACTACAATAAAAAAATGATATCTGTTGATCTTAAAACACCCGAAGGTTTAGAAATTGTTGAGCACTTGATCGCAGAAGTGGATGTCTTTTTAGAAGGCTTTCGCCCAGGTGTTTGCGAAAAATTAGGGCTTGGTTTTGAGCGAGTAAAAAAAATAAATCCACGAATTGTTTATTGCAGTATCTCAGGCTTTGGGCAAAACGGCCCCTTGTCAGAACTTCCTACCCACGATCTTAATCTGCAAGGTTTTAGTGGAAGCACAGAGCTAGATATTTACAGAGGATCGCAATTTTCTTCTCTACCTATTGCAGACTTCACGACGGCTACTTCTGCAGCTTGCGCTATAAGCTCTGCTTTATTTAAATTAAAAGCTCATCAAGATGCCGCAGCAATTTATATTGACGCTGCTATGTCTGAACCTCTGGCTCACATGGTTTCGATATGGGGGCACACTTATGTGACAAAAGCAGAGTTTAAAAGCCAGCTCGGTCTTGATAAAAAATTTCGCAGCAGCTTTGTTAAAGCCGTCATCGATAGAGTTGCGCATTATTTTGTGCGTTTTGGCTTTCTTAAACTTTTGCCTCATTACGGCATTTTTGAAACCAAAGATAAAGGCAAAATTGTACTTGGCATTGTTGATGAGCAGCAATTTTGGCAGCAGCTATGTGAAGAACTAGGAGCTTGGTGGCCAAAAATTTCAAAATTAAAAATGCATCAACGCATGTTGTTATGTCCAATAATCAGAGCGCTGTTGCGGCGAGCATTTAAAAAGCGCAATCGAAATGACTGGTTGGAAAATTTGGCTATCACCCGTAAGCTCCCTGTAAATTCAGTAAATAATAAAAGCAGCATTTTCGATGCGGAGCAATTTAAAGAGCGTAAGAAGTTTGCGAAAGTAAATGATCAAGAAGTATTTTTAAGTCCCTACCTACATGCGCAAGAAGCTGTAAATGTCGATGTCACACTAGGCGCAGATACAAAAAGAGTACTAGGAAATTTTGGTTACACTGCGACTCAGCTTTCAGATCTCCAACGTAAGGGGATCATTGATTAGATCGTTAAAGTCCGGTTGGCGCTGATTAGTGAATAACAGATGGCTAATAAAGAAAACTCTATTTCACCGAAGAAATTCTTGGCACTCTTTAGTATTTATGGTACTTGAAACCCGGTTGCTAGAAAAGCTTCGTCGATAAGCAATAATTCGATGAGAATCTTAGATTTTTTTAAAAGGGGGTAAAGGAATGAGTTTAATTAGAAAAATTAGCCTTGGGCTTGGAATTTTGACGCTTGTGTCTTGTGGTGAGAGTAAAAAAACTACACAAGAAAGCGCTGATTTGGCGTTTGCTGGCGGAATGCAGTGCCTAGGCAATCAATGGGAAGCCTATTATTATTATGATTCAAATAAATTCTATTGGAATCAAGGCTATGCTCTTCCAGGTGGCTATGTTTATGCGCAGTGTATCAACACGGATGATTTTATCGGTAGCAACTCAATTTTTGTAAAAGATTATAAGTATGGTGGACCTCTTGTTGGAGTCAACGATGAGTACACGGTTGTTTTCCAAAAGAGCAATGTCGTTTTTTCTGCGCCAGCTGGATATGCTATTTATGACATTCGCGCGCATTTTGATGATGCAGTGAAGTTTTATGTAGATGACGCTCTTATGTGGCAAGCAGAAGGAACTTCAGGTGGAACATATGTAGGCGGAAAAACTACAACATATGTTTCTAATGGTACGCGTAAAGTTACGATTAAATTTAATGAAGTTTCTGGATATGCGAATTTAAATCTTATGTGGACAGCGAATTCTGGTGGCGTGGTAAATCCGCCAGTGGTCGTGCCGCCGCCTGTTGTTTACCCGCCAGTGGTAGTTCCGCCGACGACATACCCACCAACGATGCCTGTTGTGCCTTCAGTTGGCGGTGAGCCAGGTCTTGATTATGGGCCAAATCCTCCAGGATGTGAAGTTACGCAAAAAGTTAGAGTTTGTGTAAAACCACAAAATATCAGTGATGCACAAGGTGCGGGCGCAGATTCTGTTGATCTATATAAATTTGAAGGCAGTGAGCGCAAACTAGTGACGACTCAAGCTGATTGGCGCAATCGCGGATTTGTTGAACTCGAATATAAATGGAATGTTTGCAGCAATCCTAACGGCGAGCAATTTGAAGTACAACGCATGGTGCACAAAAAGTGGTCACAATCAGGTCAAGCTCCTTACACATGGAGTCATACACATGCATTTCACCGTGCTCCGGCAAGCTTTAACTCATTGAGAGTTTATCGCGCAGCTGTTTACAGTGGTGGTGTATTTGACATGAGCCCTTATTTAAAAGATGGTTTAGGTTGCCAGTATTTTAATTACGATCAACCATACTAGAGGGACCTGTCTCGCGTTAGCGAGGAATTTTCGGAGTTCCTGACAAGCGAAGCGAGGAATTTTCGGAGTTCCTGACAAGCGAAGCGAGGAAGGATCTGTTTATAATTCAAACGGAGTCACGAAAGTGGCTCCTTTTTTTTATGTGGGTTTTGAAAAGGAACTTTTTGGGACAGAATTTATAGAGATCTGCTGATAAGAGCTAACGGCGGTTTGAGCAATTGCCGGAGAATTCGAATGTTTTGAAGATTCACGCGTAACTGACATGAGTCCTGCGTTTAATAATTCATGAGACGGTGCGGAGTTTTTTGCGCTGGGAAGTTTATTCGAAAAGTTTTTTGGGTTTGCCGAAAGTGTCATATTTCTTAATTGGGTCGCATTAAACTGTTGGCTGCGCTGCTCTTCTGCTTTTTCATCCATATATGCATTAAAGTTTTCTCGGCTTTCAATACGGCGCGATGCCTCTTTTGCAAGCGCAGCGGCTTTTTGCTCATGATGATAGCTCCAGGAAGTTACCATAGGCTGGAGATGTAGTGTTTTATCTTCGCCTAGCTGTTGACTAAGCATAGCATCGGGGGCGAGTTTCATTTTTGGTATAAGGGGTCGAGATTCAGCAATAGGTTGAGCCAAAGCTATAGACTCAGCATCTTTAGGCATGCGCGCAGTAAATATCTTCGCGTCGTGGACAGGAAAAAGATCATCTACTTTTGTTTTATACTGCATGTCTAAAACCTCATTTAGCCTTTCTCGATTGTGAGCTAGGCTTATATTTAGTTCGATCTTTTTACATAAAAACTATATTTTAAGGGTTAATCCACTAGTTTTATGGGGGAATTCTTGGAAAATTTTGACCAATTGATGGCTCAGATAAAGAACGATTTAATACGAGAGCAGAAAAAGAGAAAGAGCCGTTGCGTTGCGGCTTTTGATGCAGATGGCACGCTATGGGATATCGATTGCGGCGAAAATTTTTTACGTTTTTTGGTGCGAAATAAAATAATTGATGACGTTTCTGGTGTTAATCCTTGGGACTATTACAACAGTCTCCGATGGGAGGCAGCTAAAGTCGAAGAGGCACTGGTCTGGCTGACGACGACCATGTCAGGAAAATCATGGAGTGAAGTGAGAGCATTGGCAGAAGCTAGCTATCTGGAGGCTTTACCCTTTCCTCATTTTGCAGAAATGGGCAAGCTCGTTGCTGAGCTGATGGCGTTGGGGCTTGAGGTTTTTGTGGTTTCAGCTTCTCCTAAATGGTCGGTAGAACCCGCAGCTAAAAGAATTGGAATAGATGCAGAACATGTATTAGGCCTCCAATGCAAAACCATTGAAGGTAGGCTAAGCGAAGAGATCATGCGCCCTATGTCGCATGGACCTGGAAAAGTAGAAGTTTTGCGAAGCATCATTGGTGACAAAGAATTAGTTTTTGCAGCAGGAAACACAATGGGCGATTTTCCGCTCATTAAAGCCAGTAAAGGCAAAGGCCTGGCGATTTCTTCAGTGCCAGCAGGAGGATTAAATTTCTCAAGTGAGTTCGAGCTGCAAACGGCCGCCACTGTAAATAGCTGGTATAAATGGAGTTTTTAGCTTTTGTCAAAATCAAATTTGTATAAATAAGATGCTTTATATTGATAGGAAAGCTGGGAATGGAGTTTAACTTTGACCATAATTAATCGACATTTTTTCCTATCCGGAAGCGGTGTTTTTTGCTATGTTCGCTCGATGCAGCGTCTATTCTATGGGAATTTGGCCGCTGGTAACTAAAATAATAAAATAGAAGAATAATAGAAGAATATTCGTATTAAGAAGAGCAGGTAGGTTGAAGGTATGATGAACAAAGAGGCCTTTCTAGAGCTTAAATCCAAGTTAGATGCTTGGTTGAGCCTGGGATCGGAAAATAGCCTCACGAATTTGGCCCGCAACAGCGGAGTTCCTTATTCGACGATTAAGCGTATTTATAAGGGCGATAGTTCACCTGCGCTTGAAAATTTGCTCGCTATACTTGCAGAGATTGCGCCGCGCGACCAGATGGCGGCCTATTTAAAGAGTTTTTACCCAGATAGCTATAAGCTTCTAGGTGGTGGAGCTCTGGTCAATGGCACACAAAAGACCGCTGACAGTATGTTGCGAGATTATTATAGAGACGAAGATGCCCTGGTTATTATTGAGCTTGCGGATATGTATAATGGGGTGTCGCGTGAGCAGGTTCAAGAGCTGCTCGGTCGTTCAGGAATAAATATGCTTGAGGTTTTGCATGGCAATGACCTCTTGAAAGAAGATGAAGAAGGAAAGTTTCGTTTCAATGGGCCTGAAGGGACTGTCGATTTAAAGATTGGTCTCAATAAGGTTCGTGCTTTTGCTGGATCTTTCTTGCGAACGAATAAAGCAATGGTAGCTATTCGTTCTCAGTCGCTGAAAAAATCAGCGGTGAAGCAAATTGTTGAGATACTCAACGATGCGCAAAGCAAAGTAGATTTGGTAATGCGAGATTCTCAGAATCATGGCGAGTTTCCTATGTCGGCAATTATGACAGTGGGTTTGCACGACACTCCGATTCCTTACGACTAATTGTGCGCAGATTTGCGTAACTGGGAGCAATGGGTATGAAAAATTTAAATGAGTTTGTAACAAAAAAGATGGCCGGAAGCGTAAAACTTTTGGCAGTGTTTTTAAGTCTTTCTTTTGGTTATGCCTGGGCGCAGGGTTCTCACGGCGGTGGAACACTTAAGTTTGTTGAAGAAGAAATGTTTAAGGGCAATCTGAATAGCGCAATTTTCGAGCCATCTGATTTTGTCGAGCTATTGGGTCAGACTAATAAACTTCAACGTTTTTACAGTCAAAAAATGTTAAAATTGGATAATGATGGTAGTTTATCAATTTATTTCAAAAAGTCGGATGGTCAAAATATTCGAATAACAACAGTTCCAAGTGAAAGCAATGCTCTGAAAAATAATGGAATAATGTTTGGTGATGAAATACCTGTTTTTGTTTCCCCAGATAAAATGGTATCAATGTTAGCCCATTCTCAACAAAGCGGTTATGACCAAACCAGTTTTGGAGAATTATTTGTAAATCAAATTGGCGATGTTCCAGTCTTGGTTATCCAAAAAAATGTGGGCGGGGTCATTAAAGCTGTTGCAATACTCCCAGATACAGCAAAAAAAGCTTATGACAATATGACTTCTTTAGATATCATCGAAGAAACTCGGCCGACAGGTTTTTAGATTTAGATAATTTATTTGCATGAATACAGACCACCAATATCGCATCGTATTACTCGATTCAGGTATTGGTGGTTTTTCAATTCTCAAATCTCTTCTAAATCAATTTCACAATTCTCATTTTTTCTACTATTTAGATCGCAAAAATTTTCCATACGGCACGAAAAGCGAAGCTCAGGTGAAGAAAATAGTTTTGGAAGCTAGTGCTTGGCTAAAATCAGAATATAAGCCTGATCTATTTGTTGTAGCTTGCAACACTGCTAGTACAGCTGTACTTAGTGAGCTTCGCTCGGAGTTAGACTTTCCAGTGGTCGGGGTTGTTCCTGCGATTAAGCCTGCCGCAGAATTAAGCAAAACAAAAAACATCGCTCTCCTTGCAACTAATGGCACTATACAAAGACATTATATTCGAGAACTCATCAATCAACATGCAGAAGGGTGCGAGATTCAATTTTTTGGTTCTGAGATTTTAGTGGCATTAGCAGAAAAAAAAATAATGGAAAAGAATCTTGATCTCGATATGTTAAAAAAAGAAATGGCGCCTTTTTTCAATGAAATAGTAGAAAGAAATAATATCGATGTTGTAGTTTTAGGCTGTACGCATTTTTCATTTTTAATCGAGGAACTTAAGAGTTTAGCAACAAGACCTATTGCATTTGTAGATAGTGTTGAAGGTGTTACTAGAAGAATAAAAGCTGTCTTGGAATCTTTGGAAGTTAAAATAGATGAAAATCAAAGTCCGCCCTTATGGGAAATAATCTCCAGTTCAAACCTAAGTGCAGATGAAAGCGCGAATTTAAAAAATTTTATGCAAGGCTTTGAAATTAAAATGCGCAAATATTAAGCTGAAATTTCGACGGCTATTATGGAAGAACAGTTGCTTGATTCGCTTGAGTATCACCAACATGATGTAAAGAAAAATACTTCCCTAAAGTATTACTCAAGAGCTCTTTGTGCGTTCCTTGTTCTGTAATCTCGCCATTTTCTACAACTAAGATTTTATCGCAATTTTTAATGGTGGATAGCCGGTGTGCGATCACTATAACTGTTCTACCTTTAATTATTTTTGCGATGGTGTGTTGAATTATATTTTCAGATTCTGGATCAATTGATGAAGTAGCTTCATCTAAAATGAGAATCTGCGGATCTTTTACAATGGCTCTGGCGAAAGCTAGAAGCTGGCGTTGACCTTGTGAAAGATTGCTGCCTTGTTCTCGGAGCAACTCTTCGTATTTTCCAGGCATTTTTTCAATAAATCTATCTGCACCGACTAATTTTGCTGCTGCTATAATTTTTTCTTGGCTAGCGCGAGGGTCACCAAGTCCAATATTAAATGCAATTGAGCCTTCAAAAATAACGAGATCTTGCGGAACAA
Source organism: Oligoflexales bacterium (assembly GCA_018060885.1). Lineage (GTDB taxonomy): Bacteria > Bdellovibrionota_B > Oligoflexia > Oligoflexales > JAGOVF01 > JAGOVF01. Next base: position 6,465 of record JAGOVF010000047.1, on the reverse strand, counting down.
AAGCAATAAGGGAGCGCAGTTCTTCTCCTGACAGCTCTGATAAGTCAACACCGTCAAGAATTATTTTGCCCGTATAGCCGTCGTAGAGTTTGCACAAAAGTTTAACCAGTGTGGATTTTCCACTGCCTGTAGTGCCCACTAAAGCGAGGGACTGGCCAGCTTGCAATGAGAAGTTGATGTTTTTTAAAATAGGTCTCAAAGGAGCACCTGCTGCGGCAGCGTAAGAGAAGTTCACATTTTCAAATTTAATGTCGCCGTTTATTTTTTTAAGGCTAGTGGTGCCGGAAATAAAATCTTTAGTGTCAAAAAGACCAAAAATCCTATCGATGGCTGTAAAGGCTCCTTGCAGCATTGCGATTTTGTTTCCCAGTTGTTTGATTGGTTCAAAAAAACTATTGAGATATTGAACGAAAGCTACAATGATACCAGCAGTGATGCCTTCAACGGCAAATATATTCGAAATCGCTAGCCACAAAGTAATGCCTATTGCGATTGAACTTATCCCATCAATAATGGAAAACATTAAAGAGTCGTAGACCACTGACTTCATCTGAGCATCGCGGTACTCAATATTTAGCTTTGCATAATGTTCATTTGCATCTTGTCTGGCATCAAGAAGTTTAATCGTGCTACTTCCATAAAGGCATTCCTGGGCAAAGGCATTGAGCGAAGCGATGATCTTTCTTGCGGATAGCATGGCGTCTTTGATTTGTTTTGAAATGGCAGTTACGATGTAGGTGACAGCAGGAAACAAAAGCAGCGCTGCAGTGGCTAAAATTGGGTCCAATAAATACATACCAATTACACAGCCTGCCAAAACAGCGAAGTCGACAATAGAGCTCAATACGCCCTGATTGAGCGATTCTGATAAATTATCAAAGTCGCTTGTCGCGCGTGTTGCCAAAGCTCCGCTGAGGGTCTTGTCATGAAAGTGGCTGTTGAGGTGTAAAATATGCGAAATAAGACTGTTTCTTAAGTCTTTAATCATCCGATAGACTGCAAGTGACGTGATGTAAGCTTGTAGAGTTCTTGTAATATAAAGTACAAGCACAAGTCCGCAATAATTTATTGCCGCGTAGCTAAGTTGCTTGTAATCGTTTTTTAAGATGCCGCGATCAATTGCAGTTTTGATCACAAGTGGTACGAGCGCTTGAAAGGCAGATATTGCTGGAATTAGAAGTACTGAATAAACAATAAGACGTTTATAGGGTTTAAGATAAGGCCAAAGCAGCTTCAGACTAGCAAAGTCTTGGAGAATATTTTTATTTTCGAGGAGATTTTTCTTCACGTTGCAGACCCAATCTCGCTCTCTAAGTGCGAGCTCAAATTTTTTGCTTCGAGAGCTTCAAAAAATTCTCTGAGCTGATAAAAAGAACCACTTTGTATAATTTTGCCTTGTTCTAATATCAACACTCTGTCACATGCGGCAAGCACACTACTTCGATGTGAGCTAATCATGAGAGAGCAGCCGGTTTGATAAATAGACTTGAGAATAGTAGCTTCAGTCTGATGATCGACAGCCGACAAAACATCATCCAGCATCAATATTTTTGGGTGACGCATAAATGCACGCGCAAGAGCTAGGCGTTGTTTTTGTCCGCCAGAAAGTTTAAATCCTTGTTCTCCAACTTCTGTGTCCCACTGCAGCGGCAGTTGTTCTATATCACGCAATATGTCGGCTTTTTGGCAAGCTTGTCGTGCTTCTTCGATAGTCGGGCGGGGAGAGATCCCAAAGCACAGATTGTTCATTATACTATCTGAAAATAAATGCGGCTTTTGTTGAACGTGTACGACATCTTTTCTAAGTAAATCTGGATTTAAAAGCGTCAAATCTTGGTCATTGTAATAAAGGGTGTTTTTTGGCGGCAGGTAGATGAGGCTGCATAAATTAAATAAGGTTGTTTTGCCTGAGCCAATAGGTCCAAATATCCCTAGGCGCTCACCGGGCGCCAAGGAAAATTTAATATCTTGAAGCACCAAATGACTAGGTTGGGCTGGATATGCGAAGCTAAGATTTTGAATGTGCAAAGAGCCACATGTTGTTTTGTTAGCAATATGTTTAGCACCCAACAATTCGTTGTTTTGAGCGTAATTAGCTTCTTGTGGCGCTTTTTCAATGAGATCAATACGAGCAATTGCTACTTTGGTCCTTTGGTAAACCGATAGAATGATGCCGATAGACATAAGTGGAAAAGACAGTAAACCGATATAAAAATTAAAGGCTAAAATATCGCCTACTGTAAGTAGATTTTTAATAACTAGTAAGCCGCCATAGTACAAAACAATGACTTGCGAGACACTGGCAAATGAGGGAATAAGAGGAAAAAGTATCGTACGAATTCGAACCAACTTAATGTTGCTTGAATACACATCGGAGTTAATCGCAGCTAGTTTTTGGTAAAAACTGTTATAGGCAGAATTCGCGTGAATAGTGTGAATATTAACAAAAGCTTCGGTGACCCTGTTTGTCATCGTACCAATTTGATCTTGCAAAATTTTTGAGTATTCATGCATTTTCGGCATTAAGAGTTTAGTCATGGCGATTAGAATCAAAAGTGGCACAAGGCAAACAAGAGTAAGTGAAACATTTACGCTAAGCATTTTGCTTACTATAAAAATGCTTAAAAAAACTAGGTTCGCCAGTTGCAAAATACCAAAAGCATAAAAGACTCTTATGTGACCCGTATCATTTGAAATGCGGGAATTTAAATCTCCGACGCCTTGTTGATCATAGAAGGATTGCGGCAAAGTCAGCAATTTTTTGAATAAATCGGTTCGTAAAAATGCCTCGAGTTTGCGCCCTGGCCAAAAGATGGTAATACGTGAAAGTGTTCGAATAATTATCTGAAGTAGTCCAAGTCCAATTATGAGATACGTGAGGTTGACATATTCTTCATGTTTAAAATTTTCACTAGAAAGTGCATTAACAATTGTTTTGGCAATCTGCGGGATCTCAAGCGTGATTAATGTTGTGATACCTAGAGTCAAAAATCCAATTAAATACCAAGGCCAATGGGGAAATACGTATTTCTTGGTAAATTGATAACTTATCACACAGATCCTGAATATTTATAAAGCTGTTTCATTAACACTAAAGTGAGCTTCGATGACATTAATGCGCTGTAACAAGTCCAGACCTTGCCACGATTCAGCTTTGATTAAACTTCCATTTTTTAAAAAATAAACCCAATCTGCGAGTTTGGCAATATATTGTGGAATATGGCAGCTAAATATTGTTGGCGAGCCTTCTATCTTTCTATTTTGAAGTAATTTGACTAAGCGCAGAGTGTGGTTGAGATCAAGTCCAGAAAAAGGCTCGTCAAGAACCATAAGCTTTGGTTTGCGTAGACTGGCAATACATAATCCTATTCTTTTTTGCATTCCGTGAGAGCAGGCTTCGAGTGGTCGATCGATAAATTCTCGACATTCCCAATAGTCTATTAGGTTCTGAATATTTTCTGATTTGTATACATCATCCTGTTCAAGACCAGATATGTAGTTTAATAGCTCTCGGCCACTTATCCATTTCGGCAAAGCTGGATTTTGCGGCAAATACCCAATTTCTTTTTTAATCGAGAAACAGTCCATAAAAATCTTTTCACTATCCAGATTCACTTCTCCATCAGAAGGATCAAGATTGCCAGTGATTATTTGGAAAAGTGTTGTTTTGCCAGATCCGTTATGACCGAGAATGGCGATGCAATCATTAGCTTGTACTTCTAAATTGATTGGACCTAGCAAAAACCCACTTGGAAACTTTTTGTTAAGTTGTGTAATTTTCAGCACAGAGGGCTCTCTTTCGTTTTAAGCTCTATAGTAGCGATCTTTTTGCATTGAATCAGCATAGCTCTTTAAAATAGGAATGATGATAACAAATCCCCAATGAATAAAAATTAAGGTCATATATAGTAGGCCAAATAAAAAGAGTGAGATCAATTGCAGCAGGGGCTTTCGGGAGTCGATTTGAAACATTATACTTGGATAAAACGCAGCAAGTCCACAGACGAGAGCGATGATTTGAGCTGTTTGGTTTAAGAAGATGAGGTCGAAATTGCGGCCATCAAGAGAATAGACTTCAAAACAGAATAATGTAGCTACCAAAATGCTCGCCAATATCAAAGAAAGCACAATTGAAATTCGATTGTAGGTTGAAATGAAACGGTCGTGGGACATCCCGAAGGTCTTCTCGAGCCAGCTGATCTCTACGTCTCGACGTAACTGATATGCGATGGGAACTACCAAAAGTATCGAGAGTAGAAAGGTTATGAGATAAATCAGAAAAAAGGGAGCATTTTGTTGGAGCAAAGTTAGTAAGCGAAAATATAGATAAGCCGCAAGAACCGCAGATACCGACCATTGGACTTTGTTGCGATAAACCTGAATAAAGCGCCACTTAACTGGGGAGATCAGGGTGTTTTTAGATAAAAAGTTTACGGGATTTTTTATTGAAGCAGCAGGAGAGTTTTTTTGTCTTTGATTTATGTAGTAGGAAGTAAATGACATTGCCAACATTAGTATGTTGGCAGTTATAAATTCCAAATATGTATAAGGTATGAGTAATTTTTCTATAAAAAACCAAGCGAAGCTATAAAACATTATACTCAATATTAAAATAGATAAATGTCGATAGGTTTGAATTGTTTGCGGAGCATTGCCAATAAAATATGCAAAGTTTTCAATAGAACCTTTTGCTTTAAAGCGAGACCCAAGGCGCCAGCCGAGGCTGATGCTAGTCATTGCCAGGATAAAATAACTGAAATTTTTGTTCAAGCTGCGCCAAAGATTTGTTTGATCATGAAGCTTTTTGAGCTCAATCGATAAAAAGTCATGAGTGATATAAATAAATAGCGCGATTATAGCTAATGCGCTTATTGCGGTAACCAGTTCGCCTGCGAGATTTTGCGCGAGTCTGTTTTTGATATTTATGAAGTCGAGTCGCAAAAGTCTTAGCGACATTAATAAAGATGTGGTCGATGGGAATTTAATTCTAGGCATAATTTTTTGATATCAAAGCGAAAAAAAAATTCGACAAAAAAGGGGTTCGCAACTTTGTGTTAGCGAACCCCCGGAATCTTAAGACAGCTTCAGTTTGCTTTTAACAGCCTAATAAAATTAATTTATTTTTTCTTACGAGCAGTTTTTTTCTTAGCTGCTTTTTTCTTAGTAGCTTTTTTTGCTACTTTTTTCTTAGTAGCTTTCTTTGCTACTGGTGCCTTCGCCGCCGCTTTCTTTTTCTTCTTTGTAGCCAATGTTTCTCTCCTTACTAAAGTTAAACAAAAAAACTCTATTTTAAAAAAATCGAACGTCCTGCTCGATTTTAATAGATAACCTTATGTGGACTCTTACTTGCTTTCTTTCTATCTAACAACAACTCTTTTTTAAAGATCTCTGTGCTCATGTTTTTATTCTAACATAAAAATCTTCATATGTTTAAAATGTACATAACAAAAATTAATCTTCAAGACATTTTTTTGAACTAAATAAATAAAAATCAAAAATTGAGTAATCAAATTAGAAAAAAAGATTCACTTTCATAAGTGACAATATCAAAAATCAATTTCATTAATTTAAAACTTTTCTGCCAATCTATTATTGGAATTTTGAGTGTGGCTCTAGGTTTTTAAGACTTTTAAAGCTCACGTATGCCTTGATAATAAAGGTTTTGATTGAATTTAGGTAAGCGCGTGGTTAGATCTGAATTTAGGAAAGTAGCTTAGTCGATTTAAGCGAGACAATGTTTATCTTTAAAAATTTTGATTAGATCTGCCGCCTCATCCTCGACCTTTAAACCAAATCGAACTAGATCTTTTTTAGAAAAATCTTTTTTTTCCCACTCGACCCGCAAATTGAGCTCTTTGTCCTTAATTTCAAGAATAAGAACTTCTCCGACTTTAATAAGGTCGGAAGAGAGAATGCCAAGCCCACTTTCGCTTATATCAATTGGTCGGCAGCTGACATAGTTGCCAGTAGTCGCATTCCTGATTTTTCCAGGAAGCAGTCCATTCAGTTGCACCCGAGATTTTTCTCGTCGCTCTGCAAATTGAATGGGCAGATTGAGTTTTATTTTTAAACGTGGTTCCAATTAAAGTACTCCAATTTATGACATCAATTTTTATGTCTGTTGCTTGAGTACTATATTCGGTAGCTTTGATATATTTTTTAGGAATGCTAATAATATCTATAATTATAGCAGTTTGAGTGGGTTGTTTAATCGAAGTCGATGCGGCAGTTGGCAACAACTTCCGGCTTTTTATTTTGGTTTATACTACTTGGATCCAAGCAACATGCTCCACTCCATTTATTGGGTTTACCTTTATTATTTGAGAGCGGTTCGGAATTTAATAGAGCGCCAACTCCGTTGCAATTGATTCCTCCCCCGAGAAGATATTAATTTTCAGGGCACTCAGCTTCACCTACCCAAATGCGAGCTTTTTGGTTTCCTGTTGCGCCAGGTTTACTTAAAGC
>JAGOVF010000173.1 GCA_018060885.1 Oligoflexales bacterium | reverse complement strand
AGAGGGCTATAAAAATGCAAATGCAAACACAAGAGCAAAGCAAACGTAAACAGATGATTGTTGCTATATCAGCCGCAGTTTGGTTGTTTGTGGTGGTTTACTTGGGAATGGTATGGAGCAATAGAAATACGCCTAAAACGGAAATTTCATACAAGCCAAAAACCGACGAAATTGCAAAAAACTATGCTTTGCCAACGGATGCCGTCAAGCCAGAAGATAAGTGGCAAGCAACAGCAGCAGGGGGATTAGCGGATAACAATAAAAAAATTAGCGAAGTGCAGCAAAAGTTGAGTGAGCTTATGGCGGAAAACGAAGCTCTTAAAAACGGGACATCGGTAGCAGGAAGTGCTTCACCTTCAGGATTGCCTGTATTGCCTCCAAAAGTGCCAGAAGCTCCTGATAGTCGGTCGGCGTTTCCTCCATTGCCGCCTCCACCTCAGCTACCTACACAAGCCCCAGCGTATCAACCAATTCAGCAACCGCCTGTCGCTACTCCACCAGCGACTATTGAAGAAATTGATTTATCGGATGGCGGAGTAGTAAAGGCAACAAAAGGGCTTTTAGCAAACAAAGATAAAGACAGTAACTCAACAACAGGAAAAACGGTTGAGTCATTTGTTCCTGCTGGTGCATTTGCAAAAGTGGTTTTTTTGACAGGGTTTGACGCACCTACGGGCGGACAAGCCCAAGGCAATGCCCTGCCAGTTGTCATGCGCGTCAAATCCTTTATGACCCTGCCAAACCGATTTAAAAGCAACTTGAAAGAATGTTTCATCATCGGTAACGGTTACGGCGATATGGCTTCTGAGAGGGCTTATATCCGCATTGAAAGACTTAGTTGTGTGCTTAGGGATGGCAAGGTACTTGAAACGAAAGTAAAAGGCCATGTAGCAGGTGAGGATGCAAGCTTTGGTTTGCGCGGTCGTGTGGTCAGCAAACAAGGGCAATTGATCGCTAAAAGCTTCTTTGCTGGTTTATTTAGTGGCATGGGCAAAAATATTGCAGAACAGAACTCTGTGCAACAAACCTCTGCATTAGGTGTTGTCACTTCTTATGATCCGAACAAAACAGTCGAATCAGGTATAGCAACTGGTGTTGCTACATCGGCATCAAAAATTGCTGATTTTTGGTTAAGTCAGGCAAATTCCATTTTTCCCATTATTGAAATATCGGCTGGCAGAATTGGCGAAGTGTTTCTAATGGAGGGAGCAGATCTCGGAGATTTAAAGGTGTCTGCTGATAACAGTGTAGGAGAGTGAGAGTGAATCGTTTATTGGCTATTGTTGTTTGTATTTCTCTAGCGTCCTGTACCGTGAAATATCGCTGTCAAAACGTGCCGAATGATGCTGGTTGTAGAAATATGTCGGAAGTCTATGACAGAACAGGCGATGGTTTTGTGGACGAAAGAGGCAAGTCAGAGAAGAGCAAAAAGAATCAAAATTCGACAGCTTTAACGATTAAGCCAAGTCACAACGCAATCAATGCAGTGATTGCAGGTGAGCCTGTATTAACGAAAGCGGAAGGTTTGAGGATCTGGATTGCGCCTTGGTCTGATAAAAACAAAGACCTACATTTCAGCTATGTATATATACGGACGAAGGACGCGGAATGGACAATTCTAAAGTAAAGAACTGGAACGAAGCTAAATACCGCATCGTTCATTGGGTTCTTGAAAAAATGCGAGAAGTACCTATCGGTAAAATATTAGCCGAAGGGTACTTGCCATCCAGTCTTTTAGAAATAAATGCGTTATTGCGAGAAGTGACAATAACAGCATTATTGCCTTATGAAACGTATGGGGAAGGCGTTTTTGTTCACGAAAACACCCATGCAAGTTGTTGTTTTTTGGAAAGCTTCTTAAAAAAAGAAGTAGCAGAAAGTATTTTTAACACGCTGTTAGTCGGGCAAATACTTCAAATTTGCATGATTAAAAATAAAGATAAAAAAACGCAGTATGTCGTCGGCCTAAGTGAAAAAGTGGATGTGAAAAGCGAGCGTGAGCCACTTATTACGTTCAATCAGCAAATGGAAGACCAACACCGAATGGATGCACAGGGATTATTAAATCTTTTGCACCCATTTTTAAATGTAGAAAATGGTGATGTACCCAACTATGAAGAAGACGTTTTACTTTGTCGCCAATTGGGAGATAGCGACACCGAAGTAACAAATAAAACAATTGATATAAAAAACGATGAAAAAAGTAAGGCTTTCCGAATTTACACCTTGAGGTGTTTGGGCTGGGATGACACCAGTGTTATCCATGAAGTTTTAATGTCATTAAGCAAAATTGAAGAGTTCATTGTTACGTCAAACTATTATCGTGACGAAAAAGGTTTGTTGTGGGGGCAGCTCATTATTGTTGTTCGTGACTCAGAAAATACGGATGAATTTGTCAAAAAAATATTCGCTGATCGTGGGTGGTTGATAGAGCAAGAGTGCGCTCACCCTTTAATTATCTTACAAGCAAGTTTGCCAATGTGTTTGTCGTTTTTCATTAGTGATCTTTTAAAAGAGCATCATCGCTTTATTCGTTTTAATACAGATGAAGCTATCAAAGTCATGCCTTTGCCTATTTTATGGTCAGGAGTCGCCTAAATTGAGTTTTTTTAAAAAGTTAATGCAAGGCTTTGTTGAGAAAGATATTGGAAATGACTATGGAAAGTCATTTTTACCACCGACAAAAGACCAAATTAAAGGCGCATCGGCATCGGCAAAAGTCAGCCAATTATTTCCTTATCGTACTTATGATGCAGAAAAATGCCTGTACTTTAATGAAGACAGTGTTGGATTTGCTTTAATTTGCGCGCCAGCAACAGGCTTAAACCTTGAGCAATTGAGAACATTAGAATCAATTTTTACGACTCAGTATCGAGCAGATACGATGTTACAGATCAGCATGATTGCTGATCCAAACGTGGGCGAGTTGTTGTCTAATTGGGAAAAAGGTCGCACGACAGGGGATGAAAACCAAGAAGTTTTTAGTATGTTGGCAAAGGGTCGAGTCGATCATTTGAAAAAAGCATCTTGGGCATCGTTGTTCAGTGAAGAAGTAGTGATGATTCGTGATTATCACCTTGTCATCACAATGAATATGCCACTAAGAGAAGGCCAATTAGAATTATCTGGTACACAGCTTGACGAGTTGGAACGTAACAAAGACGCGGTTATTGGGTCGTTAAAATCGGCAAGTATCGTTTCTGAAATTATGACACCCAGCATACTGATTAATCTGTATGGCAACTTATTCAGACCTGATCTGACGCAAAAGATCAATCGCGTACCCGTTAAATATGACGAAAGATTGCCAATCAATGAGCAGTTAATTTCTAATGAAACATCTGTTTATGTCAACAGAGATAGTCTTACGATCAAATATCAAGACAACTATGTCACTTGCTTACCTTACTCAGTAAAAAAATTTCCAGTGGAGTGGATGGGTTCAGCCAACGGTGAGCTGACAGGGGCTTTCTTTAATCGCATCCAGCGTATTGCCTGTCCTTTCATGATTACCATGTGTGTACACATCCCTGATCAAACCTCAGCAGCGTCCAAAGCTCAAAACAACATGTTGCGAGCAACGCAAATGAAAGACACCGAAGTCGGTAAATATGTGCCGCAATGGAAAGGACGACATGCCGATTGGACGTATGTCGTTGGCTGTATGGATCAAGGATCAAGATTAATTCGTGCGAGCTATCAAATCGTATTGTTTGCACCTCAAGGCACAGAGCAAGGGTGTGAACAAAGCTTACGCAACGTGTTTTCTGCAAATGGGTGGAATTTAGTTAAGGATAGATTTTGCACAGTACCTCGTGTCATGAGTTCGATGCCGATGTGGATCGGTAGAGAGTCATTTGAGCTAATGGATAAGTTGAAATTTTTCTCCACGCTACTTAGTTGGAATGCGGTCAATTTAGCCCCTTGGATTGCCGAGTGGAAAGGCAACGTACCCTACGGCAAACCTCCTATGTTGATGTTCTTAGGGCGGAAAGGACAGGTTTGTTATCTTGACCCATTCTTAAATGATAAGGGTAATTTTAATGTTGCTGTGGCGGCAGCTAGTGGTGCAGGAAAAAGCTTTTTTACGCAGGATTACGTTAAAGCAATTCTTGGAAGTGGAGGAAAGGTTTTTATCATTGACTCTGGCCGTAGTTACGAAAATCTTTGTCAAATTTTAGATGGTGAATACATCGACTTTGAAGAAGGTAACACCATTTGTCTGAATCCTTTTAGCAGTATTTTAGAAGAGCCAATTGCAGGAGGGAATAACTTTTCAGAACAATTACCCCTGTTAGTTGCATTGATTGGAACAATGGCATCGCCTGTAGAGCCTATTTCTGCAAAACATAATGCAATTCTGGGTGAGTGCATTTTGAATGCGTGGCGGAGTTATGGCAATCAAACCACCATAACGATGGTTCAAAAGTCGTTAAAAAAATCAAAAGAACCCGAAGGCCATGACCTTGGTGTAATGCTGTCACCTTACTGCGTGGATGGTGCATACGAACAGTATTTTGAAGGTGAAGGCAATATTAACTTTAAGAAAAATTTTGTGGTCTTAGAGTTGGAAGCATTAAACGCTAAAGCCGATTTGCAAATTGTCGTTCTTTTTTTGCTAATGAAACGCATTACTGAGGCGATGTATTTGTCAGGTAGAAGTCAAAGAAAAATCTGCATTATTGATGAAGCATGGCGGCTTTTGGGTAGCGGGAATAGCGCAAATGTGATAGGCGAGGGGTACAGGGTAGCCAGAAAATATAATGGATCCTTCATCACGGTTACTCAATCACTCATGGATTACTACAAATCTCCTACAGCAACAGCCGCTTATACGAACAGTGACTTCGTATTTTTACTTCGCCAAAAGCCTGAGTCATTAGCTGAAATTGAAATGAAAGGCTATCTCGTGATGACTCCATTTGAGAAAAGAGTGTACGGGTCAGTGACGACATTCGGTGGGCGATATTCTGAGATTGCCATCAAAAGCCCTGATGGACTAGCGGTAGGACAATTAATTGTTGATAAGTTCAGTGGCAAATTGATGTCAACAAAAGCAGAAGATGTTCACGCAATCAAAATGTTTGAGCAGCAAGGGTTTAGCAAGTTAGAAGCAATTAAAAAGGTAGCTTTAGCATGAGTGAAGCAGAAATTAAACCTCAAATTATTGAGAGTCCAGAAATAAAACAGCTACAGCAATATGAAGTTTTGCGTCAGGTTTTACTGATTGTTTTCGTTAGTGTGGCTGTTTTTGTCAGTGGGCGATTGATAGAGAAGTTTTTCTTCGAGAAGGAAATTATTGCGGTTGATTTGCGCGTGATCATGAGTAAAGAGTTGGAAAAGACCGCAAACCAAATACTAACGCCAGAGCAACGTGATAACAGAGCTAAAGCGTTTAACAAAGCATTAGAGGCTTCACTGGATCATGTTTCAAACAATGGCAGAAAAATCATTTTGGTGTCTCCTGCGGTCGTTAACGGCGTAAGTGATTACACACAAAATATCATTGATGAAATTCCCAAGCTCATGGATGCGCGTGAGAAAAGACTGGCTGAGGAAGCAGCAAAATGACAGCACTGAATGAAGAGCAAATTGAAGCAATAAAAAAATGGAGACTAAAACAATTTAGAGGTCGCTTAGGCCGATTGGTGACCGTTAGCTTTCTATTGGCCTCGATCTATATGGCAATTAGCCAATGGGCATTTTTAAGCATCAAAGTCACTGAAAGCATAGATGGCAAACTATTTCTGGTCTTGGTTGATCAGCCGCCAAAAAAAGGCGATTTAGTGATGTTTAAAGCTAAAAAATCTTTAGTCGATGTCATTGGCATGGGTCAATGGACAAAGTTTGTATGTGGTGTGGAAGGCGATGTCATTAGCCATCGAGAGCGAACAACCTTCATCAATAACGTCAAGGTAGGTGAGGCGGTTACCCGTTCTAAACTTTTCAAAAAAGACATGGAAATGACGGACGACGGTGTGATTCCAAAAGGCTTTGTTTTCGTCTGTGGAACACACAAAAAATCGTTTGATTCAAAATACAAATTAGTTGGACTTGTTGATGAAAAGACTTTTATTGGTCGCGCTATTCGCTTGTTTTAATTGCCAAGCCGAAGACTTAGGGAAGATCGCT
>JAGOVF010000046.1 GCA_018060885.1 Oligoflexales bacterium | reverse complement strand
GTGAATGAAAAACGTTCATTAAACCTAACAAAAAATTCGCCGGTAACCAACTGAAAACATGGTCTAATTTAGTCAAAAAGAGGCGTACATTAATGGTTTGTTTAATGTACCAAGGTGAGAATTAACTATAAAAGTCGAATAAGGCGCCTAAGACTCACGTTTCTTTTTACCTAACCTTGATTCTATCATTTTGGAGCCTTTTGCAAATGCGCATAAGATTCCAATTGGCTGGCCGAATTGCTTGCACCATTCCGGTTTCTAATAATACGTCCGTCGCGCCAGAAGTTGTTGCAACTTGTCGGCAAGACTTAGATTAATTAATCTTATCAACCTATTTAAGCTGCTCTACTTATATAACTGGTGTTACTAACATGCTGATTTTAACGCTGTGGCTATGTCCAGCGCCGAGCGTCGATGTAAGTTCGATTTCTCCGTCTACGAGTATTTTAACCAAGTCTTCTTGGCTGAAATTTAGGGCGTGTGCATGACCACTAAGTCCTTGGATATCGACTACGACGGGCATCAGTAGACCTGTTGCATCTATAGTTTGTCTGATCAGCGCGACATATTGTGTCATTGTGAGAATAAGTTCGTGCCCGTGGTTTTTGTCAATCTCCGTAGTTATTTCTACAGAAGGTACAGTAGCTGTGGTTTGACTAACATCAGTATTTGTACTGGGTACTTCTTGAGCTAGTGCTACTGCTGATACTGCAGATAAAGCTGAAACTGCTAAACTTGATTGACCTAGGCTATGCAAAAAATTGCGGCGATTCATAGATGCTCCTAAAAAAATTGAGTTGTTGAAAAATAGATCGAGGCTCTTCCTCGCTCGCTTCCAATTAATCGTAATGCGGTGAGAAATCCAAGTTGCGATAACTTATAAAAAATGAGGCGATTTAAGTCAATAAAGCTCAACGATTATAGCGTCTTAAATTATCATTTGCGGAGGCTGTTGAATTTGTTATGAAGAGCTTGATAGAAGGCTGCTTTAGTAAACCAGGCGAATTGAGCTGCAAGACTCTTCGCTGGAACAAATTGGAAACCCATGTCACTAAAAACGCAAAAACTACGTCGGCTTTTTTATAACGGTTCTTATCATGAACTTTTAAATCTTGATCTCACTCATGAAGTTTCGAAGAATGATATCGAGCAGCAAGCTTACATTATAGCCGCAGCTTGCCGTCTTGGAGATGTTGAAAAGGCGGAGCTACTTTGGAAAGCTCTGAAAAAAAAATCTAGTTCTTCACAAGCGACTATTATAGCAATGATTCATTTTTATTTTCTACTCTATTATGTGCGCGCTAAATCTGAATTTAAAATCAGATCTGAATTAAAAAGACTATTAAAACTAGCCTCGCAAGCGAAAAACGACCCAAGTGTCGCTTTCTATTTTTTCCAAGCTCTTGGTTTTTCACTATACTATCGAGGATTATATACTCGTTCTCAGCGTGCTACCCTAAGATCCCTATTTTATGCAGAAAAGGCGAAGTCACTTTACTTTAAATATCTGGCTAACGATCTTTTGGCAAACAGTTTGGTTCATCTGGATAATGAGCCAAAAGCTTTGCAGTATTTCACTAAAGCTTTAAATTGCGCTAAAACAATACCAAGTGTGCGAGCAACTAATGCAGCTACTATTTCCATAGCTTTGACGGAGCTGCGATCAGGCATAAAAAGTCAACGTTCGATTATGACAAGATTGTTAAAGTGTCGTGAATTGCATTGTGAGGATAATTACAATTTTTCACGAGTCAGTTTAGAAATAGCCTGGCTTCATGTGTTAAGCGGCAGATTTGCTAGTGCAAGTTCAGAGCTAAAATCAGTTCGAGAATTTATTCTCACTTCTGGAAATGTCTTACATGAGGCTCAGCTGAATATTTTGTACGCTATGTATTACTACTTGACGGAAGAATATACAAAATCGCGCCAAATATTGGCTCAAATTGACATTAATGCTCTGGATCTTCCCTATCAACAGCGTTATAAGGCTTTAATACAACTCTTTGATGCAGACAAAACAAAGACTTCTCTGAGTGAAACTCAAGATTATAAAGACTTCCTTGCCCAGCTATTGAATAGATTTACTAATCAACATTTGCGGAACTCTGCGCTTGAAGAGATTTTAAGACGAGGATATTTGGCGTTATTGAAAGTTTATTTTGCAATCGAGCCTGGGAAAGTAGTCTATGTCTGGGGGCTTGAACCAAAACTGCTAGTGAGAATAAGTCCTAGCGAAGTTAGCGTCATCAAAACACATTTAAATAGAACCTCTCGTGCTCTAATGCAATTGATCTGTGATAATAAATGTAGTCGCCAAGAAATTATCGAGGCACATTGGGGTTTTCGCTATAACAGTGAACGCCACGATGCATTGATTTTTCCCGCTGTTTCAACATTGAATAAAGCTTTGGGATTGCGTCAAGATCAGCTAATTCAGTCAAAAGAAGGACGGTATTTTTTTCACGCAGAAACTATTTTTATCAATACAATGCGACTTGCCCAGCAAGTAAATGAATTGGAGGAAGCTGATCTTGGACAGTATCTTGTTGACTTAAATTTTAGGCAGGTTGAACTATTACGCAATGCCACCAAAGGAACTTGGATAGATGTGAATGAGCTTATAAAGCGTTTCACGATTTCTCGCGCAACAGCTACCAGAGATTTGGCAGAGCTGAAAAAAATTGGTGTTTTAATGGCATATGGAAAAGCAAGAGCTACTAAATACATGATGATGGGGGCTTAATATGAAAGTATTTGGGATTATAGTTTGTATCACGGGTTTGTTAAATGTATCAAAGCTTGTAGCAGAGACGAATACAACTACAGAGATTCTTGATAGAGGATTGCAACAAGATTCGACAACGTATTTTGATCCGATCTCGGGTAGTTTTATTGATTTTGAAACATTTGAAATAGATCAAGAGAATTGTACAATAGGTTTTTCTCTCGCTCCAGGAGTGTACGTTGCTGGACGTCAGGTGGAGTTAACGAAAATGCTATTCTGGTCTGATGATTTAATCATTGCCTCTAATAACAACTTCGCTCTTTGTCAAGACCTTGGACTTATGCCACTAGGTGAAGAGAATAGCATTAAATGTGATGTTTTCTTTCGAGATGGCCTTGGTAAAGGTAATGATGTAATGGGGCTGGTCGCTGGTTTAAGCGAGTTGTTGCGTTGTGACCAAGTGGTCAATGGTCAGCTTATCAATCAAGAACGCTCATTAGGTGCTTCTAAAAAAGCTAGCTGCGATCCAGACGGTGTTTTAAATTTAAGCACGGAAGCAACGCGAATTTTTCAGAGCTGTTTGAATAGAAAATTTAATTAGGAATGGGAGTAGTCATATTAATTTTCTAAATATGAAAGCCCCCTGATCTCAGAGGGCTCATCCCGCTTTGGGTTTGTAAATTTTACTTATTCTTATATTGAGTATTCATTTTTCAACACTATCGATGAGCGTCGTAAGTTACATTGGCACTTAAATCGACTTCTTCAGTTGCAACGATTCCTTCTTCTGCATCGTGTACCAAAAAATCTTCAGCCGCACTCGCGTGAAAGGCATCGATTTGAGCTTCTGTAGCTGCAATTGCAGTAACTTCGCTACAGTCTTCGGCGCTACACACATTTTCTTCTGCAGTAAATTCGTTATTTGTAAGGCCATTTTTATAATAGAGATTTGTTATGAGACCATCTTTATTTCCAGAAATAGTCACTAATTCTGCCCAAGTTTCTTCAACTCCAAAACCTTCAAGCTTAAGCCCCTTAACATCGGTGACTTCAGAAAAGGATCCGTCGCTATCAAGATCACCACTTATTTTCAGGCGTATGCGACGCACATAGGTGCTATCGTTATCACGGTCAACAGACTCACCTAGAGTCTCATAACGAACAATGCTGTTGACAGTGTCTATAGAAAAAGCCCAGTTTGCAGATTTAGCTGCAATAAAGCCGTTACTATTGCGGATAGAAAATGTGCTAGGTCCCTCTTCTTCTCCCATTGAAAAGGCTATTTTTTTGTCATAACCATGAGTATCTGCAAGCTTGATTAATGTTACATCTTGTAAGGGGAAGGAATTTTCTCCACCTTCTGTCAGTCTCTCAATTTGCCAATCTTCCGCACATTCATTCGTCAGCACTACTGTCACTTCTCCAACATTGTTGCCGTCAGTGGTGAAGTCATCGTCAGATGTCCATGCCTCAGCTCGTTCTAATTCACAAGTCAAAATACCTGCAACTGATATTGCTCCCAAGACTGAATCGGGCGAACCAGCATTGAAAAGTGCGGCACAATACATCACTGTTCTCGCGTATTCAGGATCGCTTTCTGTCATTCTTTCTCCATCTGCTTTCATGGCGGTGCCATTGTCGCTGCAGTGAGAGTCGCGATCACTGACAGTCTCCTCTTCTTCTAAAAGTCTAAGTTCAGCTTCTTCAAGGCCAAGAGAGAGAGAACCAACAGATGAAAGAGCGGCCACTCCAGTATTTAAGACGGCTCCAGTACTCACTGTTACAGGAGGCTCTGTAGTGGCTGGAGCTGGATCTGAATCGGATTTACTACAACCGCCAAGAGAAAGAATTAATGAAAAAGATAGCATAGATTTCATGGATTTCTTTTGACATAAAAGCTTTAAATGCATTTTAAACTCCCTAACTAAATTAAACTTCTCATACTAAGGGAGTTTCGGTTGTGGAAATGGATATCTTAGAGATGATTTATAAGATTAAAGTAGGGAATTAAAATCATTGAATTTTTTTTAACCAATTGATACTAGCGCTTAGTTATATTATTTAGAACGAATTTATTCAAATAGCACAATAATTATGACGCCCAGAACTGCAATTGTGGTAGCGATGATTTTTTTTGCATTTATTTTTTCACCTAAAAATAATGCAGCAAGAATAACAGTGAAAATTGTCGCCATTTGATTAAGCACGGCTGTTATGCTTGCGCTTTGATATTTATATCCGGCAATCCAAAGATACATTGAAATGAAAGTGGCAAAAAAAGAACCAAGCCAGAGGATGGGATTCTTCATTTTTTTTAATAGATGCTGAGCATTTTTTTTGAAGTTTGGCGTAAACATTACTAAAGCTATTGATCCAAATACCCCGCCAATAAGTCTTAAAATAATAATCCAAAGCAGAGGGTATGATTCAAAGTGAGCTTTTACCATAAGAATTCCTGCTGCCATCATGATAATACCGACCACGGCAAAGACACTGCCCCATATTATCGCGCGTGAGTGTTCAAGTTTTTCGCCTTTTTTTTGGATGCTAACAATGAGTATTGCTGCTATTACAAAAAGAGTTCCGATTATTTGAGGTGGGCCCAAGCTTTCGGCAAAAAAAATAATTGATAAGATAATGACGGAAGGCGAATAAGCACATTCTAGGATGGCTAATCGCGAAGCGCCAATAAGTTTAAGCGCTCTAAGTATCATTGCATCTGCCAAGCCAATGCCAATAAATCCACTAAACATTAGAATGAAGGCATGTTTTAAATCGGTTTCGACAAATTCGGAATTTTGTACAAAAAAATACGTAAAAACAAAACAAAGCAGTCCAAGTACGTTTTTGAAGAGATTGAGAAAAACTGGGTGCAAATCTTTTTCTAAAGACTTCAACATGACTATAGCAATTGACCAAGTTAATGCGCAGCTAAGTGCAATAATAGGTCCATAGTAACTCATGAGGATGCTTCCAATTAAAATAGGGAAGTATGAACTATGGCATATAGATAAAAAAAAACAACCCACGTTGTCCAAAGACCACCATGGGTTAAAATTGGGAAAGGAACCAGAAGGGGAACATTACAGTTAATTTAGCTGCAAATGCTCGTCAGGTGGCTAACTAACAGAGGTTTTCGTTCTGTTTCAACGAGAAATTGTTTTTTGGATGATTTTGTGTTCATCCACTAGTGAACGCGGGTGATTTTTAATGAAAAGCTAGGCCTTTTTGGAAATTAATTCAATTTAATTATGTGGATAGAGGGAAAAGGACTAAACTTAAAAAAGTGATGCATCTCGCTGGTTTTGGAAATATCTGCCTCAATGTTAGAATTAAGCAGACGTTTCTCAATATTTTGGACATCTTGTTACTACCAAAAGAGGGTTTTATGAAACTTATTTCAATTTTTGTCTTTTCGATGTTTTTGATTTCTTGCCAAACTGGCAGAGGCAATTCAGGCGGCGGAGCAGGTTCCAATACTCCAGACCAAAAATCAGATTGCAAAGGTGGCCCAAATCAACATGGTTTTCCGGAAATTTGCACTTGTCCAAGCGGACAGCAATACAGTCCAGAACAAGGCAAATGTGAGATTAAAAAAATACCACCTCCTTGTAATGCTCAGAAAGACAAGTGCGATCCTACGCAGAATCCAGGTCAAGGGAAAACTCCGATCGCGCCCTCAGGTGAATGCACAACGGATGTGAATAGCTATGGCAATCCAAGTTCATGCGGCTGTCCAAATGGATATGTATACAATGAACGAAAATACCTTTGTGATCCTTTGCCGAATATTTTACCTATAGACTCTACTGGTGGTATTGCCTGTACTCGTGACATTGGGCCCTATGGCCATCCGAGCAGTTGCCAATGCCCTCCAGGTTATGAATATGTGCAAAAAGACTATGTATGTCGGCTCATATCTAACGATAACCCAACTCAAAAAGGTGGCAGTCCGACACAAAGAAAAATGCGATAAAAGGAGTTCGTTTGAGTACCTGGGGTCATGCCGCCACACAATATTTTTATTCTTTGACCCCAGAAGTACTGCTGAGCTCGATTGAAAAAGCACTCAAGCGGCGTTCTTCTGGGCGCGTTATGCAGCTCAATAGTATGGAAAACCGCGTTTATGAAATTGAACTTGATGATGAGTTTGGTAAACAAAACGTCATAGCAAAATTCTACCGTCCTGGTCGCTGGTCAAAAGAACAAATCGAAGAAGAGCATATCTTTGTTAAGCAACTAGCTGAGCACGAGATTCCGACTGTAGCAGCGCTTGTGCTGAATAGTGGGCAAAGCATTGAGCTCTTGGCAGAAGGGGGCATCTATTTTGCTATTTTTCCCAAAATGGGAGGTAGAGCCCCCGATGAGTTAAACGAAGCACAGGCAGAGCAAGTCGGGCGTTTACTTGCGCGTATGCATAATGTCGGAGCTTCAGAAAAGGCCAAATATAGAGTTAAACTCAGCCCCGAAGTTTTTGGCTGGTCGAATATAGAATACTTAAAAAAAGAAAAAATAATTCCGAAAGAATTTGAAGCTGTTTACTTAAATATTGCGGAACAGATTTGCCGCGCCAGTGAAGAATTATTTAAAAATAGTGAGATCATTCGCATTCACGGCGACTGTCATTTTGGTAATCTCTTAACCCGCGGTGAGCATTTCTTTTGGGTAGATTTTGACGACATGGTCATGGGGCCTCCAATTCAAGATCTTTGGTTAATGCTGCCTGGTCGCGATGCGGAAGCAAAATATAGGCTTAGCAGCTTTTTAGAAGGCTATAGACAAATGCGCAACTTCGACCAGGCGAGCCTACGCCTGATAGAGCCTCTGCGGGCACTGCGCATGATAAACTTCTCCGCCTGGATTGCGCGACGCTGGGAAGATCCTGCGTTTAAAAAATATTTTTCGCACTTTGCCGAGCCGCGCTACTGGCAGGAACAGCAACAGGCCCTGGAAGAGATTTTTGAATATATTAAACATCCGCAGCAATTTTGGTTAAATTAAAGTCGATTTAAAGTTAGATCAAAATTTCCATAATGTTCATTGCTTTTATTATCTAAAACAAAATCTACGACTAACTTTTCGCGCTCTATTGCACTTAACTGCGGATTCTGTAGTAAAAGATCTTTTGCATTGAGCTCTTGGATAAAGTCATTGTCTTTAATATCTTTACCGCGGAAATACATTTGAGTCACAAACTGATTAAAGCCTGTTGCCAATACTAAAAAGTGGATGTGTGGCGGTCTATACCATTGGCTGGCTAAGTCGGCAGGGTAGAAGCCTGGGACAATGGTTTTGAAGTTATAAACACCAGCGTCATCAGTGAGGGCTTGTCCCCAGTATTGAAAATTTGGATCCAGGCTGCGTTTAATTATGTTGCCATTGCGTGGGTCAATAAAATCCTGGTTAGGAATATCACCAAGGTGGTTGTAACGTCCGGTTTCGCTAGCTTGCCAAATAATTATGCGCGCTCCAGCTATTGGTTTGCAGCTTGCATCCTGCAAAATTCCTTTAATGTTTACAACTTGTCCTGAAGCCTTTCCGCTAAGTCCCTTTACAAAAGTCAAATCATTATCATTCGCATTATAAATAGGTACAGCGGGATCACTGTTTTCCCGAACAGCCATTTCAGGTGATCCCGGCCGAGGGAAAAAAGGCCCAAGTGCTTGAGGGGCGCTGGGAGCAGAACACAGCAGGCCATTTTGGGCAGCTAGAGATCCGCCAGCAGCTAGGCCGGCCACTCCCAAAGTTACATTAATTGCTTTTCGCCGAGAGAATTTGTTTGTTGTTTCTTTCATTTGTTTTTCCTTTCATTTGTTTTTCCTTTCATTTGTTTTTCCTCGTCTAAAACTTAAAATCTTCTTTCTTTTGTTATGTATAATATTCAATCCATAAAATATAATAAATTGAATCTATCTTAATCATAAGGATAATTTATGAACCCGTCTTACAATGATATTGAATATTTTATTGAAGTGGCCCAAACAAAAAATATCTCTCGAGCTGCGGAACGTCTCGGGGTGACCCAGCCGAGTCTCAGCTTTGCAATGAAGCGTTTAGAAGATGTTTTTGGCGAAAGTCTATTTACTCGCAGCCGCAGTGGAGTTCAATTGACTAAGGCGGGAAAAGAATTGTTATTTCATGGCCGGGCCTTGCTCAGTCAATGGGAACAATTGCGCGCCGAAATTAAAAAAAAATCAGAGTCGGTCGGTGGGCAATATACTATTGGCTGCCACCCCTCTGTCGGGCTTTATAGTTTGTCTAAGTTTATTCCCGACCTACTTAATAAATATCCAGACCTTGAACTCAAGCTCCACCATGATTTATCGCGGAAAATAACCGAAGCGGTTATCAGTCATGAGCTAGATTTTGGACTAGTTGTGAATCCAGTGCGGCATCCAGAACTTGTCATAATAGAGTTGTGTGTGGATGAAGTAAAGTTTTGGATAGCAAAAGAGTTGACGGCCAACGAGCGTAAAACAGTTCTCACCACGGTCATTTGGGATCCGGCGCTTTTGCAGGCGCAAGAGTTGTTAAGAAATTTGAAAGTCAAACAGCATAGTTTTAGAAGACAGCTGCCTTCTGCAAGTCTGGAGATTGTTGCAGATTTAACGCTGGCAGGCGCAGGGATAGGAATTTTGCCGCAGCGAGTCGCAGCAAGGGTAGCGGGCTCCAGGCTTATCTGTATAAATAAACAATGGCCTACTTTTAAAGATAGAATTTGTTTGGTTTACCGCGCTGATATTCAAAAAACCAAGGCAACTGGAGTTATAATTTCTGCTATTAAAACTGCACTTGACTAGATGTTAGGATGTTGAAATCTATTTTCGCTATCTGGCTGGAAAAATAGAGAAAAAAGAGGCTACAATAAGGCCTCGACAGTCACTAAAAGACAAGTTATGAATGGGCGTTTACCTTTTACTTCTTCAACTGAAGAAGCTTCTATTTAGAGGGCGATTTTTGTATGTTTAAAAATGTGTCACTCATACTTTTCTTATTAATTGCGAAGTATTCTTTGTTAACAAATTTTGTATTTGCACAAGATTATTTTTTAGCTGATAGAGAGCCTGGAAAAAAGGCTTGGCCATTACACATCATTCACAATAGTCCTGATGGTCCAGACGGAGTTAAAAAAATTGATGCTAATGGTGATGGGTTCTTAGATATCGTTACGCCTTGGGAACAAGGCGGTTTCGTTAAAATCCATCTGCATCCTACTTTAGAGGATAGTGCTGCTCTAAAGGAAAACTGGCCTTTTGTAATAGTGGGAGAAAAGCTCACGAATCCAGAAGATGCTATTTTTGTGGACCTTGATCGTGATGGTGCAATCGACGTAGTAAGCTCGACTGAAGAAGGGAGTATTTTTATACACTGGGCCCCAAAAAATCCGAGCGATTACTTGGTTTCTAGTTCTTGGAAGACAGAGCTGCTGTTTAAGTATCCTCGCCCGATTTTGCATTCTGCGAGTCTGCAAATAGATAACATAAACGGTGACGACCTTGTTTTTGGATCTAAAGACGGCCACCTTTTTTGGATGTCTGCGCCAGCTCAACCACGCTTAGTAAAAAATTGGAAATTTCATACGATAAACAAGCAGTTTAACGATGCTTGGCCGATGAGTCTCTTGTGGGTGGATGTTGATGCAGATGGAAATAAAGACTTATTAGTGACTTTGAGGAAAGGCGATTCTAATATTGTAGGTTGGTTGCGGCAGCCAAAAAGTTTAAGTGCAAAAATGTTGCCTTGGAGAATGAATATTGTATATAGATTTGACGATGAACCACAGTTTTCTGATTTTAGTTTCACTAAGTATACAAAGAATTTGCAGCTAGTAGTACCCACTCGTGACAAAAAAGAAATTCATCTTTTTGAAAAAATGACAGGTTCATCTAATAAATGGTTGCATGAAATCATTCGCTTGCCACAACATTCACCGTACTTCAGTGCGTTCAAGGCCGCAAAATTTGGCAATCTTGATCACGAAGATGATCTAGAAATAGTTTTGACAACAGTAAATTCAGGCGAAACCGATCAACATGGTATTTTTTATTTAAAAAAAATAGAGGGCAGCTGGATTCCAATAGCATTGACAGGCGTCCAGCCAACTAAATACGACTTGGTAGAACTTATCGATGTCGATGAAGACGGAGACTTAGACATCATAGCTTGCGAAGAAATTAATCTAAATGCGTTATTTTGGCTTGAAAACACAAATTGAGGTCATTTTTATGTGCAAATTTTGGAGAATAAATAAAGTCCTTCCTCTGCTGCTTTTTGCGGTACTTATATCCTGCAAATCTTCTGGCAAGCTTCAAATAGACTCAGAAATTAAGGAAGCGACTTGTCCGTCTCTCGATATACCTTCCATATGCACTGTAACAACAACAGTAAAGATTAGGTCAACTCCAGCAGGAGAGCAGATATTTAGAGATGGCAAAGAATTTCTCTATGCCGGCCAAGAATTTAATTTTGATTCTTCGGTGCAGGCTGCTCCTTTAAATGGCCAAGACTATTGTTGGATACGGCTGAATGATGGTTCACAGTCTTTTTGGGCAGCTGCGAATTTTTTAAACTGCGAAGCTTCTGCGCGAGTCATAACTGCGCCAAGGAAGGATGAAATAAGTCCTATCTCGCCAGAAGAGTCGAGCGCAAATTGTCTTGGAAAAAGCGCAATTTTTTATACCGGCAGATGTGCAAATTACTGTGGGGTTCCGAACAACGATAGCCAAGTCCTTGTTCCTGCTAACGACCATATCCTAAATCTCTGGGGAGACGAAACCTTGGCTAATTTATGTCCAGAGCTTTCTGTCGCTGGTGGTTTTAGTGCAGGCAGAGTACCGCTCTTTAAAAGAATGTCAAAAATACCGGAGTCGGGAGTGAGCGCTCTTAAAACAGCAGTTTTAGTTGATCCATCTTTTGATGACGAAGCTCAGGCTTCGATCGGCGGGCATCCAAAAGATATTTTAAAAAACTGGCTAAGCTTGCCGGCTTCTAAGTTGTATTTTATTTACAACCCAAGTTCGGCGGGTTGGCGTGATATAAAAGATGTGATTTCTGAGTTTTCTCAGGAAAAGGTAAGATTTTGCACTGTTAATATTAAACACGACGAAATTGCACAAAAGTTGCAATTAGACTTAGTTAAAAATCCAGAAAAGTTTTTTCGAATAAATGGCGAACCCTGCGAGCTTGTGCCTTAATAATTAGACTGTAGGTGAGTTATGTTTTTAATGGAAACAAGGCTGTTTTTAATTAGAATGATATTTTGCTCAATCTATATGTTGCTACTTTCCGCTTGTGTCGCCCATACGAAAAATAATTTAGCTAAGGCAAGCGAGTACAAAGCTGCGCAACTGGATTTCTTTGCGGAAGATTATAATTCTGCTTTACAGTCTTACCCAAAAACAGAAGCAGATGGCTTTATCAAAGAGTTTGAAACATCTTATTTAGGTTTGTTGGCAAAAGAGCCTGCGCAAGTGTCCGCTATTAACGAGGCTCAAAGTCTTGAAGAAAAAAAAACCGAAGTCATAGGCAATGAATTAAATCAGTTTTTTATAAAAGAGACGAGTTCCGGCTACTTTCCGGCAGAGCATGAAGCGATTTTGTTCCATATTGTGCTAGGCCTTTCTTATGCGCAGAACGGTGAGCGCGCGAAGGCTCGTGTTGAAGCCAAGCGAGCAGCGCGATATTTACAAGGACACTTTGCAGAAAGGATCGGTAGTTTTGATGATGCTGGTTTGCGTCTTTTGTTGGCAGCGCTTTGGATTTATACGGATGAGTGGAAAAGTGCGCAGGTAGACTTAAGAGTCGCGGCGAAGCTCGATGAAAAGCTCAGATGGCTAAATAAAATTACAGAGCAAAAAGTTCCTCCAAAAAAAATGTTTTTAGTTTTTGCTGGCCAAGGTCCCGAGCCGAAATATTATTCCGACACTACAAATACTGAAGCAAGTAGCTCTATTGTTTTAGACTCAAATTTTATGGCATTAGACTTAAAAATAGTTGACAACAAAAGCTCTGAGTCATTGCTGGCGACAACTCTCACAAACAAGCATTGGTATGTGCGTCACGGTGAGCGCAACTTAGCTGTGCGCGAAACGCTGCAAAAATCAAAATCCTATGGCGATGTCATCTTAGCAGGGATCAGTTCTGGTGCAGTCTATCTCGGTGCGGTGTTGGCTGGTTTTGTGACGGTTGCGACTACTTTAGCCGCAGGTTTGGCTTTGATATTACTAGCTCCTAGAGTCGTTATGGTTGACGATGGAAAACTACTGGGCGGAGCTATGAAAGAAGGTATGAGTGTTGGAACAGAAATTGTCGAAAATGGAAAAGATTTTTCGATTAGAAATACCAGATCTATTCTAGACCAAAGCGAATCTTATCGATTTGTTAGATTTCTGCCTGATGCAACATCTGTAGCCTTTTCAAATAGTGATTTTGCTAATCCTCAACTTAAAATAGCAGAGGAGCGTTTATCCGATCCGCTCTTTAGCCTCAATGCAGAAAAAAGTTCTGCAGAAATACACTTCTTTGCTTACTCTACAAAAAGCCATCCAAGTTTCTATAAAGATGTAAGTGTGCCTAGGTTAGATAAGTCATCGAAGCAATGGTGGCTAGCACTCAATGGAGCGACAGACTTTGTGCATGCAAAAGGCGCCTGTGAAGAAATCGGCAATTTTATGGGTTTACCGATGCAAATACCTGGACCCGGCAGTTTGATGCAGGCTGAAAAAGGGGGTTTGAGCCTCGACGCTAAGGCGAGTGAATACTTTTGGTTAGAAAATAAAATAGAACACTCTTGTTTACTTTATAATTCGAAAAGTAAAATAGAAGCCTATGCGCCGTCCTGCTTGCAAAAACATGGCGTTGTTTGTACAAGTGAAAGACAACAATAGGCGCTTTGAGCCCTATAATTTTCAAATAATATATGCGAGGGCACTATGTTTCATTTTTGGATGAAGCTCATTTTGATATTTAGTTATTTATTACTTCCAACTTTTTTGGTGGCAAAAACTGTTAAATATAATTTAGTTGCAAGTAAAGCAGCCGTTAATTTAAGCGGCAAAAAAACTGTAGATTGGGCTTTGCACATCAATGGCTCTATACCTGCGCCAGTTTTAATATTCAACGAAGGTGATACAGCGGAAATTACAGTAAAAAATACTTTAGAAAAAGAAGAGCTATCTATCCATTGGCACGGGATATTACTACCACCAGAAATGGATGGAGTTTCTTATGTAAATACTCCTCCGATTAAAGCTGGAACTAGTTTTACCTTTCGCTTCACATTAAGACAGCATGGAACTTATTGGTATCATTCTCATACAGCTTTACAGGAGCAAAAAGGACTTTATGGCGCGATCATTATACATCCTAAAGTTGCTGAAGAAAAATATGATCAAGATTTAGCTGTGGTGCTGAGTGATTGGTCTGATGAAAATCCAGATGCCATCATGAGAAATCTACGCAAAGACGGCGACTATTATTTATATAAAAAAGGCACGATACGTTCTTGGTGGGGGGCAATCCAAGCCGACGCTCTAGGTCAATTATTACATGACGAATGGATCAGAATGGGCGGAATGGACCTGTCGGATGTTGGATATGATGCCTTTCTTATCAACGGTAAAAAAGAAAGCCAGCTTGCTAGCACGCATCCTGGAGAAAAAATTCGTTTACGTTTAGTAAATGCGGGAGCCTCTAGCTATTTTTATGTCTCTTTAGGCGGCCTGCCTTTTCAAGTCATTGCCGCAGATGGCATCGATATAGAGCCGCGTTGGACAGAAGAGCTCTTAATGGGCATGGCAGAAACCTATGATATCGTATTCAGTCCGAACGATTCTAAAAACTATGAGCTGCGAGCCACAGTTCAAGATGTGACTGGTTTTGCTTCTGCATGGATCAACGCTGGAAGCGGGAGTGAGTTAGGCAAGGTAGAAAAGGTCCCCGCAAAAAGCAAAGCAGCTCCTAATCTTTATGCTGCCATGAACCATGGTTCATCTGTAGACCAAAGCGCTAACGCAGACCAAAGCGCTAACGCAGACCATAGCGCTAAGGCAGACCATAGCGCTGCCGATCATAGCGAGCATCTGGATCATTCTGAGCACAGCGAACATGCCGAATATGAAACAACAACAAAAGCTCCGCAAGATGTTTTACCCCAAGTCAACATAGCGCATTTAAAATCTAAAAGCCCGACAGCCTTTACAAGCTCTATTCCTCGTTATGATATTAAACTAGTGCTCGGCGGTGACATGGAGCGCTATATCTGGCACATCAACGGCGCAGCGATATATCAAGATCGAAATATTGAGATACGTGAAGGCGACGTCATACGTATGACGTTTGTCAATGATACGATGATGCATCACCCGATGCATTTACATGGCCATTTTTTTCGAGTGCTCAATTCCTTCGCTGATCATGCTCCCTTGAAACACACGGTTGACGTGGCTCCACACTCGACTCAAGTGATTGAATTTCTAGCGAATGAGCCCGGAGAGTGGATGCTTCACTGCCACAATCTTTATCATATGAAAACGGGCATGGCGCGCGTGATAAAATACAGCAGTTTTACTCCAAAGCCAGAGCTAGCAAAAATCCAAGATCAAGACCCACATCTTCACGATCATCTCTATCATGATGGTCGTATTGAAATAGCTAGCCATTTGGCTAAAGCAAATTTTCGTTTATCGCAAACTTGGCTGAATTATGAATTGGACTACGAGATCGGTGGATTCAATCATGATGAGTCTGATCAAGACCTTAGCTTTTTCGCACGGCGTTGGATTGATAATTACGCAAGCTTTGCTGTGGGTGCACTTCATAAAAATCCTTGGGCAGATAAAGCTGAAACGCGTGGTGCTGTCGCGTTTGCTTATATTTTGCCTCTATTAATTGAGTCTCAGCTGACACTGGATCACAAAGGCGAAGTCGGGCTACATTTAGAAAAAAAATTCCAATGGACTTCTGATGTCTATACTGAGTTGGCTGGTCATTTTTACGAACGATTTACTCCAAAAATGTCTGTATCTTTAGTCTACGCACCGAGCTGGTCTTGGGGCCTATCAACTTCGTATGTTCACGATTTGTGGGGAGCGGGTGCTTTCTACCGCTTTTAATATTATGTCATCCTGAGCCGCGCATGTCATCCTGAGCCGCAGGCGAAGGATCTCTTGTCTTCTAATCAATCTTCGGACTCGCCTTGCAGTAATCCAATAGGCTACTATAAATCCCGCGTGATCCTAAATTATATCCAGATTGGCTTTGATACGGCCAAGAAGCAATCCAGCCATTCATTTCTGTCAATGTACCTTGTTCTTTTCCTCGGACACATAAATATACGGTGTTTGCCCACAGAGCACAGCCCGCAACTTTCACGTTTCCACTTGCAATTCTCGTATAGTCATCATCACTCAGACTGCTATAGAATAAAGAACCAGGCTGAGAGAGTCATAAATTTCTTGCGCCGGACTTAGTAGTGTACTTTCGCTCGCGCGGCTTCTTGATTGACTGCAGTAATCAATAAGCGCCTGATTAGAATGCCTACGCGGATTTAAAAAAGTCACAAGTGCGGTTAAATCCCTTGTAATTTCGAAAAACATTGCTTAAAAATTTATGTCTTACTTAACAGTTACCTATTATTTATTGTGGGCAACCAGATTCACAAGCTTTCCACATATATTGATTGTCTTGAAAAACACACAAAACTCTTTCAATAGGGAAACATTTGTTTAAATTAGCACTATGGCAATTTTGATCCCCGTTTACACCTAGATTTGTTTGGTGACCATTGCAGCCGGAATTGCCGCCCATTTCTCCGCCGCTAGTAGCTCCGCCGTCAGTAGCCCCGCCATCATTATTTTCATCTATAGGGCACACTGCGTAACTAGCATCTTCTATATCTTCTAAAATATTTTCAGATGTACATTCCTGCGTGATAAGATTACAAATTCCGTCTCTTTCAATTCGCTGTACTAAATTTTCAGTGCAAGGTGTACCGGAGTTGTTTTGAGGAGTTCCACTTTGAGCAATGGGGACACACACAAAACTATTATTTCCAGTTGTTTGAACTCTTGTTGATGAAGGGCACCTACAAGCGCCTATTTCGTTTGGGGAGTTTTCAGTACACTCAGGTATACCTTGCTGAGCAGCTGATTTACACACAAAATAACCATGTGAAACAACATGCATAGTTGTTGCTGCGGGACAATTACATGAATTTTGTGCGTATGTGAGCCCTTCAGTGCACTCAGATTTATCTTGCTGAGCATTTGGGATTTCTGCATTGTTTGTAGGAGTATTAATAGCGTCGTATTCGTCGACACACTCTTCATCTTCTTCAATTGTTTTTTTGATAAAATCATCATTTAAAATGTCGTGTATTTGACTGTATGCTTCATTTATATCATTTTGACTAGTCGGCAAAATACCCGTGGGATTTATAGTTATATTTAGATAATTTCCAATATTTTCTAGTTCAAATTTGTTGTGTCTAAAAGTTCTTATGCGACCATGCAATAATTGTGATTCATAAACTCTAGTTTTAAGGCAATCAACATATTTATTAACCTTTTCACCATCAGTAGAATTATATTGAAAGGTATAATTAAAAGAATTTTTGTGAGATGTATCAGGAGCTGGCCATAAATTTCTTATTATTTAATAATCGAATTTATTTGTTTGCACTTTAAGGGATGCGCTACCAAATGTGCCAGCTTCTGAAGCTTGTTTTGCAGGCCGGCAGTGGCTCAATAAAAACGCACATGAAAATATCACAAAAATTGATATCCATTTATACATCATATACATCGTCCCATCCTAATGAATCTAATTTATTTATAAATGATCAGGAAAGGCCATGTCTTAGATTGGCTGGGTAGATCTATGTGGCAACTATCCTGAAAATTTCCGCTCGCATAATCTATCGGTTGCATTACAAAAAAAATTTAGTTTTTTTCTGTCTTATTTTCATAGCGGATCTTTTTCACACTTATAGTGACTCGACTCGGAAACTAAGCAGGCAACGACATGATAATTTACCCGTTTCTAAGTTGGCTTATGCAAAGAACAAATTCTTCCGAAAGGAGCCTCTAGCTTAGAATATCTTAGAATTGCAGGAATGGTATAGAGGGAAAATATGAATTTCCAGATTTTAATTAAGTTATTGATATTGCTTTTTTGGGGAATGAGTTGTCGTCCAAGTCCTTCTCGGGAAATTGAGTCTAAAACCATGGATGCGGAAAGATCTCATAATTTCTCTATTGAAATGAATTTTGAAATAATGACAGATCATCAATATGCGGAACCATATAATGTGACTTTAGGTGCTCAAGAGAATAAAACATTATTAGGCAATCGCTATGAAGATAGCGATATAGAAACATATCAAATAGAATGTATTGATGCGCACTATGCATTGGTAACAAAAAGTATCAGTAAAAATAAATTCGAAATTATCTTGGATAAAGAAGCAGCAGAAGGACAGCAACCATATGTTGCAGCTTCCGTATATTTGAAAGAAGGCGCTGAAGTCCATGTATCAGAAATTAAATCTACTTTGGAAAGTGATTTGAGCTCTTATTTAAATTCTAGGCTAGTAGCACCGGTTGCACATGGTGAATGTCAAAGTCTCTTTAACAAATTGTTCGTTAATAGTCCTGCTGGAAATCAGGGGGGAAATACCTGTCCAGCAGAGAAATTTTTCGTACATAACGAGCCAACATGTGTGTGTAATGAAGAAGGAGAAACGCCCAAGTATCTCGGATATGAAGGTAGTTCGGGGCGAGCATTTGAATGTCAGCAAAATAGCACAACTCCTCCCCTTCGCGATTGCATTGAAGAAGTTCCATATAACAGTAATGCGAATATGGATTTATCTTGCAATTGTAGTTTAAAAGAAAATGAACGACTCGTGGTGTCTGCAGGAGGTCCCCCACAATATTTTTGCAAACCAAGACTTGATTCTACAATGAAAACTTACAAGATTTTTTTTCAGTTTGAGCAATCTGACGGCTGCAATATTTTAACAACACCTGAAAATAATTTTTTACCTGCTACTTCACCAATAGAGAGAAGACTGGAAAATGCTCCTGAACTAGATTCGGATTTTGCTCAACAGGTGAAATGTGCGAAATATCATCATCCCAATGAATGCGGAATAATTTCAGCTTCTCCTAAAGTGATCGGTTACGAAGTAGATGGTAGACGTATTCCGAGCAATGTGAATAGCCATATATATCTAAATCATAATTTTTGCGGAACTACTCCACCGCCACCGCCACCTCCGCAAGGAGATACCTGTTCACTAACTGGAGCTGTTATTAATGGAGATTGTCACGCTAATAGGATAATTCGCTGTGCTCATAATACCGATAATGGTAATTATTATTACTGCACAGATGAAAAATCTGCTGGTACTTTTCAATGGCTAAATTGTAGTTCTGATTCTACTTGTGGTGGTCGTAATTAATTAATAGGTGCGTAGGCTCCAAACCCACGCATCATTTTCATTATAATTAATCTTATACCAAATCTGTCCCGAGCTTTTTTGGCAAGCGTGGGCCAAGACTGGATAAACATCTCGACGAGTTGCCTTACCTATGGGTGGATTATCAGCGGAGCTACCCGGCTTTAATCTCACGTTGCAATCATCTGCGTCACATTGAAATGTTGAGTCTGGTGCAGATGCTGGGCATTCGCGTTCTTCTACTGGGGTCGTTCCGGAAGAACTGCTGCCATTTACAGCAGTACCTTTTGAAAGATCACACTGCGGCACCGGTAAATAGTTGCCAAAAATATTTCCCGTGCCGTCATTTTTAAATTCATGGTTCCAGTCTCTGATAACATTCAGAACTCCGATAGCCTGCAAATCAGAAGTGCTCGCAGCAAAGTAGACGGGAGCAGTGCCACCGCGAGTTTGGTAGTGAGTGTTGCGCAAGTATTTATCGACTTCTTGGCCACATTGCGACGCCAAATTTGTGTCAACCTGTCCTCTGGAACCATAGACGGTATAACTCTGAGATTCTGTGATGCGGCGGTTATTATTCTGGGCGACTTTGCGGCTGCCATCAGCATATTGAATTTGGTAAGCTCTTTGTGGTTCGTATTGCGATGGCGTCATGACGCCGAGTGCTGGCAGGCGTTGCCCTGCTGACCATGTAATTCCGGCCTGACCGGCAAAATAACCAAAAAGCCCTGAGTAACACATACGCCCAACTATAGATTGTGCCACAACGGCACATTCTTTAAGTCGATCTGAGCCAGAGCCAGATTCGAAATAAGCCATGTTTTGAATTGAAGTCCACTCATCTTGAGAGAGTTTTAAACTTTGACAGTCACAAAGACCCTTGTCTTCGTTAGTAACAAGACGATTAAGTTCAGAACTAACTTCTTCGACTTGAGGCGAACAAGCGATTCCTACTAGAAGAGTAAAAGCTACGACAGCGAATTTTGTAAATACAACATAAATATTTTGCATAAGTCAGAAAGGTATATAAGAGGCTGGCCGAAGGTTCAAGCACTATTTTATATAGTTTAGTTTAATATCAAATACGAACGGTTTATCGTGCTGG
Organism: Oligoflexales bacterium; assembly: GCA_018060885.1. Lineage (GTDB taxonomy): Bacteria > Bdellovibrionota_B > Oligoflexia > Oligoflexales > JAGOVF01 > JAGOVF01. The sequence continues at coordinate 4,007 of JAGOVF010000046.1, read as the reverse complement.
CAGTCAGAAGAAGAATTATTATCTCCAGTTACTATAAAACCAAACTCGAGTTGAGCACTATTTTTAAATAGTTCTGATAATTTATAGCTCAGAGGATCCGAAAGTAAGATGGAAAATGGACCTGGAGTCGCGTGCCCTGGGATTTCACAGGAACCAGGACTAGATTCTATACAAAACGGAGTTTCATTGACTCCTTTATTTGGATTTTGTTTGGTGTTTCTGAGTTTTAGCCAATCGTAAACCAAAAGATTATTATCTTTTTCTAAGATCTCGGAAAAGTCAAAAGTCGAAGCAATTACAAAATCTGAGCTCGTTTTATTATTGTCCTTCATTGCTCCAACAGTAAAAAACATAATATCATCCGTCACCATCTCAACATGCTGTTGGTTAAAAATGCTAAAATCAAACTCAACACCACAAAGTGTTTTGGCGTCGTTAAATTCCACGACACTTTTTTGGTGCACCCTCGCTGTAATAAATCCTTCATTTATAGCCAAATTATCATCTAGGCCCCAAGGACATTGCACATTTGATTTTGTAGCTTCAAAGGTTATTGTTTGTATCGATGACTCGAGTTTTTTATCTTTTTTTGCCTGTGCACAAAGATCCGCGATTTCTGGATCAGGCTTAGGCGGCTTTGGTTTATCAACTTCATCCTCATCTTTATCTTTATCTTTATCTTTATCTTTATCTTTGGCGATTGGGGTATCGTTTGTCGGAGGCTCAGGCAATTCATCGGCAGATTTTGCTTTTCCCGCAAATGCTCCTCCTGTCATAGTATTGTCGTTGCAACTTAAATTGAAAAAAATCGAAATAAATATTAATAGCATTCTAATCGAGAAAGATTCGTGTGAGAAATGTCTCATTGCTTTTGCCTTTGTCATAAGATTAGAAATCAAGTCGCATTATAGTCTCTAGACTAATCGGCATTCAAAGACTCCTTCCTTAAATATTTTATAACTATCAATTATTAATTGGCTTTTACTCTATTAATTGGCGTCAACTATCTGACTTTTATTGCACCTGGACTATTGACGCTCGGCAAAAAAGGCCTTAAGAAATTTGACGTTATGCTCACTTTCATCCGTAAATGTTGCTCCATGATATTTTACTTCTGGAATTTCAATGGCTTAATTCTAATAAAAAAATTTGGCAAAGATCTTGCATAAACAGCTGAGAGACAATCTACAATTTACAGATCTTATTGGAGAGTCGGCGATGGTTAAAAGCATCTACACACCTCTTTCTGGAGCCCTCGCGCAAGAGCGAGCTTTAGAAATTGTTGCGAACAACTTAGCCAACGTCAACACCTCAGGTTTCAAGGCGGAAAAAATCACTTTTAAAAAACTCATATCCGAGCCGGAAAAAAACTACACCAGCCCCTTACCACCAGCGAATTATAAAATTTCTTTAGAGGACATCATGCCGCTGCGGGGCAACGAAGTCGACTATGTTGGTATCGATAAAGTCTATACCGATATGACAAAAGGCCCTGAAAGAGTCACAAATAATCCCATGGATTTTATGATCGACGGCCAAGGATTTTTCAAAGTCCATACCCATCAAGGTGAGAGGCTCACGCGCGATGGCAGCTTTAGCCTCGATACTAACGGAGTCTTAGTCAATAAAGATGGCCATGCAGTGTTAGGCGAGCGAGGCAATATTTTTCTCTATGGCCAAGACTTTAAAGTTAATCAAAATGGCGAAGTCTACCAAGATGGTCGCCTGATCGATAGAATATTGGTGGTCGATGTTGCTGATACGACTCAGTTAGAAAAACAAGGCGGCAACCTCTACTTTTATGGCGGTCCAGAGCAAGATTTAAGTCGCATAGATATTCCAACAGTGATTCAAGGGTCTATTGAAGGTTCGAATGTCAATGCGATAGAAAATTTGACTCAAATGATCGTCGCACACCGCTCTTATGAAGCTTATACCAAAGCACTTAAAAATTATGATTCCATGATGGAAAAATCTAATAACGAAATCGGCAGAATCCAAGGCTAGACATTAAGACTAGATACTCAGAACAGATACTAAGAATTTCATAGGGAGGTGATCATGTTGAGGTCTTTATTTACAGCGGCTACCGGTATGGAGGCGCAGCAGGTCAATATTGATACCATCGCCAACAACCTTGCCAACGCCAACACAGATTCATTTAAGCGTTCTCGGGCAAGCTTCCATGATTTACTTTACCAAACATTGCGCGCACCCGGACAAAGCTCGACCGCAGGAACTGTGGTTCCGGGTGGTATACAAATCGGCTCGGGTGCACGTCTGGCTTCGGTAGACAAGTTATTTACTGAGGGTAGTATCAAGATCACAGATCGTAACTTAGACTTAATGGTCGAAGGCGAAGGCTTTTTTCGTGTCCAAAAAAATGATGGCACAATGGCCTATACGCGCGACGGCCATTTTACCAAGGATAACACGGGGCGCTTAGTGACGAGTGATGGATTTCCTGTCGTTCCTGAGGTTATCGTGCCGCCTGAAGCCCAAGATTTTCATATTGGGATGGACGGTGTTGTGACTATTAAAGTTGGCAACGAAAAACAGGAAATCGGCCAGATCTTACTTGCAAATTTTGTCAACCCAGTCGGCTTGAAATCAGATGGACGTAACCTTTATTTGCCGACTGAAGCAAGCGGCGAAGCGATTGTAAGTACAGCTAATCAAAATGGCATAGGTCGCATAGCCCAAGGGCAGTTAGAAGCATCAAATGTCAATATCGTCGAAGAGATGGTGAATATGATAGCTGGTCAACGAGCCTATGAAATCAATTCAAAAGTCATACAAACAGGTGATCAATTGTTACAAACTACCAACAACATAAGGTAAGCGTTTGAATAAATTTTTTAAAATTGTTCTACGTTTACTAACGAGCTTGTGCGGTTTTTACCCTTACTTATATGGGCAAAGCATACCAGTCGAAGCTCCTATTGCTAACTCAGCTGAATATCTCGGCGAAAATTTGCAAAAGTTAGAACTCATAAAAATCAAACTGAGACAGGTCGAAGTCTATATCAAAGATGATTTTGTCTATTTAAGCGACGTGGCAGATTGTGCGGGAAGCGAGAGTATTTGTGAGGAAATCTTAGGAAGCACTTTAGCTGATAAGCCAGACTTAAATCAGTCTTTAATCATTCAACAGAAAAAAATATTAGACCAGATAAAAGAAGAATGGCCCCATATTAAAATTGAGGTTCAAGGTCCAAGTTATATAAAACTTTTAGCCTTTCAGAAGAAAGTCACACCTGAATATGTCAGCGAAAAATTCAGTCAACGTTTAAAAGAAGTGTTACCACCAGAGTCGAAGTATCGCATCTATGTCCAACACTTATCTTTTGCGCGGCCAATTATAGCAAAGAATGAGCACTTTGAAGTGTATTTCCCATTGCTGGAAGAGCCTATTCAAGAAGATATACTGAATGGTTTATTAAATAGCAGGATGATAGATTTAGTCATCCATGAATCAGATGAAAATGCATCCCAGGCTGCGGAAACAAATAAATACTCAGCTTATGTGCGACTTAGAGTAGAAAGACAAATTCCTGTTGCAGCAAAAAATCTAAAAGAGGGCGCTATTATTTCGAGTGAAGATGTTCTATTAAAATGGACTGAGCTCAATAGGCATGCACAGCAAGAATATATCTCACAGCAAGATTTAAAAAAAACATTGATTCTCAAAAATAATATTGCAGCAGGTCAGCCCATACGCCTTTCTTCGCTCGCCAAAGAGGAAACGATGCGCCGCGGCGCTGTAGTTACGTATTTGGTTAATAGCCAAAACTTACAATTAAGCGGCAGTGCCAAGGCGCTGAGTTCCGCAGAAAAAGGAGAGACAGTGGATCTCGAATCCTTAGATGGTAGAAAAAAATTTAAGGCGATTGTTCTCGATTCAAAGACCGCAAGCTTGAGGTTATAGGGTGTTAAAGAAAAAAAATTCAAAGCTGATTTTTATGCTTGGTTTGTTGCAAACTTTGAGTTCGTGTTTGCCCATAGAG
>JAGOVF010000045.1 GCA_018060885.1 Oligoflexales bacterium | reverse complement strand
AAGCTACCTGGGAATTACACCGATCGCAGCGGTTTCTACTGTGGACGATGATGATGTCAGTGGTGGAGTAAGTAGAGTCGTTTTGCCTCAAAAACAATCAGAAGACAATTCGCAGCAAAATAATACTGCAAGCAATTCTGATCAAACAAATGTTGGAAATAAAACTTCAGAAAAAGAGCCAAAAATTAAGATTGAGAATTTACCCAATGAAAATATAGATAATTCTGACGATTTTACTTACATTGCCAAAGAGTCCATAATTGGCATGCAAATGCAAAATCAAACCGCCCAGTGTCGATAGAATTCTTAAAGTAAAAATTCTTGCAAATTATTATGTCGCGCGAAATCGTGTTAAAATAAAAGTCATAAAATCAATCTAAATAGCTGACTGCAACAAGAAGATCATTTTGAGAAATCCATATTACTTATCAATGAAATGGTTGATCTTAATTCAAGCTTTAACTCTGTCTGTTATAGCTATTAGTGTCGTTCGAGGTGGACACATCATTCCAGCCTTTTTTGAGCTCAAAAAAAGCAAAATAAATCTGTCTCGCGCAGTCGATGAACTGCAACAAAGAAATGCCAACATTTCTATTGAAATTGACAAACTTAGAAACTCCAGTGATTACGCAAAAAAGGTGTTGAGAGATAAATATCATGTTGTCGAAGCTGACGAGAGCATGCAGCTTTTCACAGATTAATAATTAATTAAGGTGACTTTCATGATTAGAAAATTAGTGATGAATCTATCAATTGCTTCCTTAGCCTTTAGTCAAGGTTGTGGCAATTCATTAAATTTTAATCGATTTGTTTATTCTAGCTCGAGTGAAGAAGCAGAGTTTAAAGCATTAAAAGAACGAGCTCAAATTGCTTATGACAATGGTGAATTTGATAAATCAGCGAACCTTGCTCAGCAGGCTAATGCGATGCAACCCAATGACGAATCTGTTTCGGTTTTACTTGGATTTATTAGTCTATCGCGGGCAGGACTCGATCCCGTAATTATTGCTCGTCGTTTGATTGAGACAGCCAAAGGAACAGACGTGGCTGGATGCAAAAGTCCGCAGCAAAATGCTTCTGCGGGTGATGTGCTGCTTTCTCTGGCGTGTATTTTACCTCTAAGTGAAAGTGACTATGCAATTTTGGGAGATAGCGAGCAAGAGCGTGGAATCGATGTGACAGGTGAGTTTGCTCAATATCCACTTATAATTCCAAATCAACCTGGAGTTGTCGAAGACCAAGATAGCGTTCGTTATCAAATAAACAGTCTAAATAATTTTAATCAAGCAATAAAATATGTTTGTCCTTTTGTCGATGATTCGAACGGAGACGAAGGGGGAATTCGTTTTGCTGAAGATTCTCGACACAATTGCCAGCAAACTAAATATAGCCGCGAATCAAAGTCTAAGGCCCATTTGATTTGGGCCTTAGCGCATCTCGGCGAGGCCTTGGCATTTGCTAATGTAATTATGTATAGCCAAGAAGAAGTTGTAAGTTTAAATGAACCCGAGCAGGAAGCAGAAACGAATCTATTAAAGCGCATCAAGTTATTAAATACAGTCAGCTTTAGTAATATCAACGAGTATATGGAAACCTTAATGAGTCTCAAGGAAAGCGCCGATGCAATTTTTGCATTGCCTGAAGAAAATGGATTTGCAGATGAGTCGATGTTGCAAACCACATTAATAAATTTAAAAACGACTACAGCTGCTTTTGCTGCAATTGCAGGATTGCCCGCAAACATGACTGCTCCCGTTGTCAAAATATTAGATAGAGTAGAGGCAACAGCTGAGATAATAAAATCGGCGCAGTCCGGAGAGATTACCGATATCGAAGCAAAAACCAAAGCGCTTCAAGGTCAGCTTAATAAAAAAGCCGCTGCGCAATTAGAGTCTAGTATTAATAAATTTACTCAAAAACAAGGTGGTATAGGGAGTTTTTCGGAAGCACAAAAGTCTAATATTTGTAACTCATTTCAATCTTTTGTGAGTGGACTAGATCCAAGCGAAGTGCAGACGCCACTGCTTTGTGAATAGCTGCGATTAAATTCTAGTACTCTTCATCGTCGTCAGCCACTCCTCGGCCGGTCTTTTTAGTGCGCTCAAGTTGCTCTTTATATTTTACGCTGTAGCGACACCAGGGACGCAGCTCAAGTCTGCGTTTAGGAATGGGCTCCCCTGTGCCTTCGCAATAGCCAAACTCTCCTGAGTCGATTTTTTCTAAAGCACGTTCAATACCAGAAAGTAATTTTCTGTCTCTATCTAGTAAGCGAAAAGTGAGATTTTGCTCAACTGTTGCAGTAGCGAGATCAACATCGTCTTTTATTTCATTTGTATCGATGTGGATCTGGCCACTTTCAACCGCAGCTTTGGCTTTTTGTAAGATAGATTCTTTTTCTTCTTTCAGCATTTTGCGAAAAGCGTTGAGTTCCTCGTGAGTAAACAATTCGTGATCTTCTCCTGAGCCCAGGGCTTTAATGCGAGATTTTTCTTCAATGAGCTCTTCGCGTAATTCTTCTCGAGCGAGTTTCTCACTTGTTTTTAGATTCATTGAAGTTGATCCAATATTTTTATGATCAGGTTTTGCAGTTTCTTTCTGCGTCGGCTTTGGCGTGATTTTTGTATTACCTTTTGTTTGTTGGCTGACTGTTGTTTTATTGTTAACTGGTTTTTGCTCAGTTGTTTTAGCGGCAACAGGTGATTTAGTGTTTATTGGGTTTTTTGATTGTTTGACAGTGGAAGTTGTAAGTGCTTTTTTTGCGGGCTTGCTAGAGCTTGATTTTGCGGGCACTTTGCTTGAAGTTTTTGATTTTTTTGCTGATTTTGTCGCCATCGTACTTGATCTCGTAAATGATAATATTATTAATACTGCGCAATATAAAAATTAACATTGTTAATGGTATTAACTGACAAATATAAAGAAATATTCCAAAAATACCTAGAAAAAAATGTAAGTGTAAGAGCTATTCATTGTTTGCGGGCCTTTAATTCTGAAGTTTTTGCTCAGGTTTGTTAGATAAAAGTGTGAATATTTCGCGCTGCTTTGGCCGCAAGAGCATAGACTGCAATTCTGCAATAATATTGAGAGCTTGTAGTGGCGTTGTCTTGGGAATGGCGATGCTTCTTAAAAGCTCGCAAATTTCACTAAAATCTGAATTCTGGCTGTCGCTTGTTTCTTTTAAATGCATCAAATTTCTTTTGTTTGCGCCGAGCTCAATATTAGAGCCTCCTTGTTCTTGTGTGTTTTGTTCAATTAATTTCTGTGCTCGCTCAATGATCGAATTTGGTATACCGGCGAGTTTTGCTACTTCTATTCCAAAAGATCTACCGCTGACTCCTGGAATCACCTTGTGGGTGAAGCGAATTCCAAGACTGGATTCTTCGACCTCGGCTTTAAGATGTAAAATATTTTCATATTTTTGGCTAAATGGGATGAGTTCATGATAGTGGGTTGCAAATAGACAATAGCATCTCAATCTATTCGCCAGGTCATCGAGGATTGCAGAAGCGATTGCTAGGCCGTCTTGGGTTGATGTTCCTCGCCCAACCTCATCTAAAATGACAAGGCTATGCTTAGTGGCTTCGCGTAAAATAAGAGCAGCTTCTGTCATTTCGACCATGAAAGTAGATTGACCTTGCGAAAGGTCATCAGACGCTCCAATTCGCGTAAATATTTGGTCAAAAATCGGTAGCTCTGCCGATAGAGCTGGGACGTAGGAGCCAATTTGGTTGAGTATGGCAATGACTGCGGTTTGACGCATAAGTGTCGACTTGCCCGCCATATTCGGACCAGTAATGATAGCTTGGGACTTGGTCGCACTTAGATAAAGGTCATTGGGCGTAAATTCATTTTTTGCGACACACGCTTCAACCATCGGATGGCGTCCGGCAACGATCTTTAACTCTCCACTGTTACTAAACTTTGCAAGATTGTAATTGTTTTTTAATGCGAGCCAGGCAAAAGCCTGGAGTACATCCAAGGTGGCAAAAGTGTCACAGGCAGATTTTAAATAAGCATATTGGCTAGAAAGTTTGTCTAAAAGTAAGGCATACAACGCACTCTCTTTCTGCGCTAAGCGATCAGCAGCTAAGGTGATTTTTTCATCTAGTTCTTGCAATTCGGGAGTCAAAAATCTTTCGCAGTTTACCATTGTTTGGCGACGGATAAAGTGGCTTGGTACTTTAATTAAATGCGACTTAGTGACTTCGATTAGGTGACCATAGGATTTGTGATACTTTATTTTGAGACTTGAAATTTGTGTTTCTTTGCGAAGTTTTTCAGCATAGTTATCGAGGCTCTGTTGTCCATTCTGAATAAGATCGGTGAGTTCATCCAAGTCAGTATCGTAGCCAGGCCTAAAAACGCCTTGTCCACTGCCAAAACCGACGAGATTTGCTGCGAGTGCTTCTTCTAGCAATTTCTGGCAATAGGAAATGTTTTCTATAGACTGTGTAGCTTGATTTAAAAACTCATTTTGTGTCGCGGACAATAGTTGTTTACTGAATTGAATTATTGCATTCAAAGCGAGTTGTAATTTTTGTAGCTCAAATGGGGTTATTTTGCGATGCAGCATTCTTGTTGCAAGCCGCTCTAAGTCAGGCAGATTGCGAATATGCTGCCGAGCTTGTTCAAGTCGGATCTCGCCTAAATTTAAGAGAGATGTGACCGTATTTTGCCTGTCGCAAATTAACTTTTTATCAGTTAGTGGCGAGGTTAAATTCTGCCTTAACAAACGGCCACCCATTGGAGACAAAGTGTGATTTATTATACTGTATAAGCTCCCCTGTACTTGACGGCGGCGACTTGTTTCGAAAATTTCTAAGTCTCGCAGGACATTTTCTTGAAGTACCATCGTCGAGGCATCTTGCAGAGGCGTGATGTTTAAAAATTGTCTTATGTCAAAATGTAATGAGCGCAAATATGCAAAGAGTCCAGTGATAGCAGGTATGCATAAAGCAATATCGATATTGAAATGCTGCCAGCTATTTGCAAAAACTGAATTCATTATATCTAGTTGTTGCTTGGCATCGCGCAGTACAGCTTCATTAAAATGGCTTAAAACTAAGGGCGAATGGCTTCTGTAGCTTTCGGTCAAACTCAGTAAAAATGGCGCATAATAACTCCTGCATAACAGTTCTTTAGGTCGGTAGATCTCTATCATGGAGATTAATTTTTTTACATCTGGAAGTGGACCGCTGCGCAATAGCCCTGTAGTAATATCAGCAATAACAAGAATGACTTGTTTTGTTTCAGGTTCTTCGTAAACCGAGAAAATGAAATTGGGTTCATGCGCATTTAAGCCTTCTAGCTCGTCGAGGCAGCCCGGCGTCATGATTCGTACTATTTCTCTCTTAAGCAGCCCTTTTGCACTAGAGGCGTCTTCCATTTGTTCGGCAATCGCAACTTTTCGTCCAAGGTTTATAAGTTTTAGCCAATAACCCTGGGCGCTGTGGTGAGGAACACCACAAAAAGGAATTTTTTCGTTTTGAGAACCTTTTTCTCGGCTAGTTAAGACAATATCTAATAATTTTGCGACTTCTATGGCATCTTCGCCGAAAATTTCATAAAAATCTCCTATGCGAAACATAAGAATTGTATCTTGATTTTGCGCTTTTAAATCAAAATATTGCCGTAGCATCGGTGTCAGGCCGGCATACTCTGAACTGTTATCGGAATGCATCGCTACTCCAAAAGTTTAATTGAAGGCTGATTATAGGCACATTGAAGGGCGAGTCTAGGCGGAATTTGAAGGATTATGTAGTCGGCCACAGAAAATTGTTTTAATAATGTAAATAGGCGCTTATGGAAAACGGTTTCTTATAGTCGAAAGTTAATATTCGGAGTTATTAGATGTTAGTTAAAAGTGTGCTCGCCGCAGTGATCTTAATGCTTTGTTCTTGTGTGACGAGTGATAAGACAAGATCTTTTCCGCGCTATCTGAATCAGAGTGGCTATTCTATGGTTCTATCTGGGCAAAGAACTAAAGAGAGCGTTTGGCAAGTTGTCGATAAAAACAAGAAATATTTAGAAAAATGTTATGAGCAATCATTACAAGAAGACTTGCACTTAAATGCACGTCTGGCTTTTAATTTTATTATCGCTGACAGTGGCGATGTTGTCTTTAGTGAATTGCAGGAAGCACAATCTGATTACGAAATTGACGATCTTTCCAAGTGTTTTGTGGCACAAATTAATGGCTGGAAATTTGAAAGAATCACAAAGGGAGATCAAACGCGAGTCTATATTCCTTTTTTCTTAGATGCCTTAAGTCATCAGAAAAATCAATATACCCTGAGGGGGTTAAAGTTCTCAATGAAGGGTGAATTGACGTATAGACGCTTTATATCAGTCATTTTCCCATCTTTAGAAGAGTTGCGGGCTTGTTATGCAGATGCGAGAGAGTTGGAAAAAAATCTAAAAATGTTTCTATATTTGGATTTGCGATTTTCTCAAGATGGCAAACTTAGAAAAGCTGAAAAAAGTGTCTACCGCAGCTCTGGTGATTCTGAGAAGTTATTAAGCTGCATCATGGATAAAGTAAATAACTGGAAAGTGCCAAGACTACCGAGAGGCGAGTTGCAGGTATATTTACCAATGGAATTTGACTATTCTGCAAAGAGTCAGAATATTATTGTTAACACGCCCTAGGTGTTTGCATTTTCGCGCCAGCGCATAACAAAACGAACGCTATTTTCTCGCTAAGCAAATGACCAGGTAATTTATGTCTTTGTTTTGATTTTGTATGTTATTTAACTCAATTAAATTAATTGTATTTAAAACAGTCCATCCAGTCGTGAAGATGTCATCGATGATGATATGAAACTTTTTGCTATTAAATTCCCTTTCAAAACTGTCAATGTCCTCCCACTCTGTTTCAAATACTGTCCTCGCGGATGTAGGTAAAGTTTTTATAGATTTTTTTGCCTTTAATTTCGAACGCTTTGTGAATCCGAAGTGCCAAGGAAATAGGCTCTTGTCGATTGGGAATTGTGTTTCGCCCATTGTTTTTTCAGCCATAAATGATGCAAGATCTGTTCGACCATGGTAGCGACTCCATAAGCTAGAGGGGCATATCGATATTTGTGTTGTTTGCTCCACTATCCTATTTATTATTCTATCGTGAGAAATTATCGACTCTATTATGCTAAGCGTGCGGGGATTGCCCCTGATTTTACTTTCTAGAACGAGGGCTTTTATCTTTGTTTGGTACCCAAAAATCGAATAGAGGAAGATTGGTTTTCTTATTTCGAGATGAGCATTGCGAGTTAAAAGTATGTTTTTTTCAAATAAGCATCTTTTTGCATTAAGAATTCCGCGATAGCAATCATAACAGAAAGAAGAGTTTTGACTAAAGTACAGTGTTGAAGAGAATATTAGCTCTTTTGAGCAAAGACTGCACCAATGTTTATTTAGAAAGTTGAATGTAATTTTTGAAACTCTAGTAGAGAATTTATAGTGTTCAGTTTTTTCAAGTGAAGCCTGCATATAATTTGGATATTAGATGTAATTTGAAAATGAGTGACATGAAATCTGTGGTTTCAAGAATTAAAGGTTTTATGAGAGAGAAAGTATTGCAAAGTGGTTGCTAATCTTGGCGCGACCACTGGCGAGTTGGGTGCGTTCAAAAACAATTTTACCTAGTCCCACTTCTTTGTATTCAGCAATCAATTCATCTCTATCGGCGTAGTATCGCGCATTTATTGTTTCACGATAGTCATCGAGTACGGGCTTAATCATGCCAGTGACAATGGAAAGGCCGCCAGGTTTCAAACATGCTTGCAAATTTTTTAACATTTGCAATCTATGCTCAGCTTTGACCAAACAATGTAAAACGTTTATAGCGGTGACAACAGAAAATCTACGATGAAAGTCAACTGGACATGGTCCGGAAGCAAAATCTATGCATTCAAGATTAAGTGAATTAAAACGCTCTTTTCCTAATTCAATTGCTTCGTTGCTAGAGTCTATACCTAGAAATGAAAATTCTTGGTCACTAAGAGCAGTCGTTTCTTTCGTGGACCTGAGGAATTCACCGAAAGCGCCTGCCCCACATCCTATGTCTAAAACAGATAACTCGTGTTCTTTATGAAACTCGAGTATAGCGTCGAGAACCTCGCGGTACATTTTATAAGAATAGGATCCCCAAATAGGTGTTCCGAGTTCTCGGCGCTTTTTCCAAGTGGCATCGTGATCATAGTAATTTTTTTTTTCACTGTTCATTCAACAATCTTAATTACAATCATGATGAATTTGCAGTTTTTAATTCTAGAGAGTTTTTAGATATTCTAAAACGGCAATTCGTTCATTTTTTTCTAGATCTTTTCCGTAATCATGCCCGTGGTTGGCATATCCCGGCAAAGTCGTATCGTAAATATAAGACTTTTTCAAGGGATTGATGGTGGAATCTTTTCCTTGTTTAAGTGGTTTGTATTTCCATCCAAGCTTTTCGCGGTCATATTCTGTAAAAGTAAGCTGATCATTTACTAGCCAATAAGTCGGTCTCGCCTCAGGTTCTAATAGTTCTGCAATATTAGGAATAGAGCCGTTATGCAAAAACGGAGCCGTGGCCCAAATGCCTACAAGGGGTGGTGCTAAGTACGCCTGCTGAGTACCGACATTGTCCTTAAGTTCGCCATAGAATCCTTCAAAGAGAATCTTATAGGTCGTCCAGAACCAATTTTGTTGCTCCATTAATGCTCGATCGGTATTGATATCTTCGATGCGGATGAATTCTTCTTCATATTCCACGCGGCCATCTTCATGATAGTTACCGTGACATCTAGAGCAGTTTTGCTCAAAAGTTGTTTTGCCTTTAGCTGCCAAATTTCGATCGATCGGGAACGGATATTTTGGCGGTTCTATGGACTTTACAAAAGCTTCGACATGCACAAAGTCATCATCTAATGCTTCAGCATCTTTGACACTGTCAATGCATAATGCGCTTGATCCCATCATCGGGCGACGATGCACGCCGCGGTATTCTCCACTATAGAACATTGAGGTGCGATATTTCATGCGCCACCAAGGCGGTACGTCAATAGGCGCATGGTCTTTTGAAGGCATGGGAAGAAAGGCTTCATCAGACCATTCGAGTGTATAGGGGTCTCTGTGAGCTCCCAACACGGCAGCAATTTGCATAGCCGGGTTTGAAATGACTGTACTGGTGCGAATATAGGGCGCAAGTTCTTTGCCGATGCGAGTAAAACGAGAGAGCTGCTCACGTTCGGCTTTGTTTTTTGTTAAGATTGGACTCGCCTGCATGGCTTGTTTAAGAAATGGAATGGTGTAATCAAAGGTAATGTTTCCAAGGCCAACAATTGTTTTGCCGTCGACTGCTTGAGAGTGACAAAGCATACAATTTGGACTGACCATATCAACGCCATCTGGCCCGATCGTTCGATTGGCGAAAAAAGATACATCTTTATTGAGTTCATTTCTTCCACTTATTTCAGGGTAGAGATTGCTGTCGTGGCCGCCGATTTTTGAATATATATTCAGTGCTGATACGCCAGGCTCGAAAACTGAGACAGGAATTCCACAGCCGACATAATTTTCATTTACTAAAAAATCGTAGCCTACTTCCGGTTTTCCAACAGACGGCAATTGTTTCAAGGTTGAATCTGTTGATTCGCCGCAGCTAATCATTAAAATAATTGTGTAGAGAGCAATAAGGTTAAAGCAACGAATAGAAAACGAACGATTCACAGTAAAATCCTCCATGATTTTTGATTGCGCACATGTTTTGTTCGGAAGGTTTTATTTAAAAGACCTTGCCGTCCAAAGATAAAATTTGTGTTTTGCTGCAACAATACTAATAATTAGTTTTGAAAATAGCAATCTCCGGATTTTATAAAAAGATAGAAGTAGGTAAAAGTGAACTTTGGTGTAATTGATATAGGTTCAAATGGTATCCGTGTCCTTATTGCGCAGCACTTAGGAGTAGCAGGCTTCAAAGAGATATTTAGCGTGAGATCGCCTATACGGCTTGGCGAGGATGTGTTCACTCAAGGTTCAATAAGCGCTGAAAAACAAAAAGCTCTTGTAGATGCGATGGTTGAATTCTCGCAGATTTTTAAGCAAAAAAAAGTTGACGCTCTTTTTGTTGGTGCAACAAGCGCCTTACGAGAGGCAAAAAATCATAAGCAATTGATACAACTAGTGCGAGATAAGTCTGGATTGCAAATTGTTCTAATTGATGGTGAGCGCGAAGCTAGGCTGATACATAAAGCGGTTGCGCATGAACTAAAAATAAAATCGGGCAAAAATCTATTGCTAGATATAGGTGGGGGGAGCTGCGAATTTGTCCTAAGTGAAGGCGAGAAATATTTAAACTATGTAAGCCTAAAAGCAGGTGCGGTAAGACTTGTCAACGATATAAATATGAGTAAACCTTACTTAAGCAGAGAATATTTAGAATCAATTATTCAAACCTATATCGACGATTTAGGCGATTTTAAGGAGTTTATTAAGCAACCAGACCACGGATTTATTGCTACAGGCGGAAATGCACGCAGCCTTAATAAATTAAGCCGTATTATATTTAATCATTCCAATAGGGCATTTATTACCCAAAATCAAATGGAAATGTTAGTTGCTATTGTTTTTGGGTTCAGTCATGACGATAGAGTCACTAAACTCGATTTGCGGGTCGATAGAGTCGATGTTATTTTGCCAGCAAGTTTGCTTATTTTAAAAACAATGCAGACATTTGGGTTTGATAAGGTATTGACTCCAAAAATTGGTTTGCGCCATGGGATGCTACTAGAGCTGCTCGCTAATTTCTCTGAACAAAGACGGTGAACTCATCCACAAAAGTCTTCCCGTCGATTTTTCGAGATTGTCAATTTCAACAAAGGCAGCGCCACCTTTTTTAAAAACAAAAGAACTGGCAGGAGATTGGCAAATATTTGCAAGTAAATAAGAAAGATAAGGTTGGTGGCCAACCAAAGCGATCGTATCTTGCACTTCTGTTTTCATTTCTAATTCTTTGCTCAAAACAGCAAAAATCTCTTTTGGGTCTGCCGATGGAATCAAGCAGCTATGAGTAAATAGAGCGCACCCCGCCCTTTTTTGTAAAATCTTTGCAGTTTGCTGAGCTCTTAAGTAGGGGCTAGCTACAATAAATTTAATACTGTGGCACGCTGAAGAATATATTTTTGCATAACGCTTCATTTTTTCGATGCCAGATTTTGTAAGTGCCCTATCTTCATCTTTTTGCGATTGAGATAAGTCTTCTGCTATTGCATGGCGTAATAATAGCAACTTCATAATTTATTCAACTCCCGATCTACATTTTGAGCATCTTCATGAATTTTTTTAAACTTAGACATTAAATAAAAGTGCGCATCTTGCGATGATCGCGGATCTGCATTTTTTGTGTTCACTTTAGTTTGATCTCGAGGGTAATATTCACCGTCATCTCTGAGCTCCCAAGATGATTTTTTACAAGCCCAAAGATCATCCAGAAAGTCGAAAATTTCTTGCTTGTGGCGAATATTTTCTATTGGTACCATAACTTCGATTCTTCCTCTTAAGTTTCGGCGCATGAGATCTGCAGAGCCAATATAGACTTTGCCGCCAATCAAATTTTCTTGGCCACTTTGAAACCAATAGATTCGAGAATGTTCTAGAAAGCGACCTAAGACGGAAATTATTTCAATGTTGTCGCTCATGCCTTTTACACCAGGCAGAAGACATGAAAACCCGCGAATTATCATTTTTATTTTAACCCCAGCTCTTGAGGCTTCATAAAGAGCTTCAATAATTTCTGGGTCTTCGAGTCCATTGCATTTTGCATAGATGAAAGCTGCTTTTTTGCTTTTTGCATTGGAGATCTCTTCTTGAATCGAATCAAGTATTTTTTGTTTTAAATTTATTGGAGCAATAAGAAGTTGTTTGAAATCTTTCTTTCTCGAACGTCCTGTCAGGAAATTAAATAGCTCTATCATCTCATCAGTTAAAGCGTTATCTCGAATAAATAAACCGAAGTCTTCGTAGAGTTTGGCTGTATTTCCGTTGTAGTTCCCCGTTCCAATGTGGGCGTAGGGAATAAAATCGTCGTTTTCCTTACGAATGATGAGCGTAACTTTGCAATGAGTCTTTAAACCAATTATCCCGTAGACGACGTGTGCCCCAGCATTTTCTAGCTTTTGGGCCCAATGAATGTTGCGTTCTTCCTCAAGGCGAGCCTTAATTTCTACAAGGCACACCACATGTTTTCCGCGTTCGGCAGCGCGGATTAAAGACGCAATGATTGTGCTGTCTTCACTCGTACGATAAAGAGTCATTTTAATAGCTATGACATTTGGATCTTCTGCGGCGCTTGCAATAAATCGATCTACGCTGGTAGAAAAACTATCGTAAGGATGATGTACTAATATATCTCCCTTTTTAATAGCATCAAATATATTTAAATCTTCGCGCAAGCGTTGTGGGGTTAGTGGAAACCATGGTGGGTGTTTTAAATGAGGAAAAGCCAATTTATAGATGCTGCTTAAATCTTTAGAGCAAAGGTCGTTCTGACTTTCATAAATATCAGGTTCTAATATTTCAAGTTCTTGCGTAAGAAAGTCCAGAAGCCAAGGGTCGGCATTTTCCGGAACTTCCAAGCGGACGATGTCAGCAAATTTGCGTAATTTTACTTCTTCGGCAATTGTCTCAAGCAAATCTTCGACATCCTCGTCTTCAAGATTCGAGATGTCTATATTTCTTGTGATACGAAATGGTAACGTATTTAAAATTTTCATTTCCGGAAATACATCAGAAATAAAAGCTTGAATGACTTCTATTATACTTACAAAACGCAGCTTCTTAGGATTTTTGTCAGTTGAAAAATGCAACCATTTTGGCGCTAGTTTCGGCATTTTGATGCGCGCAAAAAGTAAGTCGTCATCTTCAGAATGCTGCAAAGAAACCGCTAATGAAAGTGAGAGATTAGAAATCAAAGGAAAAGGATGACCTTGATCAACGGCCATGGGGGTCAATATCGGAAAGATTTTTTTGCGAAAATATTCATAAGCATTTTTCTTTTCATCATCATCTAGATCACGCCATTTCACGAAAAAAATATTCTGTTTTTCTAACTCTGGCACTAACGACTTTCTAAATGATTTTGCTAGTGACTTTTCAAAGCTAAGGACTTCGTCTCGAATAACCTCAAGCTGCTCTTCTGAGGTTAGGCCATCGAGTGACAAAAAAGACACCGAAGAATAAACCTGCCGCTTTAAACCGCCCACCCGTTTCATGAAAAATTCATCGAGATTATTATGGTAAATGTTATAAAAATTGACACGTTCAAGCAGAGGAATAGTGTTATCTATGGCAAGATTAAAAACTCGCTCATTAAATTTCAGCCATTCAAATTCTCTATTTAGGAACATTTTATTTTTCATGGAAATTCGGAATTTGAAAATTTCTCGTGTCTAAATTCTTGAGTTCGGACTCTAGTATTTAAATTATCACGCATGATTTCTTAAGAAAAGTTATATAGAAACAATCGCGTATATTTGATAGTAAAAATTAAAAAACATAGATTAAATGTCTATACAAATATGTAGTTGCTACATATGAATCTGCTACTTTTTAGAGCAAGGACGCGCATTTACTAACTTATAATATCCGCCACTTTGATAGATTATCTCGTAGTCAATTTTTTTTAGTTTTAATCTCAGATTAAAGAGGTGTATATCGAGGGTTTTGTCGCTTACTTTCTTTTGTCCCCAAATACTATTAATCAGCTCTGTGCGCCTAATTTGCCGATCGTCCTTTTTAATAAAAAAAGCGATGATTTTCATCTCCTTCGGCGTCAAAGAAATTTGGTAAATATCATTACTGAGGGTTTGAGCTATCAAATCAATTTTTAAATTATCAAATTGGTCAGAATTTAAACCAAAATCATCTTTTGGATCTGCAAGCATACGAGCAACTTTTGCGATTAATTCATTTGTACGAATTGGTTTAGTCATAAAATCGTTCGCGCCTTTTGCGAAGCAATTATCAATGATGCCTACTTCGTCGTGGGCAGACAGGACTATCATTTTTGTTTTTCCAAGGCGGGAGAAAATTTTTTCATCGCTATAGAGTAGTTTGTCGCCAATCCTCAAGTCTGCTAGAACTAAGTCGGGCAAAGAATTTGTTTCTGCACATGCATTCACTATGCTCGGAATGTCATGTAATGTAGTGACTGTATATTCTTGTTCTAGCAAACACTTTAGGTGGAGTGCAGTCAAAGCTTCATCTTCGATAATCCATATTTTTTTTTTCGAAAAACCTTTTTTATCATTAGATTTTAGGGGAGAAATTTCTGGATTATTTAATTTAGCAATCATTAAAAAACTCCTGGTTACCATAAGATGGAAATCATGCTAGCATTTTTATGATTTTTGCGGGTTTTAGCAATGATTAATCTGCGCCTGTGACTCGAACAAGAGTATTATATGTAGATAGAGAGTAAGGTTTTATAGGTAAATTTACTTTCAACTACAAGTATTGGAATTTAAATGCCTACAATTCATAAGTTTAATTCAATGGCCTTCAAAGAGAGCTTTGTTTTGCCATACTTAAAAGGCGTACTAAAAGCCGCCCCCGGTCTTATGGACCGAAAAAATTCAATTTATCGACAAAACGGCGATGGCTATAGTTATGCTTTTAATTTTGGGGCTGTAGCTTTTTGGAATGTAGAACCTCAGGATCAAGCTGCTGATGTTCATATGATTGCTGAAACGACCAAAACCGAGATGAGCAAAGATACGCCACATGAAGATTTTATTGTGGAAGAAGACCCAGATGGTAGACCAAGAGTAGAGTTTAGTAAGTTAGTTATAGATCAGTTGACACCTGAACGCGCAGAACTCGTAGCCTTCACAGTTGCCCAAAGTGCGGCAATGAATTACTACGAAAACTTAGTCGATAAAATGTGGTTCGATGTTAACGAGCAAGTTAACTTGTTTCGAAAAAAATCTCGAGTAAGTTATTCACCTCGTAGACTCTATAAAAATGTTGGAGAGGTTTTAAGCTTTCGCAATGCAGTTATTAGTGTTTTGCACATGTTAGATCGTCCAGATTTAATTTGGGAAGATAAGATAATGGACCAATTATACGGAGATTTGCGTTCAATATTTGATCTAAATGAACGAATGCTTTCTATGCAGCACAAGCTTTCTACGATACAAGGTACGCTTGAATTATTAATTGACACATCTAGAGATGCCCGATTATTTATTGTGGAAGTTGCGATCTTAGCTTTAATTGCTTTAGAAATAGTGCTTTTATTGTTTTAGTCGGCACTTAAGGTAAATTTAAAAAACAATAAATAGAATCACATTGAGCGACGGTATTGTCCTCCCACCCGATATAAAACGTCAGTAATTTCTCCCAAGCTAGCATATCGCACGGTATGCATGAGTTCTGCGAAGACGTTTTTATGCTGAATAACCGCATCTGCTAAATCAGCCAGTGCCTGTTTGCTTTTGTCTTTTTTTGCTTCTTTGAAGCTTTTAATTCTTTGTAATTGATCGTCTTTCTCTTCATAGCTCGCGCGAATAAGTTCAGCTGAACCGCGATGCGTTTGGGTGTTGCTGTTGGGATTAAGAAAGGTATTTACACCAACAACAGGATACTCGCCCGAATGTTTCAGGTGTTCGTAATGCAGGCTTTCTTCTTGAATTTTATTTCGCTGATATTGAGTTTCCATTGCTCCCAGTACGCCGCCGCGGCGAGAGATGTTTTCAAATTCTTGAAGAACAGCTTCTTCAACCAAATTTGTCAATTCTTCGATATAGAAAGAACCCTGATTCACATTTTCACACTTATTGAGGCCAAACTCTTTGTTGATAATCAGTTGAATGGCCATAGCTCGCCGCACACTTTCTTCTGTCGGAGTGGTGAGTGCTTCATCATAAGCGTTTGTATGCAAGGAATTGCAATTATCCATTAGGGCGATTAAGGCTTGGAGCGTGGTTCTAATATCATTAAAGTCAATTTCTTGCGCATGAAGCGAACGGCCCGACGTCTGAATATGGTATTTTAGTTTCTGGCTGCGTTCATTTGCATTATAAATGTTTTTCATGGCTATAGCCCATATACGACGTGCGACCCGTCCTATAACAGAGTATTCGGGATCAAGTCCATTGCTAAAAAAGAAAGAAAGATTTGGCGCAAAGTCATCAATCTTTAGACCTTTTGCTAGGTAGTATTCAACATAGGTAAAGCCGTTTGCCAATGTAAAAGCAAGCTGAGTGATTGGGTTGGCGCCAGCTTCTGCAATATGGTAGCCCGATATTGAAACGCTATAATAATTTCTAACTTTTTTATCGATAAAATATGCTTGAATATCTGCCATAAGTTTCAAGGCAAATTCAGTTGAAAAAATGCAGGTATTTTGAGCTTGGTCTTCTTTTAAAATGTCGGCTTGCACCGTTCCACGAACCGTTTGTAGTGTCTCGTCGTAGATTTTTTGGTGCTCGTCCTTAGAAGGCGCCCTACTGTTTTTTTCAATAAATTCGTCAATTTTTTGATCAATTGCGGCATTTAGAAACATCGCTAATATTATTGGAGCAGGACCATTTATTGTCATGCTCACGCTGGTGTTTTCAGCACAAAGATCAAAGCCGCTATAGAGCAATTTAATGTCATCTAGACTCGCAATTGAAACTCCAGATTCGCCAACTTTGCCGTAAATATCGGGCCTTACTTCGGGGTCTGCTCCATACAAAGTCACACTATCAAAGGCGGTACTTAATCTTTTGGCGTCATCATCTTTGCATAAATAGTGAAAGCGTTTATTTGTACGACCTGGCCCCCCTTCTCCTGCAAACTGACGTTTGGGATCTTCGCCTTGGCGGCGAAAGGGGAAAATTCCCGCTGTAAATGGGAATTCACCGGGCAAATTTTCATAGCGTAGAAAACGCAAAAGTTCAGCTTCACTTTGAAAATTTGGAACAGCGACTTTTGCATACTTTCGTTCAGACAAAGATGTAAAACTTGCGGGAGCATTAAGCATTTTATCACGAACTTTATAGGTATATTCATCCTGACTATAGGATTGTCTAATTGCGGGCCAATTGTTCATCTTTTCGCTTAAATCAGCCGGGATTTTTTGGTGAATACGAATTGCGTGTTGTTCAAGGTTTCGACTAACTTCTATATTTTCAGATTTCAACTCTGTTGCAGAAATTTTCAGTGCAGAAGCCTTCTTTTGAAGCTCTATCAGTCGATTGGTTTCTTGGTGGTATTCACGCACTTGCCGCGCAATTTGGTTTAAATAATGAAGGCGTTCACTGGGAATTAAACTTTCTCGAAAACTAGACGTCATACGTTCTATTCGTTTCGTTTGCGATGAGAACTTTTCACTTTTAAGAAAGTGATTAATGCGATTTAAAAGCGCCTTATATAAACCATTAACACCATCATCATTAAATCGGCTCGCGATTGTGCCAAAGACTGGATAGTCTTCTTCCTTTTGTGGAGCGCCTTTGAAGCGATTGCGTCGCATTAAAGTCCTAACATCTCGGATCGCATCAAGTCCTTGGGCGCGTTCGAATTTATTAATTGCAACAAGATCAGCAAAGTCGAGCATATCGATTTTTTCGAGCTGGCTTGCAGCGCCAAATTCTGGCGTCATGACATAGAGACTTAAATCAGAAACCTCTAAAATTCCTGCATTACCCTGCCCGATGCCGCTGGTTTCTACGATGATCAAATCAAAATTGGCATTTTTGAATAATTTGACAGCGTCTTGCGTCACTGAAGCGAGCTCTTTGCCAGAATCTCTGCTTGCAAAACTGCGCAAAAAAACATTGTCACAGGCAGCACTATTGATTCTAATGCGGTCTCCCAAAAGTGCCCCGCCTGTTTTTCTCTTTGATGGATCGATGCAGATGAGTGCAAATTTCAAATCTGGAAAATCGAACTGTAATCGCAAGAGGAGTTCATCAGTAAGCGAGCTTTTCCCAGCGCCTCCAGAACCAGTAATGCCAATTACAGGTATTTTTTTATGAGTTTCCGGAGAAAATTTCGCTGTAACATCTTTAGATATTTCATCGAAAGGTAGTGACTTTTGCTCTGCTAAAGTGAGAGAACGGGCTAAAACAGCATCTGCTTGTAAAGGAGTCTTACCCCAATCAATGAAATTAAAATCACTCGAGTGCAGCATATGCCCGATGATGCCGTCCAGTCCCAGTTGCTGGCCGTCTTCTGGACTGAAAATTTTCGATATGCCATTTGCTTCGAGCTCTGAAATCTCTTGCGGAGTGATGACTCCGCCGCCGCCGCCAAATATTTTAATGTTTTTTCCACCCTGTTCGTCAACAAGATGTCGGACGTATTTAAAATACTCCATATGACCACCTTGGTAACTTGAGATGGCGATGGCTTGAACATCTTCTTGAATGGCAGCAATTGCGACTTCCTTGGCAGATCTGTTGTGTCCGAGATGAATGACTTCGGCGCCGCGAGCTTGTAGTAATCTTCTGAAAATATTAATGCTGGCGTCGTGTCCATCGAATAGCGATGTCGACGTTACGATGCGAATTTTATTTTGCGGGCAATAATTTTTCCATTTTTCGATGTCACTGCTTGAATAATTGTGCATATAAATCCCGTATGACTTCTTCTGATCCTCAAAAAATAGGCCTCATTGATTAACATGAATAGCAATAAAATGCGACAAATAAGCCATTTTCGGCCAAAATGTAACACTTTTGAATGTTATTTATTTCTGAAACTTCCTAATAATTGCATGGGCTTAGCCTGAAATCGCGCTAGCATTGCCAGTAAAAATACCGCGCAAGCAATAATTCCACTCAACAGAATGCTAATTAAATTATGCGAAAAAGCTTCGGTATCTTGATATGTGGCATTAAGTATTGATTGAGCAAAATAGTTAACAAAGTAATAAATCGTGGTGGCAAGAATTAAAAAAATCCCAGCTCGAATTAAATTTTTATTATTAAAGCTGATGCCATAATGAAAACAACCGAGTAGCAAGATGAGTGCATTAACGCTTAATAAAATGCTTGTTGCATATGCAATTCCCTCAAAGCCATATTTTGGTACCAATAAAATGTTTGCTAGTATATTGAGACCAATTCCTCCTAGGCTGACGTACATAGCAAATTTTGTTTTATCTATTGAGAAGTAAAATGCAGTGAGAACCTTTATGAGGCCATAACCCAATGCGCTCCAGCTATAGGCACGCAATGCTAGCGCGGTTTGTTTGACATCATTGCCAGCAAAAGCGCCTTTGCCGTATAGAACATTCACTATGGCATCGGAATTCCATAAAAGGAATGCAGTACACGGCAGCATGAGCCAAAACATAATTTCGAAAGCATTTTGCATTTGTTTATTGACTGACTCGGTGATGCGATCGCCCGCTTGGCGAATTGATTTGCTCAAGGCAGGAAGCAGGGCTACTCCGATCGCGACGCCAAAAAGAGCAATCGGTAGATGCAACAATCTAAAAGCATAACTTAGCCAAGTCACGGCACCACTTTCAAGACTGATTGCAAAATTAGTATTTATGACGACATTAATTTGTGCAGAGCTAGCGGCGATCATCATGGGGAACATGAGCACAAGAATTTTTTTCAATTCGGGTGAAAAAATTTTAATTTTTGTTGGCTGATTAAAGAATTTTATTAAAGAGCTATACAAGCCGAGAAGCTGTGCCAGAATCTGTAAAAACCCGCCCAATAGCACTCCAACAACGAGTCCCATTAAAGTGGGGTTTTTTAAAAATTGAAGTTGCCCAGTATTGTTTCCTTGAGAAAACCAAGTTACGAAAAAAATTGCACCTAAGATCATGCAAATATTAAAAATAATTGGAGAGGCCGCGCTCAACAACATTTTTCCTTGTTTATGCAAGGCCCCCATAACGACGGCGCTAAGCATAGTTAGGCCGAGATAGGGAAACAACCAGCGCGTTAAGTAAATGCATTCGTCTATGAACGCTTGGCCACCGCGTTTTTCAAGTGAACCAAATAGTGAAAGGCTGTGTACAAACAGAGGAGCGAAAATAATTCCTAAGACAGTAACTATTGTAGCAAGCGCCGAAGTGGCAATGAGCACTTCGACCATAAGGCGATCAGCTCGCTTTTGATCATCAACTGATGTTGCAGCATAAACTTTAGTAAACGCGGCCCCTAAAGCGCCTTCAGCGAGCATGTCGCGGAATAAATTTGGAATACGAAATGCAACGGTGAAAACATCAAGTGCCGAGGCGCCGAAAACGGCTCCGACTTCTCGTTCTCGAATAAGGCCGGCGATGCGACTTAAAAGTGTGCCGAGGGTGAAATATAGACTGTTTTTGGTCAGCGACAAGAGGCTTTAATCCATATAGTTAGTTTCTCGTATTCTAGCTGAGCGGTCGATACTTGTAACTATTATATTAGACAGTTGAAAGGAGTTCTGAATTTAACTTGCACAAGATTGCAAGTTGTTTGTCAAAGGCATTTGCAAAACGTTGGACATCTTGAGTATTAAAAGTTTGTGCGCCACCGCCGCTGGAGTACTCGCTACGGAGTTCAGCGGAAAGATTGCGGGTGGCAAGGCGGTCTTTGATTGTTTCGGCAGTGTATAGCTGCCCCCGAGGATTAATTGCACAAATATTTTTTGCTACGACCCGATCTGCCAAAGGTAAATCCGCGGTGATGACTAGATCGCCCGCGATAACATGGTTGACAATGTAATCATCTGCAGCGTCAAAAGCACCAGAAACACAGCTAAATTTAATAAACGGAGAGCGCAAAACACTCATATAGCTATTGGCAACTAGCTCTAGAATAACTTGCCGCTTGATGGCGGCGTTTATAACAATATCTCGAATTCTACGCGGACAGGCGTCGTTATCGACCCAAATTTGGCATTTTCGCAAACTTATTGATCCTTTTGATGTTTAAAAGATTAGAGGCTCTTTGAGAAGTGGCTATAATCGGGCGATCTGTTTGTACTCTATGATTCCAGGACAATTCAGTCATATCCTCATCGCGTTCAATAAAACCATCTTTATCTGCCTTCGAATCCAAAAAAGCAATCATCTCTTCGTTGCTAGAGTTTCCATCGATATTCAAAGTTATATATCTAGCGAGTAGCGGGGCACTAAAACTTGTTCCGCTTACGACATTATAAAAACCAAGGCCGGTAGGCACTTTGACTTCATGTCCGAGGACGTGATACTTGACGCACTTTCCGTGGTTACTAAAGAAGCTTCTATTATTTGATGAATAATAGGAATAGTTACTAGATCCTACCAAAATTGTATTTTTATCCGTGCTATCCGGACATTTTAGAGAATCTGAATATGAATTAATTTCTTCGCCTTCATTGCCCGAAGATTCTAAAGTAAGTACTGTTTTAGCACGGCTATCTTCAGGTAAATCCATTCTTAACTTTGCTT
This sequence comes from Oligoflexales bacterium, assembly GCA_018060885.1. GTDB lineage: Bacteria > Bdellovibrionota_B > Oligoflexia > Oligoflexales > JAGOVF01 > JAGOVF01. Next base: position 3,185 of record JAGOVF010000045.1, on the reverse strand, counting down.
CTCGTTTAGAGTCAATTTGCCCATTTAAGCGAAAATTTGTGCTCATAATGGAATCTCCGCATCCCTTCTTTTCGAAAAAGGAATCTAAGGTGCTCGATGTTAAGGGACCGAAACTTTTGTTAACAATGCGCACATTATGTTGATCGATAATTTGATTAAGTCCCTGTTCTTCGCTGGAAGGCGGTTGATCAATAGCCGCCTGCTTAACTTCTTCATCAGCCAATAATTTATTTAATGTTGAAATGATGTCGGCAGTTTTGCAATCCAATTTGTCTTCAATGGCGCCCTCGGAAGAATCGAGATCCATATGGACTAAAACTAGATTGACTTTATCGTTATCGCGAGCAATTAGTCCGGCGGTATTTGTGCCATGGTAACCTGGCTCAAGCCTATCTAAGGTCGTCGTAGTTAGGGTCAATGTGTTTTGAGACATAGAGTTACTTCGCCCAAGCATAAAATCGTTCCAGTCATCTCTAAAACTTGCGATCGCATCAAAATCTTCTTTAATATAGCGGAATTTAATTCCCTGCTCTATGCGACAAGACTGATCGGAATTCTTATAGTCTTCAATAAGAGTGGTCTTTAAAACTTCGAAGGGAATTTTTTTAAATTCTCTATAGAATTCATCACTATTCATTGAGGTCGAATCTTCTTCACAAACAATTGTATACGCTGCAACAATTTTATCTTTAAAAACTTCATGTTCATAGTCAAAGTTGTTGTCGATAACCATGACAGTAGTGGCTTCATCATTTCTAGATTTAGTTAAATAGCTAGTCACATCTGACTTCTCTATCATAGTGAGCGCTGGAGGTGTTGAGCTATTGCTTTTTTTCTTTCCAAAAAGTTCGCCACATCCAACTAATGAAAAAGTTAGAAGAGTTATCAAACTAGCTAATACGAATCGCATAAAGAGCTCCTGATTTTTGAAGACACTCAAACAGTTTTATTGATGTTGCTGCAAGAAACAGCTGCAAATATCAAGCCAATATCACACTTGGAAAATTACCGGCTGCACCTCAGGCAAGGCTTTTATCAAAAGTCGGCAACTATGTAATATTTTAGAATTTCGAATACCAAAAAAATCCTGACATTTTGCTTCTTTTGCAGCTAGACTAGAACTATATAAAGTAACTGGGGTGTAAAGCGGTCAAATTTTAGACAATTGGCAATTTTTAAACTTTAATAAAGTTAAGGAAGACACTTTATGCAAAACTACAGCCGCCAAATATCTTTACTGCATGTTATTATTGCACTAATTGTGATTGTTGCTTGTGAAAAAAAGGCCCCAGCGCCCCAGGCTCCAACACAAGCTGCAACAGATGGAGGCAGTGTTGATGGCAATGACGGAAGCGATGGAAGCGATGGCCAACAAGAAATTCCTAGACCAGTTGAAGAATATAGCATTTTCATCTATTCAGCTGTTTTAGGTGGAATTAAAAAAGTTTCAATTTCTGATGCTGATGGTAATGAGCTGATCAAGTCTTGTGGACCAGTAGAGCAGAACAAAGAATTGGAATGTGGAAAAGTTCAATTAAGTAATACCGATATTAAGGTGAACTGGGAATTGGACAACTGTGCAAAAGTCAGCTATATGCTGAACTACTCAGAGTCGAGCACAAAAAAAATAGTAATTGAGTTTTCATGTCTTGATTAACGATGCATTAGCGCTTTCAAAATTAAATTGTGAACACAGTCGATATTGCTCAGGCTGCCCCAAAATTCGTCTTGTTCATGCAAAACAATCGGCGGATAAACAAAAATATTTGGCCAATTTATTTTCTCCATTAATGAAGAAACATCAAATAGACCTGCAAGATTTGATGATAAGTCCTAAATTGGGCCAATATAGATTTTCTTCGAAACTCAGTACACATCGATCAAATCAAGGCGAAATTGCGATTGGACTATATAAAAAAGATACGAAAGTAGTTTTAGATATAGCAAATTGCCAAGTTCATCTTCCTCCGATTAATCGACTTGTTCAAAAGCTGTTTCGAACAAATGTTTTACCTTTTAATCTCTACAACCACCAAAAGAAGTCATTTCAAACGAATTGCCTTAAGTTCATAACATTGCGCTATAGCCCGCACTTCGATGAATTTGGAGTAGTTTTGAGCCATAGTGGCATTTCTAAAAGCACTTTTATTGATTGGATTGTCGGCGCAAAAATTGGAAAAAAAATTTCTGTGTATGAAAATCTGCTGATGTCAGATGCTAGCAATATGATTCTTTCGAATAAGACAGAACATATATATGGAGAAAGGTATTTAAATTTTCAGATTCTTGGCAGAGAGTTTCAGCTTCATCCTGCAACATTTACTCAAGCGAACGCTGATTTGGTCGATTCATTTACGCAGTATATTACAATGGATTTAAATGGCGACGTGCTTTTGGATTTGTATGGTGGTTTTGGTGTCTATAGTACAGCTCTCCACAAAAACTTCATAAAAATCTACTTAGTTGACAGTGCCCAAGCTGCGCAAGAGTCAGCACTTGCAAGCATCGCGCTTAACAAAATTAAAAATATTATTTTTGAACAAAAAAGCTGCGAAAAGTTTTTACATAATATACTTCAGTCGTCAGAGCGCGACAAGATCAGTCATATTATTGTGAATCCACCGAGAGCTGGTCTGACGCAGGATGTATTAGCAAAACTTGGAAAAAAGGAATGGAAAAATCTCAAAGGCTTTACGTATGTTTCATGCAATCCGGAAACGTTAAAGCGTGATTTAGAAGTTTTAACAAAGAATTCGCGACTTAAAATTACAAGCATTCGAGGATTTGATATGTTTCCTAATACAGAGCATTTAGAAACAGTAGTTAAGGGTGTCTTTATCTAAAAATTTTTTTTCTGCTACTCTGCTAATTTAATGACCAAGATTCCAAACACAATAAGCAAAATAGCTATTTTTTTTCTTACATAGAGACGTTCCTTAAGAATAAAAACTCCTAATACGCTTGCAAATATTATAGACACTTCTCTAAGTGCGATAACATAAGAAGTTGGCGCTTTTTGATAAGCAAATAAAATCAAAACGTATGAAGCGGTTCCTCCCGCTGTAACTAGAAGGCTCTCCACTTTATAACTTCGACATATGTTGATGAGATCTTGTTTTGCAAATGTTAAAAGAATTGGAGCGGCGATCACGGCGGGAGCGATATTAAGAGCCACCATAAATAGA
>JAGOVF010000044.1 GCA_018060885.1 Oligoflexales bacterium | reverse complement strand
CAGTAATACCTTGTGTACCTTTAAAATAGCGACCCCAGCTTAAATTTTGAGCGAGATCATTCTTAAGATGAGGCATTTAGCTAATACCTCTAGCTAATAACCAGCAAACTGCCATTAGAGCGGCAATTATATGCGTCACTCTATCCTTAGCCGCGAAAAAGACTGGGTCATAATCTACCTTACCTCTGTTTGCCAAGACCCAAAACCTGCTAATCCAGTACACCAAAAGTATACAAATTCCCCAAAGATAGTCCGGGGTTTTATAGTAGGAATAAACAGCAGGGCTTTGAATATAAAGTCCAAAAACAACCACCGATAAATAGCCGCTTGTTGAGCCGAGTGATCTTAATAGTGGATGATCATTTAAGCGATAGCCACGACTGAGTGTTTCTTTTCCACCAATTTCAATTTTTTCTATCAATTCAGAACTTCTCTTCATGAGCGCTAAGCTCAAAAAAAGAAAAGTTGTAAAGGCAATGAGCCATGAAGAAACAGGGATATTTGTAGCCAATGCACCGGCATAAAGTCTTAAACTATAGAACCCTGCCAACACAATGACATCGGCAACTTCGAATTTTTTTATCCAGATTGAGTAGCTTAGTGTCAAAGCAAAATACAATACAACAACCGACAAATATCCCAAGCCCAATGGAATTGCCAAGAGAATAGATCCTAATAGCAAAGTGGGTATCATCATGATACCAAAATCGATTCCTAATATCCCAGCTGCAAAGGGCCGCTTTTTCTTAGAAACATGTTTTCGATCTGAATTAATATCAAGTAAGTCATTAAATACATAACCTGAAGATGCGACCAAGCTAAAAGACATAAATGCCATAAAGCCCTGGATCCACTCGTTCATTCCAAGTCGATTAGCTAATAACAACGGTACAAATACTAGTATGTTTTTAAGCCATTGGTGAGTCCTTAGAGATTTTATAAATGCCTTAAATACATCGACCTTTGCATCGAGAATTTTCACATCAGATGCAATTTTGTATGCTTTTTTTGTCACGAAATTAGATGTATTTACTAGATAGCTCGTCCTTGCTGTTTTCCAAACTGGTAAATCGGCTCTCTCGTTGCCGACATAATCATATTGTCCTGCGCCATAATAGGAACGCAGAAAGAACGCTTTGTTTTCAGCTGTCAAATTGATTTTTTTATGCGTTGCATGAACCTCTTCAAAGATATTCAGATGTTTTGCAACACCAAGAGCAACCTCGCGCGTCGAGCCGGTCACGAGAATCAATTTTTGGCCTTCTTCTGAGCGCTTTTTTAAAAATTGAATTAATTTTTCATTGTAAGGCAGAGCGGAAAAATCAATGCTGATGTTATTCAAAACCTTATTTTTAACGTAGCTTTTCCCGCGCAAAAGCCACAATGGAAATCTTAGAATTAACCATGGATTTTTCTTAAACATAGAAAGGACATTTTCGAGAAAAATATCGGTATTGACCAAAGTACCGTCAAGGTCAACGCACAGTGGGATTTGCCCAACTCTCCTTGCTTGACGCAATTTCTTTTTTGGCAGTGGCGGAATTATGTGTTGTTTGGCTTGTTGCACAATAGCCTTCTAAAATTATTGCATTTCTCCGACTAACTTATCGGTGAAAAGTGGAAACTCTTTATTGTTAGTCTTGTATTATTTTTAGAAGAGATCGAAATTGTTGTTTTGACTAATTTTCAGTTTTTGTGGTCTATAGCCGAGGGTTTGCATCACGCCTTCATCACTTAAAAGAAAGGCTGTTTGTGGATTTTTCAATACATCTGATATGTTTTTTACTTTGCCATTTAACATGACTAGGTTTCTGACAAGCCTTACCCCATGACTGTAGTCTGCATATCTATCCCCATGAACTAGACTAAGAGGTTGAATTGCCTTGGTATTCGTCTGATGCCATCCGTAAATTGCCACTCGACCTGGCTGGCTTAAAAGTCTGTTGCTAATGACGACATCTTTTTTATGACCAGCTATTGCAAGTCCAAATTTTACTTTGCCTCGAAGCTGGCTTTCTATAGTCATATGATGCTCAAGGTAATAGGCATTTGTCTCCATTTTTGGACCGGGAGGCTTTGGCTTTGGGTTCAGTTTTATTGCAGCATTTTTGTAGATGAGATCCACCATTTTGCGTGTCGGCAAAATTGCGCCATATTGATCCGCTAAAGCTTGTGCAGTATGCGGATTCATTGGCATACGGACATAGTCTTTATCATCGCCTATTGAAAAATAATCACTGCTAACCCAAAATGTGAGTCGATATAGCTTTCCACTTTTGTCTCTTTCCGTGACATTTATTGGTATGAGTTTCCTTAAAAAATTCGGAAAATTCCCCGCAGAAAGTTCTGCTTGAATGCGGCCTTCTCTTTGTGGGTGAGAAAGGTAAGACGTTGATCGAATAAATTGCGAGCCGGAAATTAAACCAGCCCGTCTTACAGCAGACTTTCTACCTAATTTGGTATCTAAGAGTTCATCAGTAGAATCTTGCTTCTGGCAGGTCGAGCAAGCCGAAAGAAAAACAAGAGAAAACAATACAAAATTTTTAAGCCCTAAGATTTGCATAGGCAATATTCTACCTAGCAAACTGCAAATTTGTCAAAGTTAGGTACAAAATAAATTTAACTAAAATGGCGATGGATCAAATTCTTCGTGTCCATCGTCACGTATTTCTATAATATTATTATAGAGCAAGGAAAGAAGGTCTTTCGGTCTCTCTAAAGCTATAGCAAATTCAAGCTTTGCAGTTTCTGCATACAATAACTCCATACTATTTACATAAGCAAGTAAAGCAGCAGGTCGCTGGCCCTCAGGCATCGATCCAATAAATTTAGGTGTCATCGTTGCAGCTTGCAATATAAGCTTTTTAAATTCAGAGACTTTTAAAAGGCTTGAGTCTTTTTTACTTGGATCAGTAAATTCCCGCTTCAAATTCTTAAAGAGAGTGTCCATATCTTTCATCACATCTTCAAGCTCTACTTGCGCCATTAAACGAGAAGAATGTAAAGTTTGCGAGGCGAAAAGCAGAACAATCAAAGTTAATAAGATCCGCGCTTGTTTTAGCATTGAATGAATCATGGTGTACTCCTACTGCCAGTCAATATTACGCCTTTTGTAGCATAAGTGCATTGTCTTGGCATCTTAAAACTTCCAGAGGTGGCGGACTAAACTCAATTTTTTCACTTAAATCACGAAAGGCGGTCCTTAAACCTTCTTCTAATACAGGGTGATAAAAAGGTAGGCTAAGAACATCGTAGACATTTTTATGGTAGCTCATGACCCATGCAAGTAAATGAGCAAAATGCTCTGCCTGTGGAGCCATCATTTCCGCTCCTAATAAACGACCGCTGTGTTTATCTGCATAGATATGTGCCAAGCCTTTGTTGCTTAAGCTGGTAAGAGCTCGCCCCTGCCCCTCAAAGGACACTTCTCCCACCACAAAGTTTTCTTTACTTGCTTGGAGTTCTTTAAAGCTTTTTCCTACAATGACAATCTGGGGAGAAGAAAAAGTAATCGACATAAACTCTCGGCGTACAAAACATTGATCCTCAGAACGCACGCTGTTGTACCCTGCTATTCTTCCTTCATCTGAAGCTTCATGCAAAATCGGCCTTTCACCGTTAACATCTCCAACGATGTAAAGAGGTGAGTTCTGTATACGGAAAGTGCTCTTATCGAAAGTCGGCATGCCGCGCGCATCGAGCTGTAGGCCTATTTTTTCTAGTCCTAAGTTTTTAATTTGCGGCGCGCGTCCAAGGGCAACTAATGCCTTTTCTACATAAAAGACTTCATTTCCAGCTTTTATTTCAAGTTGATTGTTTTTCACGCCAAGAATTTCAGCAGGACTTAATATTATTTTGAATTCTTCGTTTAAAGTATTAAATGTGTAGTTTTGTATTGCTGGATCACTGAGTCCACCTATGACTTTTTCTAAGCTGATTCCTATAATCTCAACGCCTAACCTAGATAGGGCTTGGCCCAACTCTACGCCAATGACGCCGAGGCCTATGACAGCCATTTTTTTCGGTAATTTTTCAAGTTCAAAAAACTGATCTGTATCGACTATATAGTCTTTAAACTCTCGCCATTTTTCTGGCCAAATCGGTTTTGACCCTGTCGCAATAATAATGCGCTCAGCACGGATTTTCTCCTTACCTACTTGCAGCGTATTTTGATCGATAAAAGTAGCTCTTTCCCGCAGCAAATGCGCTTTTTCCCAAGCTTGCATACCGCGCTCGACTCCACCGGCAAAGCGATCACGCAAAACTCTTACATGTTTCATAACTTCCGATGTATCAACACTTAATTTTTCTGCGCCGTGAATTCCAATTTGCGCAAACTTATGACGACGATGAAAATCGTTGGCTACCTGAATAAAAGCTTTAGAAGGCATGCACCCTACACGAGCACAGGTTGTACCAAGTGGTCCATCATCAATAACAATGTAAGACTCTGTTTTTTTCTGCACTTCCTTGAGAGCGGAAAGCCCCGCAGATCCAGCACCAATTATCGCCACGTCATAAGTTCGCATTTTCTATTCCTTATCAAACAGTTTTTTTAAATCTACTTTTTTTGTAGCAGATATTTTTCTAAAGCCACGCTGTCACCAATGTATTTACCGTCTATATACGTTTGCGGAACACTTGCTTGTCCGCTTATGTTTTTCACGCTACGTAGCGTAACATCTTTATTGAGCTGAACTTCTTCCCATAAATAGCCGTATTCTCGCAATTGGTCTTTTGCCTTGGCACAGAATGGACAACCAGGCTTAGTAAATATCGTAACATTTACTTTCTCTGTTGCTTTGGGATTAAGATATCCGAGCATTGTATCAGCATCAGAAACTTCAAAAGGGTCTCCTGGAACTTCTGCTTCGATAAACATTTTTTCTATGTTGCCATCATTTACTAACATCGAATAGCGCCAAGAACGTTTCCCGAAACCAATATCACTTTTATCTACGAGCATACCGACAGCTTCAGAAAATGAACCATTGCCGTCTGCAACGAAACGAATGTTTTCCGCGTCTTGATCTTTTTGCCAAGCATCCATCACAAAAGCATCATTGACTGATACGCAAACAATTTCATCAATACCTTGTTTTTTGATCAGTGGAGCAAGTTTATTAAACCTTGGCACATGCGAAGAGGAACAGGTGGGAGTAAAGGCGCCGGGCAGTGCAAATACAACGACTTTTTTTCCCTTGAAAATCTCATCACTCTTAATGTGAGATAGTTTTCCGCCAACAATTGCTTGAAAATTCACGTTTTGGATTTTTTTGCCTTCTGAATTTTTTAACATACAAAGCTCCTTAAATTTAAAATTTTTTTCTACGCACCTGACAAAGACTATAGTCGGATCTTTACTAAAATAAGTAAAATCGATATTATTTATCATATTATCGATATTATCTATAATATGACCAACCCGCCAATAAAAGGAGCTATTTTGGATGGTTAGCTTGACACAGCTGTCTTATATCGTCCAAGTTTTAAAATTAGGCAGCTTTCAAGCTGCCGCAAAAGCTTGCCATGTTACGCAGCCAACATTGAGCATGCAGATTCAAAAAATGGAATCTTTACTCGATGTGATCATCTTTGATCGCAGTAGCCACCCCATTCAAGCGACTTCAATGGGCGAGAAAATTATTGCCCAAGCACGTCGCGTTCTCTTCGAGTATCAACAAATCGAAGATATGCTAAACAAAGAAGCTAAACAACTTTCAGGACCATTTAGTTTAGCAGTGATTCCAACGCTAGCTCCCTATCTGCTACCACTATTTTTAGAAAAATTTTTGCAGACCTGTCCTTTAGTAAATTTAGAAATAAAAGAAATGCAAACGCAACAAATTACAGTTGCACTGCGAAGCGGCCAGCTCGATGCAGGTTTACTCGTCACACCGCTTAATGATTTGACTTTGCATGAAGAACATTTGTTTTATGAACCATTTTTTTTATTTACTCATATAAAAGAATCCATAGTCAAAAATAAGCGAATTTCGGAGGAGCTTCTAGACGCCGATAAAATTCTTTTGCTGAGTGAAGGACATTGCATGCGAGAACAAATGATTAAAGTCTGCCAATTGCGCTCTCAGCAAAAAAAATCGGAAAAGAAATTCCGCTTTGAAAGTGGCAGCATTGAAACATTAATGAATATCGTGGAAAGAAATGGTGGTTATACGATTATTCCTTATTTAGCTACTTCAGAGCATAGAAACAAAGCTGCAAGTTCAGAAACAAAAACTATTGCCTTTAATACGCCAACACCCGCAAGAGAAGTAGGTCTTGTTTGGTCTCAAGCTCTGACAAAACGAGCCATCAGCAAAGAGCTTAAAGATGTTATTTTGAGTTCTCTACCAAAAGAGTTAATTGCATTTCAAAAAAGTCGGAAAATTGAACGAATTGATTTTTAGGCAGAAAAAAAGCCCCCATTTCTGGGGGCCATAACTAATAAATTAATACGCTGAAAAACTAACGATATCGAAGATTAGTTGCGTTTGACTCTGATGTTCCTGTTTTAAATAGAAATTAGCATCATACAAACTAATTCTAAATTCCAAAATTCTCTGTATAGATTTTTTAGCCAAGTTGCTATTCAACTTATTACTATCGACTTTTCCTATTTCTCCAACAAGAGCAACCAATCCCTCTCCGCTTGCGGGAGTCTTTAAAAATACGCGATCAATGAAATCCGACTCTTTTTTACTGACTTTACCATCTTTGACGAGTTGATTTAGAACTGAATTTGCAATATAGAGCCTAACATTCGAGTCTATTGCAGCCGTATCTTGTGGAGATGCCTCTTCGTAGAACTTTGCAAAACCTGGATCTTCATCAAAAAACTTTTTGAGCTCCGCATCAAAATTACTTGCGACATATTGACTCAATCCAGTCACTAAAGAAATTATTCTTTCCGAAAATTTGCCAATTTCTTCTGCACTCGTAACTGGTGTCAGGTCTACATCACGAATCAATCTCTGAGCATCTTCTCTGGACTTTATCAATTCAAAAATCACCGGATTTATTTGGGGATGTGCTAATAATAAAGCATTTGTAATTTCAATCCAGACGAAACCTTGGCTTGCCAAAAATTCAACAGGATCAGCATCCGCTGGAGCTCCCGCTTGTTGAGCAAAGCCTCCAAGATCTTCTGTTGAAACTCGAATAGCTCTATACGGCTGCGACTTGTCTTGGCGATCTAAAGGAGAGTTAACATAAGTAAGGAAGCTCTTAGCCGAAGCACTTAAAAAACTTCTCTCTCTTACAAAACTTGGAACTCTGAACTTGTTGCGCCATGGAAGCACCTTGCTTTCAAAAAAACTCTTTCGCGACTCATTAGCGGCAAGTCTAGGAGTATTATTAACCATTTCCTTATACTGAACGCCGTCCTCAAATAACAAGGCCTTGGTCTCCCCTGAAGTGATTCGATCCATAAGCGCTGCTACATATTCATCTTTAATTCTATGATCATCAAGCATGCTTGGTCTAAAATTTTGCACCATAGCAATCCCAGATGTAGGCGATCTCATGGCAATAATTTCCAATGCAGCTCTCTTCGCAAATAGAAGTCCTCTCTGCATATCAGGCCTATCGAATAAATCCCCATCAGCCGGAGACCAAGGTAAGTCTGTCAGCAAATTACCTACTCTTTTTACTTGAACATCAGAGGGAGACAATTTCAATCTTTCTGCTAAATACGGAACAGCATCTTCACATTTATTTACTAAAGTGCCCACCCCGAATTCTGCATAAGTATCTGAAAAGACTTTATTACGAAGAGCTTCGTAGTCATAATATCTTTCTAAATTTCCAGAAGTTACCATACAAAATGAACCCGGCATGTATGCTAATGCCTTTAAAAATTCATAGATAACTTTTGAAGCCTCATGATATTGTTTAAGCTCCTCATTTTTAGAGTTTTTTACGAAATCTTCAATTGTTTGCATATTAGCCGTGTTGGTAAAATAAGGGTCAGTTTTACCCATATCACGGTTAAGGATTAATCTATAATGATCATAAATAACCTTAAGTGGAAGAAGATGAGCGCTCACAGTTAAACTCAAACTACCCAGATTTCCTCTATCGAATCGGCTGCCATTTAGCATTACAAAACTGTTAAAACTATCAATAAAATCTCTAGCTCGCTCTACTGGGGTAACACCTCTATCATGACGTCGGCAGTTGGGATCAGTTAATGGCAACTGAACATCACCGATTGTATCGGAATCTGAACAATATTTGTAAGGCTTTAAAATCTTGCCAGGAGCATCTTGCTTAACCGCAGTTTCAATTTTTCTACCTTTCAGTTCTACGATTTCGAGACTTGATCCAGCTATGTTTCTTGGCTCTGAAACTTCAACCGCATCATAATATCCATATCTTAATGCTGCAACATCATAGGGACCAGGCTCAAACCCTCTATCATCATCATTACCAAGATACTCCATTGATGAAGAGGTCATAAACTTAATTTTTCCTGTTTCATCGCGAGGAAAGTTCTCCAAATCTGTAGAACCAGCAAAATTATGTCTTAAACCAAAGTTATGACCAAACTCATGCACTAAAGTCGCGACCAATTTTTTCTTTAATAAAATATTCGAACAAGAAGTAAAGGCAGCTTCTTCTTCATCTGTATGAGTGATCAGATTTTCAGGTGTCACACCCATTTCGATCTGGCTTCTAAGACCGTCCATATATGTTTTAAATAAAATTCCAGAAGACTCGTTATCACAATATTCCTTTATGTCCGCTATTGTATTAGCATTTGAGGCTGTGTAGCCAACACTGCACCCTGTTAAAGCTATTGAGGACCAGTTTTCACTGGGGTTATTGTTCATATATGGTGGCTCAACAGAGATGCGGCTATTTTTATATCTGCTTAGCCCTTCCTTTCCCAAAGCTTCAAATACAGTTTTCGGTAAACTCTTTAATTTTTCATAATCTACGTAACCCTCTTCTTCCAACCGATTTGATACTTCTTTATGAATTGCGTCCTGCAAGCTTCCTTTATTGAATTCCGCATCAGCCATTAGCAAGGATGTCGGATACATTGTAAGTCCTGAACTTATATCGACACTCGGTGATGCTAAGTTAGTAAACAGTTCTTTTGCGATCATAGAGTCGTCGGCATAAATCGGGTTGTTATCCTGATCACGACCGAGCACAACCGCAGACGAACCGGAAACGTCGTACAATTTACTCAAATGTTGGTTTGGGAAAATATTTTCGAACCTTCCATCTTCAGGAAAAAACTTCCCTATTCCCTTCAAATTTAGATCTTTAAATTGACCTAACTCATTTCGAACATAGTGATGAAACCCACGCCAAATTCCTTCCCGGTAGTTGCGCAGATAAATATGGTTGGTTGCAATCGTAATTTCTCCCGATCTCGGGTCAGTTACCGATGGACCATACCCCAATAAGCGACTGGATCTATCGTATCCATAATAAGCAACTTTATTATATCGAACATCTCCCAATCCGACTCTTGCTTGAGCCAACTTCACCGAAATCGGCTCTTTATTTGTTCCTTCCGCAGCCTTTAAAAAAGCTCTATCCCATGCATCGACGGCTTCTTGAGTGGCCTCTTGTATATATGAGTCAGATGGTGAATTGTCTGTTATATGAAACCATATTGTAGGTTTGTCCCCATTTTTAGGATCTTTTTCTGGATACATCCGACTAACATTCACAAGCTTTTCACTAACATCTTCATAAAGCTTATTCGTTCCACCATAAGTATCTTTTACTCTGGCAAAATATCCGAATTTATTTCTATCTGTGGCATAGTAAGTCCGACCCTCAGGCCTAGACGGTTTAGCTCTTTTTAAAGAATATTTAAACCTCACTTGAGGCTTATCAGATATCGGCGCTGCAAAAAAAGGACGGCCAAATTCGTCACTAAATACGTCATAGCCAACATTATAAAATTTGTCAGACTCATAAACTTCGAAGCCTATGTAATCTTCACCAACTTCTAATTTGTTCAGCTTGTAACTGTCTGATCGAGAATCTCGTGTATTATCTGCCCGGTTAAATTCAAACGATACCCACTTACGTTTATCCCATTGAGTAGCGCCGGGATTTCCGTCATCTAATGCTTCTTCAACTAGTTCCGCAGAGGAGCCGGATTTACTAACACGATAATCTATCCAGCTCGCCGGAATTTCCAACACGGTTTGCATTTGGTCACCGCTTGCGTCCCCAGCTTCTTCAGCAATATTAACATCAACTAACTGCACACTTGACTTAGTCTTGTTAACTCTGACGCGTCCAGCTGACCACTGCAACCCTAGTTCGAAATCAAAAGGAAGCACTTTACTAACTGAATCGATCGGGCGATCAACGACAGTTTTTTCAAAGTACCATTCACTGCCATCTTCAAGAAAATCCGCCAAGAAGACGTCCATTTTTTCTTGAGCCGAAAACTTTTTAACCCCGTTGGCGTCTATCTTTATCATATCTGCATCCGCCAGAGTGGGGACTGCGACGGGCTGAATCGATACATCTTTAATGCCGTTGGTCAAACTGTTCTCAAGTTTGTACTTTTGAATTGGATAGCCCGCGATCTTTACTGAAAATCGACCATCCGCAAGCTTTTCTGCAAAAGTTTTTTCAGTAGAGGCTAATTGCGATTCATCGACGATTTTATTTACAAATAAAAAATGCTCAGTTAGTTGCAGTAATAACTCATATTTTTGTCCAACCTCACCGAGGATCTCGATGTCTCTAAGGAGTTGGCTATTAAATTCTAACTTTTTTGTACCTAAGTCGATATTAACTGCAAACTCGACAGGATTAAGGATGTTGAAACCTGAAAAACCCAGCGGCACCACCAACTCTCTTGCACGTGATAATGGGGAACCCTTGATTGTTACAAGTCCCTTTTCTTCATCTATTTCTCGAGCTGTTTCTTCAGTAGCTTGATTTTTCTTAATATATTCTTTTGCTGTAAAAGAAAATTTTCGAGCACTGCTTTCAATTGTATCCTTCGCGACTAAATCTTCAAAACCATTTGGCATGGTTCTAATCTGTACTTTATTCCAATCTGCCCCAAACAAAGGATAATCTTTAAAACTCTTCGAATCATCTGCGCACTCAGTTTCCAAATAACGAGTTTCTTCACCTTTTTCTGTTAGCCTAGTTTGAACCCGACAATGACTTGAAATAGACCATTTTGCAATAGGTCGTTCTGTGTCATCGGCGAAATACATACGAAGTGCATCTTCATGAATTTTAAAAACAACCAAGTCTTTTTCATTTAAAAGAGCAAAAGCTTTTTGCTCTTCTGCTAGCAAATTGTACTGATTCGGTTGATCTTTTTCTTTTGCAGCATCTATAAATTTACCAACATCGCCTTTAGTTTCGCCAACAACAAAAGTTTTGCCTTCGGCAAATTCGCTCTTTTCAAATTTTGAGTAAAGCAAATCTTCTGCGGCTTTTTTTTCTGGCTTCTTAGCACACGCCGCGCCACCAAGCGCCAGGGCTAACAAGTAGCTCAATGCTGATTTCGTCACTTTCATAAAACTTCTCCTTTTGGACTGTAAACAAAAAATATTTCATAAATTAATTAGGATATAGAGAAAACTAGAATATTGTGTAATTTAGACCAACATCTATCATAGTCAGATCTTTATTAAGAAGGACAACTGGCGCGATATCATCGTTTTCTACTTGATTTCTGCTGTTACTAATACCAGCATTAACACTTAATTGCTTCATGAAGGCATAGCTCAACCTGGCTCCTGTTGCATAACTATAAGCATCTTCTCTGTTCCCGAAGTAATCTGTTTTATAAGTAGCATAATTTAGTGAAGCATTTAATCCCTCGAAATAGAGCTTAAAATTCAACGCCGCCGAGAGGCTTAGCAGATCACGCGCAACAAAAGCGCCGACCTCATCATTTGCCAGTTTCTTCTTATGTTGATAATTTACGTAGCCTGGAGTCAAACTTAGACCGACCCACTCAAGAGCTTGCCAATTTGCTGTTGTGCTTAAAGAAACATCTGTCTCACGAGTTTGATCACGGTAATACTCAGAATTATAAAATCCAATTGAAAGAGAAGCGCTAAAGCTCAAGTCACCGTATTCAGGAAGAGTTTGCATAGCCGATAAGCGAGTTGTACCGACCTGCAAGTTATCATCTGTTTCTCGTTTAGCTATAGTTCCATTACTTTCTTCTGGAGTATATGAAACACCTTGACTTACAGACACCTTTGTTTTTTCTAAAACTTGATAACCAAAATTCAAATTCGCACTACTATAACGATCCGCGGTCGTCGGTTCTTCTTGAATAAGTAGGCGACCTGTCGACACTCCCACAGATAGGCTATAAGGCACCTTAGTTGCATCTGTTGTAGCAGTCTTTTTCGCGACCAACTCACTTGCAGCCGCCAAACCCGCCGGCACAGCGAACATGAGCGCTAGGCTGAAGCGCATAAGAACTATTGGGGTGAAGCTAAACATTTTAACACTTTTATTAATGTGCATTTTTTCCACCTTTGTTTATTCGAGCCTTATCTATATTCCGTATTCTTTTGTCATTTATAGAATTCAGATAAAAATCCCAGAGCTTTCTATCAAATTATTGATAATATTTCAAGTTTTTATAAAAAAACAAAATATTTATCCATAATTTCATGAGCTAAGGTTTTTTCAAATAGAGCTCTTCTGTAAATCTTACGAGCCAGCTCATTTAATGAATTCTCATAAATCGCTTCCGTTACCTTTTTACAAGCGCAGAGATAAGACGTCAATTGTTAAGAAATCATTAGTTTAAATAAGTGTTCCGTCATGAGACAGACAAAGTCAACTTGAGTGAAACGAAAGATCTAATGCCGTGAAAGAGATTCTTCCCCCTCGCAATGCTCAGGGTCAGAATGACAAAGTAACCTATATTCAGGAATTCCAAACCTGTTATTAACTTGACAAGTTTTATCGATGCTTGTTAATCCCAGGCCTGAACAAAAGGAGGTTGGGATGAAAAATTTATTGAATATTAGATATTTACAAAACAAGTATTTGAGTAAGATCACACTACTAGCATTTTTAAGCTTGCTCACAAGCTGTGAGCAAAGCAGTCTTTACAAACAAACTTCTCCGCAAAGTTCCATCAGCAGCAGCTCATTCGACAACGGGGTTACTAGCCTCTACCACCCAAGTCCTTATGATGAAAAAAATTCAAACCAAACGTCTACCCTTGACAACATAGTCGATGCCATATCTGACGAAACCTATGCCTATATTGACATTGCCATGTACAGCTTCGGCTCAACGACTGACTTTCCAAGTAATCCGATCATTCGTGCATTAGCCAGCGACGAGATACAAAAGCGCATTAAACAAAAAGACCTTCAGATACGAATGATCTATGGAGGCAAAGCAAAAGAAATCAAAGGTGACACAAAAAAGACCGAAAATGGTAAGGCTGTAAAGTACCCCTACGATCGTTGCATGCTTGAGTATCTTGGTGTTGACGTCCGCTATATAGATGGATCTGTACAAAACCACAACAAATTCGGCATATTTTTGTCTCAAGACGCGAGAGATTCCATGGTGATAAGCGGTTCCGCAAATTGGTCAAAAAGCTCCGCGAATAACTATGATGAGAACATTCTTTTCACTAAGAACGAAGATGGTCTAACGCGAATGTTTGCCGATGAATTTCAAAAGCTGTGGGACAAAGCCGCAACCGAATTTACCGTCGCCAGCAGCGACTGCGATTTCGCTGTGAGCGAAATGACTGCTAAAGCGCCTTTTGATTCTATCAAAATAACCAAAACAAAAACTGTCGAATCTGTAGAGCCGCCCTATGAAGATCTAAGTAGTAGATCATCAGACGATTTAAAGGCATTTTTTAATAGTGAAAACTACACTTACAGTTACGATTCAGAAAGAAAGAAAATTAAAATAGCTGTTAAAAAAGCAGACGAAGACGGAAGCTTTACTCTAACGCGACAGCTTGTTTCTGCGATAGACGATGCAAAAGAAAGTTTGCAAATTGCCACGACTCGCATCCGCTCTTTACCAATATATAAATCCATTATTCGCGCAGCTTTACGCGGCGTACGAGTCGAAGTGGTTATGCATATGTCGGAATATGCACACCCATTGGAAGCGCCTGCTTCAGAAATAAGTGAACGCGAGGAAAAACCTTGTGATATGGATTCAGATCCTGACTTTAGAGAGTCAGACTCAGATTATCTTAAAAAATGCTCTGAAGGAGTGCGCCACGCATTTTTTCTTTCAGATGCAGCGCAAAGATTGAAATTGCCTTTAACTGTAAAAATAAAATACTTTTTTTCCAACAACCCAAGCGCTTTTGTCGCAAAACAAATGCATTCAAAGTATGCAATTATTGATGAAAGACACATTTATAGCGGAGCCTTTAATTGGAGCTTTTCTTCAGACACTAATTTTTTCGAAAACTATGTCTACATAGATGGAAGCAAACATAGAAATGCATTGAAAGCTTTCTTGGATAACTTCGCGACCATTTCTTATGTCGAAGAAGCAAAAATCAGAGATTTGCAGCAAGAGGTTCAAAAAGGTCGTTATCCACTCAGCTGCTCAGACTATGGAGTCATTACAGCTGAACTTTCCGAAATAGATAAAGTTTATAAGCTCGACAACAAGAGAACGCTTTTTCGCGATGAGCTATGCAAGAGTTCTAGTGATAAAAACGAAAACAAAGATGAAGTCGAAGCTGAAGATCCTGAAACAGTCGAATAAGTTGAAATGGCGATTTTAAATATAAAATTAGTGTATTAGAGCATAAACTCGACCATTATGACCTATAGGTACAATTGGACTAGACTAATTGTACCTATAGGTTATAATGGTCATACTTATTTGATCAAGTTTGCTTCGCCCATTCAAAATTCGAGCTCTCATGCGCTATTTGAATAAGAACCTCTTTAAAGACCTAAAAAAAAAGATGGTGTTTGTCGGCGGACCGCGCCAATGTGGCAAAACCACTTTAGCAAAAGATATCTTGAGCCAGCTTGATGGCGAATACCTAAATTGGGACAACGATGAGCACCGTAGGCGCATAGTAAAAAAGCAGTTCTCTCCGAATGCGCCCCTGATTGTATTTGATGAATTGCATAAAATGCCGCGCTGGAAGACCTGGATCAAGGGATTATATGACACTAAAACTCAACACCAAAACTATCTAGTGACCGGCAGCGCTCGTCTTGATATTTATCGCCGGGGCGGGGACTCGCTTCTCGGTCGCTATCACTACTGGCGCTTGCATCCATTCACCCTAGATGAACATGCAGGCCAATTTAGTTCGGCAGAAGCATTAGAGAGACTGATGAGCGTCGGTGGCTTTCCGGAACCCTTTCTTGAAGGTGATCCGCAACAGGCGGCGCGCTGGCGACGAGAGCGTTATGACCGTATTCTGCGTGACGATTTGCGGGACCTTGAAAATTTACGCATGATTGGCAGCCTTTATCAATTGGTAGAATTACTAAGAGCGCGCGTCTCCTCTAGTATAGTAATCTCAAACCTAGCAGAGGATTTGCAAGTTGCTCCTAAGACTGTAAATTTTTGGCTCGAAATTCTCGAACGAATGTATCTACTTTTCATCGTGAGACCTTATACAGGTAAATTGTCGCGTACTGTACAACGCCCACCGCGAGTGTATTTTTATGACAACATGGATGTTAATAATCCAGAAGACAAACTTCTTGGAGCGCGTTTTGAAAACTTGGTGGCTACTCATTTACTAAAACGCATAAACTATCAAGAAGATGCAACTGGAGACCGCTATCAATTACACTATCTGCGAGACAAGGAAAAAAGAGAAGTGGACTTCGTTATTACCAAAAACAACAAAGTCGAAGAACTAATAGAAGTGAAATATTCTGACACAAGTCCATCGCCCTCACTGCTTTACTACAATGAGCGACTTAAACCTGAAAAATCAACACAATTAGTCTACAATTGCGACAAGACTATACACTACCGTGGCATCGTCGTAATGGGCGTGGTCACTTATTTTATGAATTCAAAGTTACCACCAATATAAATAGAAAAAAGTCTTATACAAAATGTGTACACGCCCCTAGCCTTTTTTTTCTCTTGCTGGTGCCGCCTTCTTCATCAAGCTGCTCAACTCACTCAAAAGCTGCTTTTTATCCGAAGGGATCATGGTTCCAGCTGATCCGGTAAATTCATAATAAATATTTTCTTCAAGTAAGCTAAAAGCCTTTTCTGCCACACCGCTCATAGGTGCCTTACGTACAGCCATTTCTAAAAAACTATCAACGCGAGAGACCCAAAAAGAACGCCCAATAGCCATTTCAACAATACCGAGATGATAATAAGCGTCAGCCACTTCCTCGTCGCTTTTTAGACTCTTATTTTCAATCAACTGCTCAAACATCGAGGCCGCAAGAATGCTATAAACTAAGCCACTGCGATCTGCTGGATAGGACTGCAATTCTTGGCCGAGTTCTACGACCTTTTTTGCAGTAACAAAATCAACTTTTTCATGGAATTTTTTTGTGCTTATATTATTCAAAGATTCGATCCATACCGTCAGCTGTTTTTGCATATATTCCGGTAAGTCTTTGCGATTTTTAAGAATGTCCGCAAAAGTCTTGGCCGGACGTTCTACGTCTTTTTTAACACCGAGAGCGATGCGCAAATAATAAGTCATTGCATCAAAAGTAACCCAGCTAGCAGGGCGAATTTTTGTATCATTAAAAGCTGCTTCATAGGTTGCTATTGCATCCTTAAATCTACGCATCGAAAGTTCCAAGCGAGCTTTTTCCAGAGGAGACAATTCCGCGATGTTTATTTTGGCAATAAATGCTTCGCCACCAGGAAAATCCTTAGAAGCTGGTCGCGCCGAATGACAGGTAATGCAATTTTCTGTTAGATTTTTTAGAATAAAACGCGACTCACGAAAGCGCTTTTCTTTATACCACCTGAGTCCATCTCGCACATCGTTAGACAAAGAGCTGCTCATATATTGAAAACCAGCTTGTTTATCTCTGGAATGCTTTTCTAATGTTTTGGATTGCGCGTCCATTTGTTCGAGCAGTGCTAAAATTTCCGCATATTTTTCATTTGATTCGAATTGTCCATGACTATAGACATAGGGTAAAAGTCGACTCATAGGATCGAATATATTCTGCATGATCCCAGCAGTTGGCTGTAAATGGCTTGTTTTCGCTAAAGCTACTGGCCCTAGACCAACCATGAAACAAAGCATTATTGTAGCCTTCGCCCTCACTAAATAGACCTTCAATCTGAGTCTAAAATCCAACTCAAAACTGCTCACAAAATCTTTCAACATGATCACTTTTCCTCTTCTTATAAAATGGCTTATTACGGTATTTAAATTGTGGCTTAAATAAAATTAATCAAACCAGTGTAACATTTTGTATGAAAAGACGCCAAGTTGCACCTTGTTAGTTATTTTTTGTGATCTACACGGGGCTTTTCATTTTTTACTAGACAAAGTTTTTTTGTTCGCATACAAAGACAAAAGAAGAACAGAGACATAAATAATTTAAGTCATCCACACAGATCCCAATTAAATCCAATAAGAGTGATCTCCAAGACATGTAGAAGAAGTAAGGCTCAGGGACTCGGCGACGAGTGTTTTGGTCTTTTTTTACTGTAAGGAGAGAATCTATGTTAGGCAAACTGAGTTATTTCGTAGGTGCAAGTTTTATCCTCGCCGCAAGCGCCTCGGCACAAGCAATCGCCCCTTTGACAATCAAAAGCGTAAAAGCAAACGGAACTGGGTGTAATGTTTCAGACGTAGGATTTGATATTGCTGTTATATCAGGTGACGAACAAGCAGTAACAGTTTTTTTCAACGATTTTATCGCTGAATCTGTTTATGGTGACTGGCAAAAAGGCGGTCTGCAAAGGAAAACTTGTAATGTCAGTATGGACATCCAAGTACCAAGTGGTTACCAATATGCAAACACTAAAGTCGATTTATTGGGATACTACTCTTTAAGTCAACCTGGTGATACTATCACGCAATCTTCTCGCTACTGGTTCCAAGGCAACTTAAGTTCTAACTACCTTAACTACAGCACAACTATCACGAATTACGGTGGATTTTGCTGGAAGTTGGAAGGTCGCAATTGGGTTGAAACATCTTGTTCTGGAGAATTTACCGCACAAGACAACTTTAATGTTGCAACTTATGTTTGGTCTCCATGCGGTGGAAAAAGAAACCTCAACATAGCTATGAGCTCTACAGCTAACAGCACACAAGCTGGAGGCCAAGCGGCACTTTACGTCGACTTGCTAGAAGCATCTATTGACACCCAATACTCATGGGATCCACGTAAGAATTCTTACTGGTATTCTGTTTTCAAAACTAGATACTGCCAGCCATAGGATTAGATTCCTCGCTGCGCTCGGAATGACGAGTTAGCGCTCGGAATGACGAGTTAGCGCTCGGAATGACGGATGACGATATTTCGGATTTTTTAAAAAAGTAGGCGAATAAAATTCGCCTACTTTTTTTTACTGATTTAACGCTGCGCGACAATATACGCAATCCAGCCCTCACAGATTTCTCCCGTTTCAGAACGTTTGAAAATTCCGTTTCCTTCGCCTTTTTTATCTGTACCTTCCCAATAAACAATCGTATTGCTAAAGCCGACCTCGCTTAAAATATCTCGCAGCTCGGGAATTGACCACATGCGCCAATCATAGGAGAAAACTTTCTCCCGCTTTTTCTCTCCGTAACGTTTAAAGTGAATATAGAATTGCGCATGGTGATTAATCGGGTTATAGGAATCTTGATCCCAATAGTAGCTGAATCCCATATCATCATGCTCCGTCTCTTCTTCTATCGGCTCCATGCAGGCACTACCACCAAAAACATCGATAAGGAAAAGCCCTTTGGGTTTTAATTTCTTCAAGCAATTAGCAAAATATTTCTTTAGAAGCTCTCGCTCTTTAAAAATAAAATACGAGAAATTTAATGCACAGATAATATCCGCGCTATCTAGCCCGGGATTAAGTACATTCTTTTTTTTAATATTTACTCTAGATTGTTGCTCTGGGGTCAATTTACTTAGATAATTCTTCTTACCATAGTTGATCGGCTCAGAATCGAGATCATTTCCAATAGAAATATTTTCACTGTTTAACTTTACCCACTCACAGCTCAGTGCAAAGGTTCCACAAAAATCCTCGCGAAAGATGTGCGGCTTTTTTTTATTTAAATCGCGGTAGACCTTATCGAAAAATACAACATCTATGTCTGGGCTTTGCACACTATTACGGTAGTAGAAATATTTATCAAATGGTGCGAGTTTTTTCGACGCCATGACGCCAGCTCCTTTATTTAGTGAAGAATGGAGGCGATATTAAAGCAATTTTTTTAGGTATTGACCAGTGTAGCTTTTTTTAACCCGGCAAATATCTTTTGGCGCACCCTCAGCAAGAACTTCTCCCCCGCGCTCGCCCCCCTCGGGGCCGAGATCAATGATCCAATCTGCGGTCTTTATGACATCAAGATTATGTTCAATGACTAATACCGTGTTGCCCACATTTACGAGAGCATGTAGTACACGCAATAGTTTTGCAATGTCATCAAAATGCAAGCCCGTCGTAGGTTCATCTAAGATGTAAAATGTTTTGCCAGTATCACGCTTTGCGAGCTCGCGTGCTAATTTTATGCGCTGTGCTTCGCCGCCCGACAGCGTAGTGGCCGACTGCCCGAGTGACATATAGGAAAGTCCGACATCCTGCATTGTTTTTAAAATTCTTTTTATCTGTGGGAAAGCTTGAAATAGATTAGTTGCTTCATCGACGCTTAAATCGAGAATATCCGCAATAGAATGTGAGCGGTATTTTACTGCAAGAGTTTGATCATTAAATCGACGCCCGTTACATACTTCACAAGGCACATAAACATCTGGCAAAAAGTGCATTTCGACAGTTTTAAAACCATCACCACTGCAAGCCTCGCAGCGGCCACCCTTTACATTGAAAGAAAAGCGGCCCTTGTTAAAGCCAAGCAGTTTAGAGTCGGGCAGTTCTGCAAATAAATCCCGGATAAGATCAAAAAGTTTTGTATACGTCGCAGGATTGCTTCGAGGAGTGCGCCCAATCGGCTTTTGATCAATATCCACGACTTTATCTATATGTTCATATCCTTTGATTGTTTTAACTTTACCAACTTCAACTTCTCCTTTATTTATTTGCCGCGATAAAAACGGAAAGAGAATTTGATTAACTAAGGTCGATTTTCCCGCACCAGAAACTCCGGTTATACAAACAAAACGTCCAAGGGGAATTTTAACATCAATATTTTTTAAGTTGTTTTCATCTGCGCCAATTATTTCAAGCCAATTTTTAATTGGTACAAGGGATCTAGATTCAGACTCTGGAGGTCGACTAATATTTAAGCGCCCTCCTAGATATGCGCCCGTAATAGAGCGTTTAGCATTTGGCAATTCTTTCGGAGAACAGCTTGCAACGATCTCTCCACCTTCTTTCCCAGCACCTGGTCCAAAATCAAAAGCCCAATCTGCTTCATTAATGGTGTCATAATCATGCTCGACGACTAGCACAGAATTTCCAATATCACGCAGGTGTTTCAACGTTTCTAAAAGCTGTCTATTGTCTTTTTGATGCAAGCCAATAGAAGGCTCGTCAAGTACGTACAATACACCTGTTAACTCTGAACCAATTTGCGAAGCTAGTCGAATGCGCTGGGATTCGCCACCTGACAAGCTAGGCCCCTTACGATCAAGGCTTAAGTAAGATAGTCCGACATTGAGCAAAAAGCGCAAGCGGCTGTTAATCTCACGGATTAATTCACTGGCAATGATTTTTTCTTGGGAGTTTAGCGCCAGCTTACTTATAAAAGAGTGGGTCTCAGCAATGGTCAAAGAAGTTAGGTCTGCAATTGACAATCCACCTAAGGTCACCGCTAGAATCTCAGGCTTTAGCCTTTTACCTTGGCAAGATTGGCAAGGTTTGTTCGACATAAACTTAGCATAGTAACTGCGCATGGTTTCAGAATGTGTCTGGCGGTAGCGACGCATCATTCCGCCTAAAAGACCTTCAAAACCAGAAGAAAATTCGCCCTTGCTGTTTTCCGATTCCCAGTTGATTTTTAATTTTTTCTTGCTCTCACCACGAAGGATCAATTCTTGTTGTGATTTTTTAAGCTTGTTCCAAGGAGTGTGTAAATCTAGGCCCCACTGCTGCTCCATTGCCTTAATTTTACGAAAGCTCCATGATTGCGTGTCACTTTCTTCAAAGTAGTTCTTCCACGGTGCGATTGCTCCCTGTGCAATCGAAAGGGTAGGGTCGGCAATAAGTTTGTCTGGGTCAACCGCTAATACGGAACCGAGTCCATTACATTCAACGCACATTCCGAGTGGAGAATTAAAAGAGAATCTTGGTGGATCTAACTTTGGAAAAGCAAAACCGCAGCAACTCAGCTCTTCGCTCATTTCCAATTGTTTGCCTTGATTATCCGTACAAATCAGCCGCCCTGCGCCAAGTTTCAGAGTCGTCTCAATCGAATCCGTTAAGCGACGAATAGACTCAGGTTTTTTGTCTATTTGCAGCCTGTCGACAAGCACTTCAATACTATGTTTTTTATGCTTTGCTAGAGTACCCAACTCCGTGATCAAAGACAGGACGCCATTCACCCGGACTCTGCTATAGCCTTTCGCCTGCAAATCCTGAAACAGTTCTCGATGTTCTCCTTTGCGGTGGTCGACAATAGGGGCTAATAAATGAATTTTTGCGCCGTCAAATTCTTTGGAAATTTGCACAGACATCGACTGGGCATCACCCCGTCCAACTTTTTTGCCGCAAATATGACAGTTTTGAACTCCTAATCTCGCGAACAAAACTCGCAAATAATCATATACTTCTGTAATTGTTCCTACTGTCGAGCGAGGATTTTTCGAGCTTGATTTTTGGTCAATTGAAATAGAAGGTGACAATCCCCGAATTGATTCGTATTTGGGCTTATCCATCTGTCCTAAAAATTGGCGCGCATAAGCTGACAGTGACTCGACGTAACGGCGTTGCCCCTCAGCAAAAATTGTATCAAAAGCCAAGCTAGACTTGCCCGAACCAGAAACTCCTGTGAAAACGACGAGCTTATTCTTCGGAATTCGTGCTGTCACATTTTTTAGATTATGTTCGCGCGCACCGCTCACAATAATAAATTCAGCATCGTTTTGTTTGTTGTTATTTGCCATGAACTACCTATAATGCCCGATCTTAGCAGAGTCACTTCTTACTCCGCTATGGGTGCCATGAAATAAAATTTTCCACAAGTAATTAGAATACTTTATCATTATATTTGCAAAGCAAATGGATTAAGCAGAAGAAGAGGTTTATGTGAGCAAATATTTTTTCATCGTAAATCCCACAGCAGGAGGGGGACGAGCCAAGACAAAAATTGAAAAAATGCTTCCGTTTATAGAGTCCATGTTAGGCGACTATAAAATTTTTGAAACAAACAAACCTGGCCACGCCATCACTCTTACTCGTTCAATTCTTAAAGAAAATGCAGCTCCGATTATCGTTTCCTGCGGCGGAGATGGCACTAATAATGAAGTGATTAATGGCTTTATCGAAAACGATGCCTTGATTAATCCAAAAGCCAAACTAGCTTTTTTGCCTGTCGGATCCGGTAATGATTTTTCTCGCACTCTACGCATTCCAGGTAGCCCTGAAAAGAGAGTGGAAATGATCAAAAATGAAAAACAAAGCTACACTAAAATTGGCAAGGTTTTTCTAACTGAATTTGAAGGCCAAGAGATAAAAAGATATTTTATCAATGCCTGTAGTTTTGGACTTACTAGCTCAATCGCTCTAGCCATAAATAAATCGAAAAAAATTTTTGGCGCAAAGATCGCATATTTTTATCTCTCGCTGAAGTCTATTTTTAACTTCAAACCTTTTCGGGTAAAAATCGTCTACGATAATACAGGAACCTTCACCGGATCCTTCTCAAATCTAGTTATTGCGAATGGCAAATACATGGGCTGTGGATTAAAAGTCCTGCCGCACGCAGAAATATTAACAAAATACTTTGATCTACTGCTATCACCTGGTATGCAAAAATTAAAGCTGATCTCAACCTTCATTAAGATACCTCTTGGCTTGCATTTAAAAAGTGCCGGCATTGAACTTCATCGCATAATGGAATTACGAGCGGAGTCCGAAAATAATAAAGATGTTTTTGTCGAAGTAGATGGCGAAATTCTTGGGACTCTTCCGATGAAATTTGCAGTTTTACCAGAAAAAATCTCCATCCTAGTACCCTAGAACCTCATTTTTTCAAACCTGATGCCGACCCATATACTAAGAATAGATTCGACTTGGTAATTATTCTGGCTATGGGGTGTAGTATGCGTTTTATTTTAAAACTATTATTTCTATTAATTTTAAATAGTTACTCATTCGGCAACCTAGTCTATGCAAGAGTCAGTGTCGCGCCTTTTGTTAGCATGAGTTCTACTAAAAAAATTAAACCTGCCGCAGATAAAAAAGAAACCGAAACACTTAAGCAAAGAACAACCTATGGGGTACGGGGTGAGCTTGGCTTCTATAGATTGCTTAAATTTCAATTAAGTGTTGGCCAAAACGAACTAGTAACGACAGATAAAACAAGCGAAGCTAAAGATGAGTTCGGCGAGATAAATTTTGAAAAAGATCTAAATATGTCTACTGCAGACCCTGAATCCGAAGTCAAAGTCACAGAAAAAATGCTTCAAGCCAAAGTGGGCTTGGCTATTGATCCGAGCTTTTCTATTTTTATCATGCGCGTTAAAGCCGGCGTACAAGCCAATCAAAGAAGCTTCAAACTCGAACAAACGGGCCAAGAAGTACAAAGCTATACTTCCCCGATCACTTATAAACCATACGCTGGAGCTGGAGCAGGCATTCGCTTTTCTCCGCGCATGTATTTTATGAGCGAATATGGATTCTATTTCTACAAATTCCCCGAAACAGAACCCTTTGAACGTGAAGTCTCTGTTAGTTTCAACGTCTCTATTTAATTAAGAGCGATCTTAATAAAATAAATCTTCTGTACAAACAACTAAAATTCCCATATTCGTCTATTAACTAGTATAACTATCAAGCCAAGTAGCGCCCACTGTGCCACAGACTCAGCGTATCAAGCCTAACAATCACTTACATATATTCTCTTTTTCACTCACGCCAATTCTATTTCGAGGTTTAAAGAAAACTTTTCTTAGAAATATTATATTTTATATTTTAGAAAAAATGGCAAAAAAATCTTGAAATTTAAGGGCCTCATTTTTTCTCCTAAAAAAAAGTGAGAAAAATTTACCTAGTGTCCTAAACTTTTAAAATTTGGAGACGATAGGTTTAAAGTAAACATTGTCACCATGACACAAGGATGTGTAATTCATGACAGGAGGTCAAAATCATGGGTTTGCGAATTAGGACTAACATTGCTTCAATCAACGCGCAGCGTCGCTTGTCGGGTTCGACAACGGAACTGCAAGACTCGATGTCGAAACTCGCTTCGGGATCGCGAATCAACAAAGCATCAGATGATGCTGCAGGATTAGCGGTTTCAGAGAACTTAAGAGCAGACATCAGATCCCTCAACATGGCTAAGCGAAATGCAGCTGACGGTGTATCTATCGTCCAAACTGCAGAAGGCGGCCTCGAAGAAACCAACAATATG
>JAGOVF010000043.1 GCA_018060885.1 Oligoflexales bacterium | reverse complement strand
TCGACAACATCTTTTAGTAACAATTTTGTAGTTTGATTTAATGGGGTTTCTTCTTCAGTTGGAGCTTTCTTTAAAACCGTAGCCCACTGCTCTATTGCTTTGAGCATTTCAGCTGCGTTTTCTTTACAATTTCCCCAGCATTGGTGATTTTCGTTTTCTAGTCGCTGGTACAAACGCGATTGTGCAGGCACTTCTAAGTCGACTTTTTGGGTTTCTAAAGTCGTATCGTGGGATGCTTTTGCATCTTTATCTTGCGCAAAAAACGGTGCAATTGCTGAAGAATGGCATCCTGCGCAATAAGATTTTACAAGCGGAAATACTGACTTTTCATAAGCTTGCAGTGAAGTCAAGGCTGGCGCTTTGGGCTTTGCATCTGCATCATCTTTTTCCTCTTCAGCAGGAAGAGGTTCTGGAGCTACAGGAACGCCACTAGCTGCAGAAGGCTTAACACCTATTCCACCGCACGATGCAAGAAAACTTAGTAAACCAAAAGTAAGAATAAATTGTTTTAAACCTAGACTTTTCATCGCGCGTCCTAGCTTCGCATTTTGTTAAATATTAAATATTGTTCTAATTCATTTGCTGCAAAAGGATTGTCTCCGACTATCTGAGCAAGTTGCCCTTCTCTACCATGCAGCGCTAAATAATTTGCCACGACTGCCTTTGCAAGATTGTCCACGCTGCTAGAAATTTTGGTCGCTTGACGATTATTTGAAGAAGTATTGTCAGCGTAATAGCCAACTTGCCTTCGTCCAGCTACACGTAAACCCGGCCTTCCTTCACCTTCAGCTTTATAGAGCAGCATAAAAGAGCCAGATCTATCACCACTATCTCCGCTCCACACCCCTTTACCGCGACCATCAGCTGAGTCATCGATACGGCCACTACTAGAAACACCGCCGTCCGTGAAAACATAGATAAGTAGGTCGCGTTGTTTTCGCGCAGCAAGTTCTAAAGCTTTTCCCATCAAACGTCCGGCATCTCGATCTCTATTCTCACCCGATGACCGTGTACTATCATGATAGTCATAGCCACCTTTTTCAAAAGTTGCCGCGCCGACATATCCATCAAGTAAGAGCTTCGCTAGGCTACCAATTTTACCTTCATCACCATTATTCAAGGCAAAAAGTTCTGAAACGATTGGATCCTGGCGCGGATCGACACTTTGCGGACTGTTTTTTGTTAAGAGATCAATACTATTTAAGTAGCCGCATTCGACGAGCTCTTTTATTTGTGTCGGCATATCTTGTGCTTGAAAACGCGCTAAGCGACTCGCACTCATACGATGGGTTGCGCGTAATATTTTTTCTACATCTGGCCCTGAAAGAAGTTGTGCAAGTTTTCCTGGATTAACCAAGTTGAGAGCTGCACTTGGATCTCCGACGCGGACTGGTCGCAAAGCTGGATCTATCGATGCCGCTGGGGGCATTGAACGCCCTCCACTGATAGAGGACTCTGTACCAACTAAGTTAGTGAGTTCTCCACGTGCGCCAGCTTTGGCAAGCCAATACATTGGATTATGCGGATTATTACCTGTATCATCATTTGAAGAAGTGCAAAACAAGGCCCCCTCTATTTTCGCCCTTGTTTCTACCGAGCTCGTCTCTAGAATACCCCGTAAAAATCCGCTATCCGAATGAAAAACTAAACCCAATTGTTCGTTAATATTTCCATTCTGTGGAGCCATAGACGCTGGAACGCCCAGGGAAGAATAATTTGCCAAATAGTCTTTTTGTCCGCCCTGTTTTCCCACCATGACATTGCCACCAGTGATATTTGCACCACCACTTAAATCGAAAATCAATACTGGCAATGACGAAGAAACACCTGGTTTTGCGGCGCCGCATTCCAATCCAAAGGCTCTCTGGCTTACAAAACTCCCCAGAAGACTGGGTGTGATGACCCATCCAGTCCCTGATATCATACCGCGCGATAAAAAATCACGCCGCGTCACAGGTTTTTTGTGACCTTCTATTTTAAGTGGCAGATCTTTTGCCGCAGCCGAATCCTTTCGATGACTCATAATTTGCTCCTCTAAAATTCAAAATCTTTGCCTAATGACAAAGACTAAAACATAACGATGGGCGAACTCGCTAGTACAGCATTACAAACGCCCTTGAGCACATTTCGGGTGATAGTAGAGTTATTAGCCTTTCCGACAATCAGCTCTGCAATCAATTCTTCTATCTCTACTTTTGCCTCAACAATTTCCTCATCATTGGAAAAGCTGGCTTCTAAAAATGCTGCTGCTATACCTGCGGCTGCGACTTTTCTACCATTTTGGTCAAGTGCACTTTGCACAGGAAGAGAAAAGTCAAAGTCTGGAATGATATTTTGGCGAAGTTCGGCATTTTCAAACGCTTGGTCGCAGTATTCAAGAGCAAGCTTAGAAATCGCCACTTGATGAGATCCCAAAAAAGCTCCTAAATCATTGTCATTTGGTAGCTGAGCCTTAACATCTTCATAAGTGCGAACAATTGCGCTATTGTTTTTGTCCACGCCAGTTAGAACTGACATACTGTCATTTATCTGTTGGTAATTTTTAATACCAAATTTTATTTCAATATCAATTTCACCGTCTTCTTCAATAGCACTGCCATCATCAATTGGATCAATGGGATCGTCTTTTTTTGAATCAGGTATCTTACCTTTTTCTACTATTTTTTCTGGTTCAACTGCTTCAATATTTCCATTTCCTGCGGGCAGGCCGGCTTTACTGCCTTTGCTTTCACCGCAGGCAATAATAAAGAAGGACAAAGAAAGCAAAGGTGAAAATAGTTTAAGTTTCAAATTTATAAGCTGCATCTGACCTCCAATTATTTAAAACACGCTGCTGCTGTATTTGCATAAAGCTGCTTCATGCTGTATTTCCCTTCTGCTTCAAATGAATCTGCAAGACGTTTTATAAGTCGTTTTGATTTTGTTTGATTTCCATTTTGCAGACAAAGACGCTCAAAAACTTTTGTTGCCATGCATTCTGAAAATCCTCGCGAAGCTCCCAACATCTCACCAAAACTTTTTGCGCCATTTCCTTCTTGCTCACCACGAAATCCTAAGCGCTTATTTGGCCCCTCTGTCCAAATGTTTTGCCAAGAATCATCTGTAGTCACGTAACCATCTGGGAAGTTAAAAGGATTAAAGTTATATTTTTCTTGAACTTGCCCGGCAGTGTGCACAAGGCGATTTTCATTCCAGTTATAGTAAGCAAAAGCTCCTGCTAAAGGATCCATACCACTGTGGCAACCGACACATTTTGTTTTGTAGGTGATGGTTGTACCACCAGGATTGCGCTCGACATCGCGACGCACCCGATAATCTGATCGCGTAATATCTGACAACTGTTCGAGGTCGTTGCACATGAAATTCATCAACGTGAAACGCAAAACTGCTCGGTTAGTGCCATCCTTATAAAAAGCTTCGCCGGCAGCTCTCGTTGTGAGCACACCCGCGGTCGCTTCTAGGGGCAATGCTTGCAATTCGCTTTGTTTTTGAACTGACAAAGATGTTTTTAAAGATTGACCTGAATTTTCTAGACTTCTGTAATGGTCATTGTTTGTTGGACTATAGGGTAATATACGACCAGCAGCAGCTGCAATAGACTCCGGAGAAGCGACATATATCACGTCACCGGAAAGTGCTAGGTTAAACGGCTCATCGTCTCTGATGAGTCCAATAATCGTTGCAGTAAAATCATTTAATTCGACTCGACTACTTTGTTCTTCATTAGTCCATGGCGCAATCCAATTTTTTAACATGAGATCGTAGAAATAATTATTCTCCATTGCTAACAGTGCTGCTTCTTGTCTTTTTCCAGCTTTAATCAACTCTTCCATTTTTACGCGAACATCTTTTTTGGGTGGAACTCCAGCGATACGCGTGTGCATAAGAACCGCACTGTTTTCTTTGGCATATGCTGAAACTGAGCAATATAGGAAGGATAGACTTAAGAAGATTCCAGCCGAACCAGCTTTTATTGGAATTCTAAGCACAGTACCCCCTCGATTTAAACAATCGCAGATAAAAATTCCTGAAATCGTTGTGGTAGGGGGTTTTTAAACCTCTAAATAGCCCTAGGCCACAAACCACCAGCAGATCTGGCAGCGCAGCTTTGTTCGGAATTAATAAAATTTTCTTTAATGATATTACAATAATTATGCATTTTGCTTTCTATTTCATCGTGTTATGATAACTAAGATTCGCTCGTTTTTTTCTGCCTTTATTCCCATAAATACAAGGATCAAATATGCAGCAGTTTTTGTTCACTAAATCATATGTCCCTATTCTTTTTAAGTTACTTTTCATTTCCGCTCCACTTGTAAGTGTTTCTTGTGGAAAACAATTTTCAAATAAAAGCAGACAAAATAATCTTCCTTTTACAACCTTGCAAACAATAGAGAATACGATTCTTAATTTGGCTAATACAGACTCCCGACTTCAAATGAATCCAATTTATTTCAAAGAAGGCATGTTGATTGCGGTGCCATCTGATAACGAAAAAATACATATTTCTGGAGATTTTAATTATTGGCAAAGTGATGCAATGGCTGAATTCAATGGCTGGTCATGGTACTTTATTCCTCAACAAGATATGCCGAGTTTAGATCAGGGTCGCTACAAACTTGAAATCAACAATCAATACCACGCTGATAAAAGATCTCAATTTTACGAATACGACCAACACGGAGAAATTAGTTGGTTCCGACACCCAAAAGATCGCAGTATGCTTGCGAGGCACTATATTGAAGGAACTCATAAAGTTAAAGGTCGTTGGATCAATATTCTAATTCCAAGCGGCCTTGAGAATTGGCCAGTACTGCTTATGCAGGATGGACAAAATTTGTTTAGTCCAGATGCTGCGCATGGTTCATGGAAAGTAAAACAAACAGCTGATCAACACTATAAAAAATCTCTCATCATAGGCATCGATAATAGTTCTGAGAGAATGCGAGAATACACTCACACGAGCGATCTTAATTTGAGCGACGACTTGGGCGATGAGTATCTTGATTTTGTAGTTAATAAAGTTCTTAAACAAAGCTGTGAGCTTTATACCTGTGATTTAGAAAGAGTTGGCATCGCAGGTTCTTCTCTAGGTGGATTAATTAGCCTCTATGCTGGAATAAAATACCCCGACCAATTTTCATTTATTGCAAGTCTTTCAGGCACTCTTGGTTGGGGAAGACTAAAACAAAATAACAAAACAGTCGTTGAATACTATGCAAAGATAGAAAATTTCGAGGCAAAAATTTATCTCGATTCCGGTGGCTCACCAGGCCAAGACGGGCGTTGTTTAGATCAAGATAACGATGGATTTCCTGAAGACGATAGTGATGATTCTGATAACTTCTGCATGAATGCTTATTTTAAGAATTCCTTGTCGCATAAACTAGATCTTACTTATTATTGGGAAACAAATGCTGGACACAACGAAGCTGCATGGGCGAGACGTTTTCCAAATGTGATCGCAGAGTTTTTAAAATAGAAACTTAACTAGCGGTAGTAACTTTAAAGCTTTATGCGAATTAATATGATGCACGCATTTTTTTTAACGACTTTCATTTAGAAAGCATGAAGACTGAGGGGGACGGGCGTAGTGCCAGAGGACCGCTCAATTTTTATGCCATCCATGGCAAAATTTTCGCTACGGGTTCGGGCTCCTGCCCTCACCAGTTCCTCTGGCACTACGCCCGTCCCCCTCAGTCTTCATGCTTTCTAAAGTACTTCGCGGAACAAAAGTTTGCATGACATTATTCTAGGCAAGCGACTTAAAATAACTGATAGCACATCAAGTCATTTCTTTTCGAATCTTTCTCAGCTCAGGATTTGTTACAGAAACTCTGTTGAAGTGCTATCTCGATATTTGTGACAATCTACGTCTGCACCCCGAACTGAAAGTCACTTAAGTATTTAGCCGGAGGATTGTCTTAAGCGCCAGAGGAACTGGTGAGGGCAGGAGCCCGAACCCGTAGCGAAAATTTTGCCATGGATGGCATAAAAATTGAGCGGTCCTCTGGCGCTTAAGACAATCCCCCAGCTAAATACTTAAATGAAAATCATTTATAAATGTGTGCATCACGTAGATACTAACCCGCAAGAAACTTGCGATTCTTTACGGCCAGCTCCGGAATCGGAAAACTAAGTTCATCCTCAGTCAACCAACCTCGCAACCACTTCAATCTTTCTGAGCGAATTTTAAGTAGCTTGTAAGCTAATTGTAAATCTAATTCTGGCTCTAGCTCAGCAAATGCCCATAATATAGCTTCAAATGTCGCAAGGCCACCTTCAATAGGTTCACGCCAAAGATCGGCCATTGGTTTACTGTGGTTTTCTGGCGACAAGCGCACATGAAAATCACTAAGTTCGTTGAGCTCATTCTGCAGAATACGTTCTGCTTGCTTCCAAGTCCCATCTACCACAATAAGATTTCTATTTAATTTTGCTTCCGTATTCTCTAGCCTTTGAGAAATTGTTGGAGCACTTGCATCCGGATATAAGACAAACAACTGCGTCTCTTGTTTCTTATGCTCCGTAATTAATTCTCGCACGAACTCAACGCTGCTTGGCGCACCTTTACGAACAGTAAGAGTAGAGTTTTTTATGGCTTTACAAGCAAGATGACCCGTATTGCTAGGCTTCGCTATTTCTTGACTATGAATATAAACACTGAGCTGTGTTTTATTTTCAAGAGGTTTAATAAATTCGCAAACACAAAGCAGTATATCCATACGGCAATTTATACAGCGGCGTTTTGGTGGTTTTACAAGATGACTAGTCATGTCCGTCAAAACAGGCAAAAACTTCATCTCTGGTAAAAAAGCGCGCATCGCATTCGCGGCAAACGTAACGAGCGCCATCACGATAGAACTTCTGTGCATCATCTTTTGATGTTTTGGTTCTTTTAAATTCCGATTCCGGTTTTTTATTCAACTGAGTTTCGTCTTTTGGATCTGCTGCCACTTTTTCGGGTTCTGAACATGGCAAATCAAAACAAGCTACAACTTCATCGCGAGAAAAATACTTACTCTTGCAGCGCCGACAGATATAACGAGCCCCCTCACGAAAGAACTTGTCCTTGTCGCCACTCTTTCCACGATCCAGCATTTTTGTTGTAATAACTTCATCAAACTGATCGCCAGTACCTTGCGCATCTTTGTAACGAAGTGGAGCCTGAGCTGGGGCAAATTGGGTTGTTTGATTTTGTTTAACTTGCTGCGTTGCTGCGGCTACCGCAGCGAGTGCAGCATCGAGATCCGGGGTTGGAGCAGGTGTAAAGGTTGTTTTTGTACGTTTTGTGCAGGATTCAAGGCAGTTTTGCGCCAGTTGTTTGTTATCATATTGGCGCGCACAAACTGGACACTTGTGCAGAGTGACCCCGGTTTTAGGATTTGTCGTAGATAAGACCTGGCTCGTTTTTTCCAGATTCGCCATGCATGTATTTAAACAATTATTAGCTAAAGCAAAATTGGGATAGGCCTTACGACAAACTCCACAAACTAAAAGCCCCGACTGCTGCAATACTTTTTTGAGTATTGTCGGTGCAGCTCCACCTTTTTGTGATTGATTTTTAAATTTGACGAGACCCATACTAAATCATCAGATTTTCATTTTTTTGTTAATTCTGCTTTGTCACTTTTTTCCGCTTTTTCCTGCACGCGCCAAGTTTTGCCATCCCAATTAGCTTCCCAGCCACTAGGCTTGCCATCGACTTCGGTGCGCAAATAATGCTCTTTTTCTTTTCTGCGAAAACGCACCATGACTCGACGGCCCTGTGAATCAAGCTTAGGTCCATCTGCGATAAATCGAAATTTTTCCGCCATCTCATTGCGATGTGGCGCTAGTTCGTCGACATAAGGAGCGCGCGTTTCTCGCGATTTTGGAAAGGCACTTGAAGCCAAAAATAGTCCTGCCGCGCCATCGCGTAATACAAAATACCCGTCAGATTTCTCACACTTTAATTCGCGCATATGTACGGGGTCTTCTTTAGGCGGAGCCGCTTCTCCGTTACGCAAAAGTTTACGTGTATTTTTGCAATCAGGATACGCCGTGCAAGCAAAATATTTGCCAAAACGACCTGTTTTAAGCTGCATATCCTTGCCACAGCGATCACACTCAATCAAAGGGCCATCGTAGCCTTTAATTTTAAATTGGCCTGTTTCAATTTCATAACCAGTACAATCGGGGCTATTACCACAAACATGTAATTTACGCGTTTCATCGATGAGATAACTATCCATCAAAGCATCGCATTTTTGGCAGCGACGCTTCGAACGAATCTCTTCGACATCTCCTTCTTCTTCGTCATCATCATTTCCGATGCTAACTACTTCCTCACCTGGCTGAAGGTTTATTGTTGCGGTGCAGCGCTCTTTGGGTGGCAGGGCATAACCGGTACAGCTCAGAAAAACGCCTGTTTTTGCAGTGCGCACAGCCATTTGACGGCCACAAGTCGGGCATGGAAAATCTATGGTAATAGGTTCATTGCTGCGCATCTGCTGATCTGCGACTTCGACTTCTTTTTTAAAGTTGCCATAAAATTCATCGAGTACAGATTTCCACTCAACTTGGCCGAGCGCTATCTCGTCTAAATTATCTTCTAATCCAGCGGTAAATCCATAGTCCATCAAATCTGGAAAATTCTCATTTAAACGCAGAGTGACAATTTCACCCATCTTTTGCAAAAAGAAGCGGCGGCGTTCCACTTTGACATAACCGCGATCTTGAATTGTCGAAATAATTGCTGCATAGGTCGAAGGACGCCCGATTCCTTGAGCTTCAAGAGCTTTAACCAAGCTGGCTTCTGTATAGCGCGGCGGCGGTTTAGTAAATTTCTGTAGAGAATCGAGCTTTTTTAATTTAAGAATTTGGCCAACTTTTACATCTGGTAAAAGCGCATCTTCTTCGCCTTTGCGGCTAATTGGGGTTTGTACTTTTGTCCAGCCTGCAAAACGCAACACGCGGCCTCTCGCTCTAAGCACATAATCACCGATTTCGAAATTCAACGCCGTGGTGTCATAAAGTGCAGGCGTCATCTGACAAGAGACAAATTGCCGCCATATTAATTCATAAAGCTTGACGGCATCTTTATCCATGTCACGCAGCTGCTCTGCAACTACAGACACGCTCGATGGTCGAATAGCTTCATGGGCTTCTTGGGCTTTTTCTTTTGATGTATAGACTAATTTTTCCGCAGGAAGATAATCCGGGCCATAATTACGTTTAATATATTTGCGGCAATCTTCGACCGCTTCTTCACCTAAATGAGTTGAATCCGTTCGCATGTAGGTAATATAACCACCTTCATACAAGCGCTGCGCCATCATCATGGTTTTCTTAACCCCAAATCCAAGACGCACGCTTGCACTTTGTTGCAAAGTCGAGGTTATAAAAGGGGCCGATGGGCGCGAGCTGCTCGGTTTGTCTACCCGCTCTGTAACTTTATAAGTTGCACCCTCTAGAAAAGAGACGGCTGAAGCTGCATCTTTACCATTATCTGGCCTGAAATTTTCACCTTTATATTTCACAACTTGTGCGATCAGTTCTCTATCTGCAGCAAGATGCGCAAAAAGCTCCCAGTATTCATCGGGTTTAAAAGCCCGTATCTCAGTTTCCCGCTCTGTCACTAAACGCACTGCAACTGATTGCACCCTTCCTGCCGAAAGACCGCGCGCAACTTTTTTCCATAACAAGGGCGAAAGCATAAAGCCAACCACCCGATCCAGAAAGCGTCGCGCCATCTGAGCGTTGACACGATTCATATTCACAACATCCGGCTTGGCAAATGCCGCTTCTATCGCTTTTTGCGTAATTTCCGCAAAAGTTACTCTTTTGTATTTGCTATGATCACCACCAATAGCTTCGCGCAAATGCCAGGCTATTGCTTCCCCTTCGCGGTCAAGGTCCGTCGCGAGGAATATTCGATCGGCTTTTTCTGCTATTTTTTGCAGCTCCGAGAGTACTTTTTCTTTGCCGGGAAGAATTTCGTACTGAGCTTTCCAGCCATTTTCTGGGTCTACCCCCATGCGGCGTATAAAGGAATCCTGTGCACGTTGTTCTTTTTGTTTTGCCTTTTCTGCAAGAGATAAGCTTGCGCCTTTTGCAGCAGACTTTTTAGTAAGCTTCTCTGCTTTCTCTGCTTTCTCGCTTTGCGACTTCTCATCGGCTGCAGCGCGGCTTTCAGCACTACTAGGTAGATCGCGAATATGACCGATACTCGACTTAACTATATAGTCCGGACCAAGATATTTATTGATCGTTTTGGCCTTCGCAGGCGACTCAACGATGACAAGCGCTTTTGCCATTCTGAAGTTTCCTTAATTTTCTACAATCAATCCAATAGGGTAACCAAGCAACAACAAAAAGTAAAACTCAGAACTCTGAATTTTAAAAAGATATGTAAATATAGTTAGTATAGCAATGCATAACGCTTGCAGTAAAAGGACGCATGGCTAAGAAGTGGAAATATACTATTTTATCCTTAATTTTCTTGCGGTTAGATAAATTATGAGATCTGGATGTACTACCTATGTGATACACTCATTTAAATGAATTTCATTGAGTCATTATCTGAGCCCACAGATAATGACTCAAGTGACTTTCAGTACAGAGCGCATACGCTGATGCCAACAATTCTAAAAATTGTTTTTCAACATGCTCTTAGCACCAGAGCCGCCGGGCTGCAAATTTTCACTCCAAATTAGAAAAAAACTTTTGAAGTTCGACTTTATTTATTTGCATAAATCTACGAATTACAAGCAGCCTTTCTGAGAGTTGCTTTAGAAAACGAAACTAGGCTCGGTCTAGGCTTGGTATGAGCGGACTGCTAGAGGAACTGGTGAGGGCGGGACGCCCGAACCCGTAGCGATAATTTTGCCATGGACGGCATAAAAATTGAGCGGTCCTCTAGCAGTCCGCTCATACCAAGCCTAGACCGAGCCTAGTTTCGTTTTCTAAATTAATTGAAAACCTTTGACCTAAATATCTATAAAAACGAAATACTCTTTAACTTCTTATCCGTAATCTTATTGCCAAGAGCCGCCACTTTTCTAACCTCAACAAATTCTGCGACATCTAAACTCTGCTCCGCTTGCCCACCGGCACTTGCTCTAGCTAAGGTATAAGTCAATTTTGGACTATCCTCTGCCGTCACTTCACAAACTCGATTTTCAGCACCTAAAGCCATAAAGACGACCCGCTCTGAAGTCACTTCTGCCGGAACTGAAAATCTTTTGACGTAATAGGCTTCCCTTTCTCCGTCAAAATAGACAATCGATAATACGCGTTCTGAGTCTAATTTGTAGATCTGCATTAAGTCACTTGCATACACGCTATTCACTTTTAGCTCTGTGACTTCATATGCCCCCGATTGATAGATAAGCAATACCAAGTCCCCAGTCGTAAATTCACCAATATATTTTTCGGTTTCTACGTTAACTAACTTATGACTTGTTTCGTCAAACCAAATCTTCTGCGCCGCCAATGTCGTCGCGCCAAGCTCGATTTGCTCAACTTTCTGTAAAGGATAATCACTAATTTTATCACCAAGAGTGCTGCGATTCTTCACCGGCATCTCAGAAAAATCAAAGGCAAATTGCTTCTTTTTTGCTTTTGAATTGGGGTGAATATAAATCATTACGCGCTCAGCTTCACCCTGCGGGTGGGCGCTCATATAGATGACTTTTGAGCCCGGCTTGCCTCGCGTTAAATCATAAGCTTTGTTTCTAGTGATACTAGGAGTATTAAAGCGCTTAGCATAAGCTGGGCCCGTTTTACCATCGCGGTAAATTAAATGATAAATGCAACGTTCGTCGCCTCGGCTGAATTTTTGAACATGAATAATATCTTTGCCTATAAATGTTTTTTCCTCTGGCTGAACGACTGTAAATTTTCCTTCTTCTGTGAAAACAATCACTTCGTCTATATCAGTTACTTCAAACAAGAACTGATCTTTTTTAAGCCCCGTCCCAATAAAACCATCTTGAAAATTCACATACAGTTTTTTACTCGGCAAGCTCAATGCCGATTTCGCAACGGCAGTAAAAGACTCGAGCTTTGTTTGTCGCTTATAAAGCTGACCATAGTCTTTTAGAAGTTTTTGAAAGTAACTAATCGTATAATCGACGATTTTACTGAGATGTAACTGAATTTCTTTTATTTCTAGCTCTAGCTTTTCGATTTCCTCATCAGCTTTTTTACTATCAAAACGCGATATGCGTTTTACTTTTATTTCAGTTAATTTCTCAACATCATGCGCGCTTACTGGATGCACAAAAAGCTTTTCATAAGGTTTTAATCTGGCAGCTATTTCACTAAGAATATCTTCCCAAGTTTCACAGTCTTCTATGACGCGATAAACCCGTTTGCTAATAAAAATCTTTTCAACGGTTGCAAAATGCAACTTGTTTTGTTTGTTTTTTAAACGATTTTCTAAATCTAGTCGCAAAAGCTCTTTAGTGTGCTGAGTGTTTGAATGCAGCAAATCATTGACGCTGACAAATTCAGGAGCATGCTCGGTAATAACACAACAGTTTGGAGATAGACTAACTTCACATTCCGTAAAAGCATACAAAGCATCAATGGTTTCTTGAGGCGTCCCGCTGTTGCTATTAAGGTGGATTAAGATCTCAACATCTCTCGCCGTATTGTCTTCAACTTTACGAATCTTGAGTTTGCCCTTTTCGGTAGCGTTTACAATCGAATCAATTAAAGACCCCGTCGTAGTTCCATAAGGAATTTCATCAATTTTTATTGTTTTTTTGTCGAGAACGGAAACATTGGCTCGAACCTTTACCCGACTACCCTTTTTACCATCATGATATTCACTAACATCCGCCAAACCGCCACTAGGAAAATCTGGATATATTTTGATTTTTTTCCCACGTAAAATATCAACAGAAGCTTCTAACAATTCACAAAAATTATGCGGCAGTATTTTAGTCGCAAGGCCGACCGCTATACCATCAACACCTTGCGCAAGTAGCAAGGGGAAGCGCACAGGAAAAAACACTGGTTCTTTACTTCTACCATCGTAGGAGGCTTGCCATTCGGTAATTTCGGGATTAAAAACAACTTCTTGTGCAAACTTACTGAGTCGAGCTTCAATATAACGAGCGGCGGCGGCTCTATCGCCCGTAGCGGGATTGCCCCAGTTGCCTTGAGTTTCAATTAAAATATTTTTTTGGCCCAGATTGACCAAGGCATCGTAAATTGCCGCATCACCATGGGGATGATACTTCATGGCGTGGCCAATGACATTCGCCACCTTATGAAACCTGCCATCATCAAGTTCTTTTAATGAGTGTAGTATACGTCGCTGCACGGGTTTGAGACCATCAAGAGCATGGGGCACGGCGCGATCAAGAATAACATAGGATGCATAATCCAAATACCAAGTTTTGTACATCGATTCGACCAGATCACGACCTGACTCAGAATTTCGTTCGTTACCTTCTTCATGAACCAAAGCTAAAATCTCCTCGACATTTTTTATTCAGCTACTATCGAAACTATTCGCCCAGCTGCGCGACATCGCCCTGCAGCGCAGCTTCACCCAGCTGCTCAGCTTCATAACGAATATTTTCAATTATAAAATTCTGCCGGTCTGGCGTGTTTTTGCCCATATAATAATTTAACAATTTATGAATAGATGTATCCTGAGTGATCACAACGGGGTCTAGCCGCATATTTTCACCAATAAAAGCCTGAAATTCATCCGGCGATATTTCTCCCAGGCCTTTAAATCTCGTCACTTCTACTTTATTTTGCGATTTACTGAGTTTCTGCGAAGCTGCGGCTTTTTCTCCCTCGTCATAACAATAGATCGTCTCATTTTTATTTCGCACGCGAAACAAAGGTGTTTGCAATATAAAGACGTGACCCTTTCGAACCAATTCTGGGAAAAACTGCAAAAAGAAAGTCAAAAGCAACAAACGAATGTGCATACCATCGACGTCAGCATCTGTTGCAACGACGACTTGATTGTAGCGCAATGTATCTAGACTATCTTCGATGTTAAGCGCATGTTGCAAAAGATTAAATTCTTCATTTTCGTAGACAACTTTTTTTGTTAGCCCAAATGAATTCAGCGGCTTTCCTCGCAAACTAAATACCGCTTGGGTTTGCGCATCTCTCGCCTTGGTAATCGAGCCGCTTGCAGAATCGCCTTCTGTAATAAAAATAGTTGATTTCAGCTGATCCTTATGGCCACCGCCGAAATGAACCTTGCAATCTCGTAATTTTTTATTAAACAAAGCCGCTTTTTTCGCGCGCGCACCGGCAATTTTGCGTATACCTGCAATCTCTTTACGTTCCTTTTCAGACTCAGTGATTTTTTGCAGCAAAGCTTCTTGTACGGATTTATTTTTATGCAAATAAGCAATGAGTTCTTTCGACAAGAAGTCGACTATCCACGCCCTGAGAGACGGGCCGTCCGGGAAAGTAGATTGCGAGCCTAATTTTGTTTTTGTTTGTGACTCAAAAACAGGTTCCTGAATCCGCACACTGACTGCCGCCAATATTCCCATGCGAATATCTGCGGGTTCAAAATCTTTTTTAATCACTTCTTTAACAGCCCGCACTATGCCTTCACGAAAAGCTGTTAAATGTGTTCCACCCATCGTGGTATATTGACCATTAACAAAAGAATAGTACTCTTCGCCATATTGATCACCATGAGTAAATGCTACTTCGATATCTTTATCTTCCAGATAAATAGTCGGGTATCGCGCTTGTAAATTTTCAGTCTTGTGATTGAGTAAATCTAATAGACCATTCTTTGCATGATAGGGCTGACCATTGAAGTTTAAAGTTAGCCCTTTATTGAGATAGGCATAATTCCAGATTAAATCATTCAAGAGCTCGGGTCGAAATTTATACCCTTTAAATATTTCCGGGTCGGGCGTAAAGCGCAGCCACACGCCATTTTCTTGGTCCGATTTTTTAGGCGCTGGGTCTTTGACCAATTCACCACGACAGAACTCTGCCGACTTTTCTTTTCCCTCACGGTAAGAGATTATGGAGAAATTTTCTGATAAAGCGTTTACTGCCTTTGTTCCGACGCCATTTAAACCAACTGATTTTTTAAAAGCTTCAGAGTCGTACTTTGCACCGGTATTGATCTTGGAAACACAATCTATGACTTTACCTAGCGGAATTCCGCGACCAAAGTCTCGTATTGAAACTGATTGCTCGTCTACTTGTATTTCTATTTGCTGGCCATGGCCCATCACAAATTCATCGATAGAGTTATCAATGACTTCTTTTACGAGAACATAAATTCCATCATCTGCGGCTTTACCGCTGCCCAATTTACCAATATACATCCCCGGGCGTAGGCGTATATGCTGACGCCAATCGAGGGTCTTGATGCTATCTTCTGTATATTTCGGAGTCGCCATTAGCTGCTTCCTGCTATATTTAATTAAATTTCTTCAACTTTTAATCATGCCTCAACATGTTAAAAGAAGAGGCTAAAGTATAGCTAAAAAAAAATCCCCTCGCCCAGACTTTCTCATGAAAAGTATGATTGTCGAAAATAATACAATAATTTTGGCATATTAAGCCAGAGGAGATTTTGTTTCTTCCCTGTATACTTAACCTTACTTTTCGATTCAGCTTTTAAAACACGTCGTTTTATATAAATATCTACGCCCATATGAATTAACCAAGTACTTAGAGGATCTGCAACATGGACAAAATTTGGCTAAAAAGCTACCCCAAAGGGGTCCCCGCTGAGGTCAATGTTAACGAATATAAACACCTCGCTGATTTAATTGAAACAAACATGCTTAAATATGCTGATAGACCAGCTTATTCAAATATGGGAAGCAGTATAAGTTTTGCAGAACTTGATCGTCAAAGCGCTCAATTTGCTGGATTCTTCCAAAATCAACTCGGCTTAAAAAAAGGCGATCGCATCGCGATCATGATGCCGAACTTACTGCAATATCCGGTAGTGTTATTTGCGGCAATTCGCGCTGGCTTGTGTGTCGCGAACGTTAATCCACTTTATACTCCAAGAGAGTTGAAGTACCAGCTGCAAGACTGTGGCGCTAAGGCCATCGTGGTACTCGACAACTTTGCCCATGTTCTTGAAAAGGTAATTGCCGATACTCCGATTGAGTCAGTGATCCTGACAAAAGTCGGAGACATGTTAAAGTTCCCAGTTTCTGTCATCGCCAATATAGTAACGCGTTATG
Source organism: Oligoflexales bacterium (assembly GCA_018060885.1). Taxonomy (GTDB): domain Bacteria; phylum Bdellovibrionota_B; class Oligoflexia; order Oligoflexales; family JAGOVF01; genus JAGOVF01. Next base: position 8,594 of record JAGOVF010000043.1, on the reverse strand, counting down.
TTAAAAAAATGGTTCCAGCTTTTTCTTTGCCAAAAGTCCAAGTTCATCACTTTAAAAATATTCTCGGCAATTCTGCTTTTCCCGCTAGCTTTAAAAAACCATCTATCGCTAGTTCAGATCTCGTATTTCTTCAATATACTGGCGGCACGACTGGCGTTTCAAAAGGCGCAATGATCAGCCATGCTAATATTTGCGCTAATATATCTCAGGCCTACGCCTGGTTTATGCCGTCGATTGATGTAAATGTGCGGCAAATCGTAATCACACCCCTGCCGCTTTATCACATGTTTGCCTTAATGGCGAACTGCCTCGTATTTACAACAGTAGGTGGAGAGAATGTTTTAATTACCAATCCACGGGATATTCCGGGTCTTATCAAAGAGCTTAAAAAATGGCCTTTTACCGTCTTAACGGGTGTGAATACTTTATTTAATGCTTTGCTTCACCACGAAGAATTTCGCCAATTAGATTTTTCTCATTTACAGTTTGCTCTCGGAGGCGGCATGGCCTGCCAACGAGCAGTAGCTGAGCGTTGGAAACAAGTTACGGGTAAAGTCCTTATGGAAGCATATGGACTCACTGAGGCTTCACCAGGTCTCACCATGAATCCATTTGACCAGCAAGAATTTACTGGTTTCGTCGGACTTCCTCTGCCAAACACTGTCGTAGAGATTCGAGACGATGATGGAAAACCTGTCCCTCCTAACACCCCAGGCGAGATCTACGCCAAAGGCCCGCAAATCATGCAAGGTTATTGGAATAAACCAGAAGAAACCCAGCAAACGATCACTGCTGATGGCTGGTTGCGCACGGGTGATATTGCCATTATGGATGAGCGAGGTTATGTCAAACTCGTCGACCGCAAAAAAGATATGATCATTGTTTCCGGATTTAATGTTTATCCCAATGAGGTTGAAGATGTGATTGCTATGCATCCTGCAATTTTGGAAGCGGCAGTCATCGGCGTTCCCTCTGAGCACTCTGGTGAAGCTGTTAAAGTCATAGCTGTCCGCAAAGACCAAAAATTTACGGAGGAGGCGCTTATTAAATTCTGCCGCGAAAATTTGACGGCATATAAAGTTCCGAAAGTTGTCGAGTTTCGCACAGAGTTGCCTAAAACAAATGTCGGTAAAATTTTGCGCCGCGCTTTGCGAGAAGAAAATCCGGTTCCATTACCCTATTGAGATGTATAGTTAAAAAATGTTATCCTTGTGGGGCTTCTAGCCGTAAATATGGCTTTTAAAACAAATAAAAGGCTATAACTTGTTAGACCCTACAGCAAAAGCTCTGAAAATTAATCTCGATAAAGAAAAGTACGGCACTTTAGCAGAAATTGGCGCCGGCCAGGAGGTCGCACGCTTCTTTTTCCGAGCTGGAGGGGCTTCCAATACAATTGCGAAAACCATGTCTGCCTATGATATGGTTTTCAGTGACGAGATTTATGGAGCTGAGCAAAACGGTCGCTACGTTTGTGAATCTCGCTTGAATAAAATGCTCGACCACGAATACCAGCTCTTAGAACAAAGACTTAAAAACAAACGAACAATACCAACTGCTTTCTTTGTTTTTGCCGATACCGTCACGACGACCAGTTACAAACATCGATCATTTGCACATGGCTGGCTTGGCATTCGCTTTCAACCGCAAGCTCATGTCGAACCAAGCCAAGTTGTTATTCATATAAATATGCTAGATGTTGAAGCGCTCGATCAACAAGCTGTAGTCGGTATAGTTGGGGTTAATCTCATTTATGCTTGTATGTATGAATATCGCAACCGCAGGAAACTCATTGCTAGTTTAATGGATAGTTTAAATCCAAAACAAATCGAAATCGATATGATTCGGTTTATTGGCCCAGAGTTTCACGACTGCGATAACCGTTTAAAAAATCTATGCCTGTTAGAAAATAATATGACCGGCGCCGTGATGTTTGATAGAAATGGACAGCCTCTGCCCAGCTCCGAACTTCTCTATATGAAGAATATTTTGGCCTTTCGCGGCTCTTTTAGACCCTATACCCGCCTACATCAAGATATGCTAAGTAGCGCCTTAAAACAGTTCCAAGAAGAACATCATTTCAATTCCACTGACGTTATGCCCATTATCGAAATGCATCATAAAGAATTAAAAACAACCGCTCCTCACAATAGCGACCAAGAATTTCTAGCACGCTTAGAATGTATAAATGCAGCGGGTCATCCCCTTTTGGTGTCGAACTATTTTGAATATTACAGACTGGCATCATACTTTAATCGTCATAGTAAAGGCGTGATTGGATTTGTTCTTGGACTGCGAAATCTACTCGATATTTTCCAAGAAGTTCACTATGAACATTTGCAAGGTGGGATATTAGAATCATTTGGCGTTCTCTTTAAAAGAAAAGCAAAATTTTACATTTATCCTAACCTCGATAAAAAAAGCGGAGAAATCCTCAACTGCACCAACCCGCCCATAGATCCTAAGTCGAGTTTTTTATATAAATACCTCTACGCGAATCAACACCTAATCGACATTATTGAATATAAAAAAGAGCTGTTAAGTATTTATAGTTCTGAGCTCATCAAGGAAATCGCCGAAGAAAAAACAGGGTGGGAGGATAAAGTTCCTGCTGCTGTAGCAAAAGTCATTAAAGATAAAATATTATTCAAAAACTAACATTTTAAAAATTTAGAATCGATAACCCAAATGTGCTAATAAGTAAAATCCTTCAAGTTCTGCATCGGAATCAAAAAGTATTGGCTTTCGCAGCTCTCCGCCGAGACTTAAGGCATCAGAGAATTTAAAATCTGCTCGAACATATGGTGCCAAGGCCATATAACTTTCTGAATCTGATGCAGCTTCCAGCTCTTCACCAAATGCTCTCGCTATTTCTTTTGCTTCTTCTGTAGGTTCAGTTTTTATACTCGCACTAATCATTCCCAATTTACCGCCAAATTCGAGACCCATTTTTGCAGACAAAGGGTAAATGTAGCCAGCTCCAGCATTGAAAGTAAGAAAAGTTATATTTACACTGAACAGCTCTTCAGACTTTGATATACTAAAATAATCAAGACCACCAAGTAGTACTATATTTCCCATCGACATTGCAAAATCAGCACCTAATACAATGGGGTTTCCATCTTCTCCCACTACCGGTCCTAAAAATAGCCTTAGCTCTTTAAAGTCACGCGCATTCTGTGAAGTCTGGCGATTTTCATAGCTTCTTTGTTTTTTACGACGCTTTTTCTTAGATTTACGCCCTGAGTACTGGGCAATAAGCAGGGTCTCTTCAGACCCCTGCGTTTCTGTCATCTTTTCCGTTTCGAATTCTGAGTAACTTTTTGCCGGCGAACTATCGACAGTGTCAATACTCGCGGCAAAAAGCTCTGCTGCAGGAAAACTTAAAACAAGTAGGAACGTTGTTATATTTCTTTTCATCAATTTACCTATTAGATTTCTTCTTCTTCTTCTTCTTCTTCTTCTTCTTCTTCTTCTTCTTCTTCTTCTTCACCGTCGTCTATTTCTACTTCAACATCTTCGCCCGCTTCAAAATATTCTGTGTCAGAACAATATTCATCAACTCCATCTTCCAATTCTGCATATTCTTCAGCTTCTTCTTCCTCTTCAGTTGTTAATTCTAAAACGATGTCTTCTGCATCTGGAGTACAAGAAAACTCTGACTCTTCAAAAGCCACTGTTGACACAATCGTCTCGGTAGACAAGAGATCAGAATCAGAAACATGCAAATCACCGCCTTCTGCGAATAATTCACTGTCAGCTTCCTCAACCATATATCCATCAGCATCAAAAAAAGACTTAGAAGCACCTTGAGTCTCACCAAGCGTATTTACTGAAAGAGTTGCACCAAATTCATCATTTAATTTTGCTGCTCCAAGAAAACTAATTTCTCCGAAAAGAGAAGCAGTCTTAATAGTCGAAATTCCAGCTGTCACTATTTTAATATCAGTTGTAGCTTGTAAAAAACTGCCCATAGAAATCTGTGAAAAAAGCTCGTGTAAGCCATCTGTAGTAACGTTATCAAAACTTGTTTCAAAACTTGCTAGATCTTCTGTTAACTCCAACTCTTCTTCTTCTTCTTCCTCTTCTTCTTCGTCATCTCCAAGACCACCCATATCAGGCATTGGCAAACTAAATTTAACCGCACCTTTAGCTTTGTCACCTGCAAGCCCTGTAATTGAAGCTTTTAATTTAAGACCATCACCAGAACACATAAAAATTGTAATTGTGCTGTCCGTCTTAGTTGATCCAAGACGCATTGTTACATCCCCATCATCCCCACCGGTGATAGTTGCATTGTAATTCTTACCTAGTTCTGCACCGCCAGCTTCAAAGTCTGCAAACAATTTTATGAAATCAATCGAGCTTTTTTCAGCTTCTAAAACATTTCCTCGTAGCATACATCCTTCATAAGACTTTTTTCGGTCTGTCAGCAAAAGACTTGCTGCATCCTTCTTTTGATTCGCTAAAGTTGCTGGCAAAGTGAGCTTTAGCTTATCTGATATTTGCAAATCAGAAAGCGACTCAGCGCTGGCTATGGTTTTATCATTGCCTGTTGCAGCTGGTGTCTTGCTAGAATCACTCGAACATGAAACGCCATAAAAAATTGACGACAATAGTAGTAAACCTGAAACTTTCCCATTTAAAAACATACGAACTCCTTTATCTTGATTGAGGCTTTTGTATTCGGAAAAAACCCCCTTCACTTTAATTGAATTAAATTTCCATCGAGCCCCCCCAAATGAATTTGAGGCTAAGCCAAATACATTATAGTAATATTCAAATAAAATTGAATTTTACTATAATTGGATACAACAGTGCTGCCTTTGATTTTGATTGCCACAGTGATTAATTTGACTTGGTGTATTTTTGAATCTACCATATTTTGAGCTGCATTTATTGTTGGATTTATAAATTTTGCTTCTGCAAAAACACTTTTCTTTAATAAACGAGACCTCGATGTTTAGAACAAATTTTTTAGTATTCTTAATCTACGCTTTTTTCGTACCTATCTTTTCCTCGTGTAAATCAACGTCTAGTGTGCAATCTTCTAGCTTATCTGAAAGCATACTCAATCAAGCTGCTGAAATGGTCGCTATCGATGAATTAAACTATGTGAATATTCGCCGAGAACCTTATGTTCGCGAATCTACCTTAATTAAATATGCAACCGCATTTGAATTTGCTTTAAAAGAAGAAAATTCCTTCACTGAAAACGGGCAAAGTTGGCACCAAATCATTCTCGATTCCAAAACCAATGAAACTGGTTACATCGCTCAGATAGAAGGTGTTTATTTAATTCGCGGTTATTTAGAAATTCCGCCCGAACTAAATATTAATATCCGCTCAAATCCAGATACCTCATCTAACAATCTAATTGGCCTTATAAGCAACAGCAGCATTCGTTTACTTGATATCATTCCCAAAGCTAATACCAACTCCCCTTACAATTGGTTCAAAGTCTTACTCAAAGGCATTGAAAAAAATGTTGTCGGCTATATTGCAGATGTCTCAAACGAAAATGCACAATTAAAGTACTTCAGTGTCAAAGAACATAACGATCGAGAAGCTTTGAAAACAACATCTCATCTAGATTGTTCGCTGGGTCAAGCACAATTGGGCTTCCTTAAAGCTGAACAGCTACTCTTTGCCGAACCAAGCTTTCTTGCACCTACATTGACGATAAAGCCAAAAGGTTCTCGGCTTAAAATCATCAAACCTAAGATTGACGAAACTGATTCAGTTGTGAATCCGGAATTTGTAGCTGTAGAATATTTGCAAATGCATGCAAATGGCTTCGAAAGAAGAAATGCCTTTGTAAAAAAAAATAATATACAAATAAGTAACAAATGTCGGCCTTATGGACCTGATTTGGTTGATCACTATGCCTTCACCCACAGATCTGGCCATAATTATCGCTCTAATTCAGCTTATTTTCGCCGCACGAACATCGCTTTAGGCATGAGCCGATTGGATGGCTACTTAATCAATCCAGGAACGGAATTTAGTTTTCTCGCCGACGCAATTTTTCCTTATGAACCGAAACGTACGACAAGCCGCGATATCACTTTTGATACAGACCAGTTTGCCCTGGCCAATCTATCTGAAGATTTCGGTAGTGCAATCGATAAAGATGATTTTGGCTGCCCACCAGGTCTCGTATTTAATTCAAAGCAGCGCCGTTGCCGTGCATTTTTTGATGGAATTTCGACTTCGTTGCAACCTATTTATGCCGGCGGAATTTGCGGCATTTCTACCGCGTTGCACCGTGCCGCTTGGAACACTGGCTTTCCAATTAAAAAGTGGCATAACCATGGAAAGTACTACCCCGGCTCTTATGGCCTTGCCGATCCGAGTTATAGTCTTCCGGGAGGCGAAGGCACTGAAGCTGAAGTCTATTGGACTACTTCAAATAGTGGCGGTGAATTAAACTACTCTGACAGTTCAGGATACAGCTTTACTAACGACAGTTTAGATTCCTTTATAATTTTAACTGACACGAGTTATTCCCCAGATACTAAAGTGACCGAAGCTTATGTCCAATTTTACAGCGCCGCGATTTCAGATCGAAAGGTACAGCTATCACCTATTGAAAAAGTTGATGTCGATAGATTTAAATGGACGCGCAAGGTTGAATATTTTCAAAAAAATAATCTTCAACGATATTCAAGCTCAAGTAACATAGATGAATCTATCTCCGGTGATCGAAAAAATATCTTAACCCAATCGTTAAAGAGCCATTATCGCTGTGTATATGCGCTAGACCAAGCCGGCAAAGAAATAATAGACCCCGAAACCGGAAAAAATTTAGTGACATGTAGTCCTGCAAACTATAACTTCTAATCGGGCATTTGAAAATCAAGGATAACTGCGTTAGACCTTATTCGAAAATCCTCATGTACTTATAAAGTACACTGCGGTTTTCTCATTGCGGTCTGCCTTGTTCTCCTTGATTTTGAAAAGCCCCAAATGAGCAAGTTAGCTTTTCGAATTTACAGAGATGTTAAGTTGAAAGAACAGAAAATAAAACTACAAAGTAAGAAGAAGTCGTCTTGTGTTTTTAATTAGATTTTTAATTGTTGTGATTATTAAAATATTTGCTCTGACGTTTTACCGCATAAGAATTGAATACCTTAGTCTAGAATCAAAAAACGTCCCCTGGGACAAACTTAACCTCGTCGCCTTATTGAACCACACTAGCCTTTACGAGCCGCTTTTTCTTGGCATCGTCCCATTCTCGCTGCTCTATCGCTTTGCTCGCTATGGTTTATTTCCAGGAGCCCAAGAGACTTTAGATCGACCTGTAGTCGGATTCTTTTTTAAACTGATGGCTGCGAATGCTGTAGCCATCTCACGTAAAAGAGATGCGACTTGGGATGATTTTTTAAGTCACGTAAATCAACACTCGCTGATATTTCTAACACCAGAGGGAAGGATGCGTCGACCAAATGGCTTAGATAAATTCGGCAAACCTATGTCCGTTAAAGGTGGCATATTTGACATGCTCAGCATTCTTCAGCAAGGAAAAATGCTTATTGTCTATAGCCGAGGCCTGCACCACGTTCAAGCGCCTGGTCAATTTTTCCCAAAGCTATTTAAAGAAATTAAAATTGGCCTTGAACTGGTAGATATAGAAAAAATATTAGAGCTCGCTAAAAATTGCCGTTTGGCAGATTCAGCGAGCTCTCTTGAAACTCATTTAACAAGTCACGAATACGATAAAAAATTCATCATGAATCTACTAGACCAAAAGCGCGACAACTTTATGCAATCTATTCCGTTATAACACTTTTGCTTAAACTTGCTTGATTACATTCTAGATGAACATTTTGATCTAAGGAATATGCGCCGCAAATTGGCAGTAATGCTTCTGCGAATTGTGCCGCAGTCGCGTCTCCGCTGCAATCCCAGCTTTCTTCTTCAGCAAATTCAACTGCTTCATGCTCCGAAGAAATTTCGACAATCTCTCCTGATTTTTCTAGTACATATGTTCCATGCGTGGATTCGGCTTCATTATCAACAAGGCCAGAATCTGCCAACCATTGTTGTACTCCTTCAATTTCTTCTGACTTTATAAAGGCAGCTCCGTCACCTAAGGCTAAGAAGTTCGGTGATTGGCTCCCTTCAGGGTTATTATTGATGAGATCAGCACTTACATAAAGACTTTCCGAGTGAGTTGCACATTCCGCGGTCAGCGACTCTTTCTCACAAGCCGCACGCATAATTTCGATTTTTTCCGCTGTTTGTTTTGCGGTAGAAATAACGTGGTTATTTCCTCCATCAGTAAATAAATTTTGGTAACGAAGAGAAATTTCTTTTTCTCCGCTTAAAACACCATCTTCATCCACTCCAGTTGCTGAGATAGAATACTCGTAGGAAACACTTTCTACTTCTTCATTGTCTGGTTCACTTACCCCTTTTGACAAGATTGCAACTTCTTCACCGGAAAAATCCCACTTTGTGTACTCAGATTGCTTTCCAGCTGAACAAGTCATCATCTCAGCTCCTTTTAAAAAGCCATCTTCATCTGTGACTTTTCGAACTTTAACTTTCATGACCATTTCACCCATGGTGTATTCATAAATATGAAATTCATC
>JAGOVF010000172.1 GCA_018060885.1 Oligoflexales bacterium | reverse complement strand
GGTTAAGTACTTTAAGTAAGGAAAACAAATTAAGCCATTATATAGATTTTAATAAAGATTATTATATAGTATCCAACGTGAAAGATCCTTATGATGCTCGAGTAGTTTTATTTGGGGATAGGCATGAGAGCATAAGAAACACAAACGCCTTTTTTCGAAAAATCCCATCTACCGAGGCCTATAATTTGGAGCCAAAACAGCATTTCTCTGCTTGAAAGCTAACATAATACATCTTACAGGTTCGGCTTTAGCGAGTAAGGCCCGAGTCAAGCCGGCATGAGGCATGGTTGGCTAGGTTTCTGGGCCCAACAGCCTGATTTGGACGAATTTCTACTGAGCCTCTGGTGAAGTATAAAAAGGTTCAGCCAGGGAAAATTTTGGATTACTGAGTGTCATCCATGAATAGATCGGCCTGCTCATCATAGAACACCGCGTATTCTTCAGGCCTAGCTACTTTTGGTGGGGCCGTTGACATTTTTAGCGATTTTAAGATGCTCCTTATGACTTTCGCATCCTGAATAAACGAGATTATCTGCATTCTTGAATGGCAGCGAGGGCAATCTAAAATATCGATTCCAAAAGTTTTCGCCATAAGTTCAACAAAACCCGGCCTTAATACTTTTGTGCTGGTGCCTTCATTTGGCTTTAGAATCAACTCGCTTCTCGCTTTTGCGTTGGGGCCCAAAAAGCCGTGGTATCTTATTTGGTTTTTCCTGGGAGGCGGGATCAACGCCACCAACCTTTCTAGTAGTTCAAAAGGCGTCAGAAGGATCCTTGAAGTACCATCACGCCATGGCGTCTTGAGCGTCAGGACCAGGTTGTTACCATCAGGAGCCATTTTTAAACGATACGCAGACAAGGGTGGGCGACCCATATATCGCAGTATTCGCTCGAGTCCTGGGCGATCATGGGCTAAAATAGCCGCTGAGGCATGGAGATTGAAACCCATAACAGTTTGATCATCGTAGGTGTCCTCTCTAATCAGCTCCGGGGAAATTAGTCTTAAGAGCGGCTTGCCAGGGTTTCTCCCCAATGCACTTAAATAATGGATTGAAGCTGCATAACACTTGGCGAGCAGCGGTTCCTTTGCAAGAAGGCTATCAGATTCAAGGTCATGCATTCGCTTTTCCAAATAACGATGTACACGAGGGGCTATTTTTATTGTTATATTTTTTATCTCTTCCTGGCTTGGCTGAGCCACTCTAATAAATGTAGTTTTGTCATTGTCATCGCCATATTTGATATATGCGCCGTCACTTACTTGGCTATGCAGGTGAACATTAAGATTCAAGGCCGATCCGAAGCGTTGAATGAAAGTCACAGCACCGGGATAATAGGTTTGAGCATCAAGAGCCTCTCCGCCACTCCTTTTTGCCTTCCTCCGCAAGTAAGAAAACAACGAGCCCGTGAATGCTGTAACCACTAAGTTTAAAGCTTCATTGTCATAAGCGATCAGGTACCGAAGCGGAGCTGGCACACTTAAAACCCATTGTCTCGTCGGAATCTTTGGAATGATTGAATCCACCAGACGCGCTGACGTCTCGCTCATGCGACGAGCAAGGCAGGAGCCACAAAAGCCCCTCTTCTTGCAAGAAAATGGAATTAGGCGGTCATATTTACATTCTTGACAATATACCCGCGCAAAGCCGTAATCCAAAACACCGCAGCGCAAATAAGCTTCGAACTCTCTTTTTACAAAACTCGGCACCGGATGGCTTTCTGCCTCGCATTTAGCAACAAAAGAACGCCAGTTTTGTTGGACAATCTGATAGAGAAGGCTTTCATGTGGTTTATGGCGCTCATAGTTGAGTCTGGGAGCGTTGACGCATGCGTTTATGGCCATGACAGCCCTGGCCTATCACTAAATGCATTACGCGCTAAATCCATTTACCATTTTTACCTGACGATCGATCGCGCATGCAAACGAAGGGGTTAAAAATTTTCATCTGTCTCAGATTTTTAAGTCTTCAAATATTTACATTTTTAAATTTTTACATTTAAAAACTCTTAGAATATTAAACTATAAACATTTTTATTTTTTTATTTTTCTGACGTCAAACACCTTTACATATTAAACAAACAAAATATAAGTATTCTAAAATTTTTACATTTAAAAAGTTTTTCATGTTAAAATGTTTGACTTTAAATATCTTTAAGTGGTTAACTATTTAAATGGATATGTTTTTAACCTTAAAGGGGTTTAAATGAAAACACTTTGTGTTGCCAACCATAAAGGTGGTGTCGGAAAAACCACGACATCGATAAATCTTGCTGCCGGACTCGCAATGGAGGGATATAAAACACTGTTAATTGACTGTGACCCTCAGGGGCATTCCTCTGCTGGTTTAGGTATTAAAACTGATGATATTTTAACTTTAGCCGACTTATTAATCCAAGATGGTGTAACGCCAGCCGATGTGATTCATCCAACAGCTGTAGAAAATTTAAGTATAATCCCCTGTGATTTATCGTTGAGTAACGCCGATCTTCATTTATCTATGAGGGGAGGTAAAGATTATCAATTACGGACAAGACTAGAGGGATTAAAGGGATTCGATATCGCTATTCTAGACTGTCCACCAAACTTTGGAACGCTGGCTATTAATGCTTATACCACTGCATCAAAAATAATAATTCCGATTCAATTGGGATTTTTTAGTTTGAAAGGGGTGAGTAGTTTTTTGGATTCAATAAAACACGTCAAAGAAAGAGTTTTACCTGTTGTAAAACATAAAATAGAAATCTTTGGCGTTCTAATTACCTTTTATGATTCACGTACAAAAATTTCAAAAGAAATATTCGAAGCGATCAAGGAGCTCTTTCCCAATGAGCTATTCACAACCATGATCCCGCAAAACATTAAATTGAATGAGGCTCAAGCATCTGGGCAATCCATTTTTCAATATGACTCAAATTGCAAGGGCGCTGAAGCTTACCTAGAACTTACAAGAGAAATCATAAAAAGGGGAATTTAAATGGCTGCATATCAAGGCATTCAAGACACCAAAAAAGATATTCTTGGACAGAATAAAATCCAAAAAGTTAAATTTGAAGATCGCATCGAATCGATGGAGCCCCAACACATTGAAATTAAAAACGACATAGATGAAAAAACACAAAACAATAAACAACTTAAAAATAAAACAGATAAAAAGATTAACAGTCTTAACGTTAAAAGTTTAGAAAGACGCAAAGCAAGCAAAAATCAAGTCACAGCTTATTTATTGGATGAAGAACTGGAAAAGTTGGAAGAGCTCTATTTCCATAGAAGAAAGAACAAAATCAAGACCGACCGTTCTTCAATAATAGGCGAGGCCATAGAAAGTTTTTACAATAAAACAATTAAACAGTCTTAACTGCAAAAAGTTTAAACGTTTCATTTTTTAAAATGCAAACAACTAAAACATAAAACGTTTAAACTTTTTTAATTTTAAAAAACTTTCCAGTTAAAGGGTTAAAAACATAAACCATGCAGCATACTTCAAAAAAATGGGCCCTGGATACTCTTGCATCAGTATTATCCCCTAGCGCATCAAAACCTCTCCATTCATGGAGAGGATAATATGCGCGTCTTCCTTCAGTGCTTTGCTTGTATAGTTAAAATCACTTGACATGAGATCAACGCTGTAGAAAAATTAAAGGTATGAAGATTTTGAAAGCTTTTAAATTCCGACTAAAGACCAACAGCACCACGTCGGTGTTATTGGCAAGCATTGCCGGGAGCAATCGCTTCGTTTGGAATAAAGCTTTGGCTCATCAAAAAGCACGTTTAGAAAACAAAGAATATACGCTTTCGTATTACAAAATGGCGCCGCTTCTGCTCGAGTGGAAAAAAGAACATACTTTTCTCGGTGATTGCCCATCGCAGAGCCTTCAACAAACCTTAATGGCTCAAGACCGGGCTATTAAAGACGCATTCAATAAAAAAAGCCCCAAGAAATTCCCTCAGTTTAAAAAGAAAGGCCAACACGATAGTTTTAGATATCCACAAGGTATTAAAGTCAGTGACAATCGAGTTTTTTTGCCTAAAATTGGTTGGGTGGGATTTTTTAAAAGCCGGGATATCCTAGGCAAAATCAAGAACGCCACGGTGTCGAAAAAAGGCGAGCATTGGTTTGTGTCGATTCAAACTGAGCTCGAAGCTGAAAAGCCGGTTCATGGCGCTACATCAGCGATCGGTGTGGACTTAGGCGTTAAAAAGTTCGCCACACTTTCAGACGGCCGCGTATACGAGGCCAAAAACAGTTTTAAAAAGCGGCAAGCGCGTTTAGCGAAGCTGCAACAACGACTTTCTAAAAAGCAAAAAGGATCATCGAACTTTAAAAAACTTAAAAAGAGAATCAACAAACTGCACACGAAGATCGCCAATATCCGGCAAGACTATTTGCACCAAGTAAGCACCGACATCAGCAAAAACCACGCATTGGTAGTGCTTGAAGATTTGAAGGTAGCAAATATGAGTAAGTCGGCAAGTGGAACGCTTGATGAACCAGGAAAGATGGTGGCGGCGAAATCTGGCTTGAACCGTTCGATTCTGGATCAGGGCTGGCACAGCTTTAAAAGCATGCTGAGCTACAAGCTGGACCATCTCGGTGGTGAATTGTTGTTGGTTGATCCTCGCTACACCTCGCAAAAGTGCTCAAGCTGCGGCCATACGGAAAAAGACAACCGTTTGAGCCAGGCGCAGTTTGCTTGTATGGGGTGTGGTTTTAGAGAAAACGCCGATATCAATGCGGCGAAAAACGTTTTGGCGGCAGGGCATGCCGTTCTAAGCCTGCAACCTGAAGTAGCACTCGCTGCGTAGGGTCAGGAATCTCCCGGCATTTATGCCGGAGAGGATGTCAACTGGATAACTGCTCAACTTGGCCAAAAATGCTGTTAATGGAACTAACATGAAAATTACTCAACCATCGTCAGAATGTCTAACAGAAACAAGTAAGATAGACCCAGAAACGCTCGAGCAGGCTATTTTTGTTGCGTTAATGGGCAACCAGCAATTTAATGGTCTGCCATTGCCGTGCGCTGTTTTGTCTGTGCGAGACGATATGGTTGAACTTGGGGTGTCGAATAAGTTTCACGACGCAATCGTTGGTAATTACTGCAATTATCTTGCACAGCGTGAATTTGATGCGCTTATGTCTAAATTGCTTGGCAACAGGCGTTACCGGGTCGTTCGTGCCGAAGAAGCAAGCATAGCAGCTGACAAGCGCATAGAGGCTAGTAAAGAAGTGGGAGCTCAAAAGAAGGCAGGAATGTGTAACATTGTGCCATTTCCGGTAAGCGAGCCTAATAAGAAGATTAGAACTGAGCTCACGATTGAACGACATGCGTTGTTTGCCTCCAATACGTTTAAGGGAGACTTTCGTTTATATGAGCACGAAATGCTCGATCTTGAGACTGGCGCACCGCTAACAATTCGCGTTGAGGTTGGCGACCCAAAGGGCCGGGTGCGCGGAGTGCTCAAACAGAAGCATCAAGAAACTTTGTATAAGCTTTTTGAGATTTGGGGAGACGAGGGTTACAAGATTTTTGAATATGATGGAGAAACTTTTGGTACTCTGACATGCACAGTTTATGAGCTAGTGAAGCGGCTAAGGGCCGATGATGCCGCCCATCATTACGATACCGTTTTCGGGCTCTTATCAGAGATGGCAGCGATTAGGGTGCGCATAAAAAAAATCGCTCAAGAGAAAGGAATAGGAAATACAAAGGATTTTTCCCTTTTGTCGTTTGAATGGCAAGCAAAAGATTTTGATGAAACAACAATGCGACCTAAGGAAGACAAAGAATCATCTAAAGTATGTATTAGGTTCTCATCTTTCATAACTGAGAGTTTTTTACGAAAACAGATTAAACAACTCATGTTAAAACCATATCTAGACTTGAAAGATCGTGGGCGAAAAGGTGTAGCACAGCTGTTGTATACGATGCTTGATTATGAACTGGCAAGCAAGGATGAATATCATATTTCACTATCTAAATTAGCGGATAGATTGGGAGCGACTAAATATAAATTTAAATCAGATCAAAAACGAACAATTGAACCCAGTCTTAAGTCGCTAAATGGCACTATAATTTTAGATGGTAAATACAAGCTTCAGATCACTTTAAGGGAATCCAATAAAAAAGACGACTTTGTTTTAGATGCCAAAAGAGTCTTGGTTTAACTTTAGAGAAAAATTTCCCGGTCACCTGAGTAAGAGTTCCCGTGGTGCTAAGTAAGAGCCAATTGGAACTAGAGCGTCTTTATGTGGTACAACATAGGTTTTTCCTCCTAATTAATTCTTTAGTGTCTTTAAGTGCAGCGGC
>JAGOVF010000042.1 GCA_018060885.1 Oligoflexales bacterium | reverse complement strand
ATTCTATATTGACCGTCAAGGTGTTGATGCAGGAATTACGGAAGATGGCACTGGTGCTGATGGCCTGACAACCAGCTTTATCTATGATGTTGTCATTCGGCCCGTTTCAAATACTCAGTTTTCTACAGTTATCAGTAACAGAAAATTGTTATTAACAATTGCTATCAAAGAGCCAAATGAAAATGGAGAGCTTCCAACTGAACCAACCTATCCAGTAACGGACAAAGTTTTGGAAAATATTCCGGCAGTTCCAACCACGGCTCCTACGGGGCTTAACGTTCAAGGAAGTCATCGCACTTTGGCTCTGACCTGGACTAGCACTGGAAAAATTCCATACAGTGACAACAAAGAATACAATTCTCCCAGTATCAACGCAATTGTGTATGAGTTTCCCGACCAAGACGCGGTTAATCTCCCTGCGAGAACATTTAGCCCAGAAGAAGACGAAGATCCTGTAGCCGATCATAGCTGTCGCTACACCGCTCCTGCCGCTGGCAGTAATGCCTGTCAAATTACCTGCCAAAGATCTAATGCAGCCAACACCGATACCTATCTCGACTTTGCGGCAATTAAAGAAACTCCAGGCTATACCAAGAGTTTTAAAATTGCGGCAAACCGCAGTTCTGCAGAAGTCACGGGTCTTGAGAATGGCCAAGCCTATGCTGTTTTTCTTTATTATGCGGAAGAAGGCATTACTTTTTCCAGCTGCCTCGTAGCAACACCACAACGCAATTATAGTTTAACCGAATATCTTGGCGGTGAAGAAGCTAAAGAGAAACAAATTAGCTGTTTTATTGCCAGCGCAGCCTATGGCACACCTCATCATAAGAACCTCGATACCTTGCGCTGGTTTAGAGATGCAATATTAATACAAACGAAAATAGGGAAAACACTGGTTGATTGGTACTATGCCACCAGTCCCCCCATAGCTGATTGGATAAGCGAAAGAGAATGGGCTAAAGCGAGCGTTCGCTTTGTACTAACTCCTATTATCGGCTTAATTAAATTAATAGAGCCGCAAGATAAGCAAGAACAAGAACTCAACACTAGCAAAATATGACACAAAATTTGCTTCAATATTCTATGTTTCAAAAAGTTCTTTTTCCCTCCGAGGAGAAAGATTTCGCCGATACAAATAACACGATTGTTTTACGTCGAGAAAAACGCTTAAGCATAGCTCCTGGGTTTAAAGTGTTGAGCAAGCCTATTATTGTTTTTGACTTGGAAACAACAGGACTAGATAGCCATCGTGATAAAATTATTGAGATTGGTGCGATCAAATATTTTGACTTCGAAGAAGTTGAAGTTTTTTCAAAATTAATTAATCCGCAAATGAACATCAGCAAAGAAATTGAAGCACTGACGGGGATATCTGATTCTATGGTTGCGTCAGAACCAACTATCGAAACAGTTCTGCCCGAATTTTTAAAGTTTATCGATGGGTGTATATTATTCGCGCACAATGCGGAGTTCGATCTGAGTTTTATTAAAAATGCCTGTAACGCTTTGTCTATTGATTTAAATTGGCCTGCTTTGTGTACATTAAAAATGGCACGGCAATTTCTACCACAGTTAGAATCTAAAAATCTCGATAGTTTGGCAAAACATTTCAACTTAAATTTTGAATCTCGTCATAGGTCTATTGGTGATATTCGAGTGACTCAAGCTGTACTGAGAAATTTTAGTCAATTACATGTCGAGAGGCTAAGCACCTGGCAAAGGTGCGAGGATTTTGCAGTTGCTTAGCTTATGTTAGAAAATTATGTAGATTGAGCAATTTATCTAAGCGCTCCATGCAAAAAGGTTAAAAGGAAAATTGAGATGAAGATAGATTCTAAAATAGACCCTCAATCAAATGAATATACAAAAAACTACTCTCATCATGGTATGTTATTAAAAGAACTGCAAGATCAGCATGAAAAAATACGACTTGGCGGCGGCAACAGCGCTCAAATTAAATTGAAAGAACGCAACAAATTGCCCGCCAGAGAGCGCATAACGCGGCTACTAGACCCAAACAGCTATTTTCTCGAACTATCACCTTTAGCTGGCTTAGATCTTTATGAAGATGCCGTCCCAGCAGCAGGTATCATCACCGGCGTTGGTTTAATCAATGAACGACCTTGCATGATCGTCGCAAATGACCCTACGGTTAAAGGCGGAACCTATTACCCGATCACAGTAAAAAAACATTTACGCGCTCAAGAAATTGCTGAAAAGAACTTTCTGCCTTGCGTTTATTTAGTTGATTCTGGCGGCGCGTATTTACCTATGCAGGACGAAGTCTTTCCTGACAAAGACGATTTTGGCAGAATTTTTTATAACCAAGCACAAATGAGTGCAAAAGGAATAGCGCAAATTGCCTCCGTGCATGGTTTTTGCACCGCGGGTGGCGCTTATATTCCAGCTATGTCCGATCAAAGTATCATCGTCAAAGACACCGGCACTATTTTTTTAGCTGGTCCACCTCTAGTGAAAGCCGCGACAGGCGAAGACGTCTCAGCACAAGAACTTGGCGGAGGGGAAGTGCACACTGCCATTAGTGGTGTTGCCGATCATCTTGCTGAAAACGATGAACATGCTATTTATTTGCTGCGGCAAATTGTTAAAACTTTAAATATTCCAAACCAAGCCAATATCTCTATTAGAGACCCTTATATTCCAGCTTATGACCCTAAAGAACTACTAGGTACTCTACCAGCAGATGCAAGCAAATTTTATGATGTCAGAGAAGTTATTGCGCGTATTGTTGATGGCTCAGAACTTTTTGAATTTAAAAGTCGCTTTGGCACAACACTCGTTACCGGTTTTGCCCACATTGAAGGAATTCCTGTCGGTATAATCGCCAATAACGGCGTTCTCTTCAGCGAGAGCGCCATAAAGGCAACGCATTTTATTGAACTTTGCTGCCAAGAAAACCGTCCCCTGCTTTTTTTGCAAAATATTACAGGTTTTATGGTCGGCAAAGAATATGAGCATGGTGGAATCGCTAAACATGGCGCAAAAATGGTGCATGCCGTAGCTAACGCCAATGTTCCTAAGATCACTTTGATAGTTGGTGGCAGCTATGGCGCTGGCAATTATGGTATGTGCGGACGGGCCTATAATCCAGATTATCTATTTATGTGGCCGAATGCACGTATCTCCGTTATGGGAGGGGAACAAGCTGCGAACGTACTAGCTACTGTTAAAAAACAACAACTTGCTAGGGATGGATTAGAACTTAGTCCGGCAGAAGAAATCAAATTAAAAGCGCCAATTTTAGAAAAATATCAACGTGAGAGTTCTGCTTATTACGCTAGCGCGCGGCTATGGGACGACGGTGTCATTGACCCCTGCGAAACTAGGTCGATATTAGCTGCAGCCTTCGCATCTACTTTACATAGGCCCATTCCTCCGACTAAATTTGGAATATTTAGAATGTAGGTTTAGAAGAAATTAAGTTAGAAAGTGAGAAAATATGGCTACGCGCAAAGGTGTCTTAAAAATTGGTAACGCTAGCGGATATTGGGGAGACGACCCGCAGGCTTTATTACGCCAGACTACGCACGGAGATTTAGATTACATTACAATGGACTTCCTTGCAGAAGTTACGATGTCAATATTGCAAAAACAACGCAAGCGCGACCCTAAAATGGGCTATGCTCACGACTTCGTGACTATGCTGCGCGATACTCTGCCGCATCTCATGCGCAAAGGCACTAAAGTTATTACCAACGCCGGCGGAGTCAATTTAGAAGCCTGCGCCGCTGCTATTAGAAGCCTCGCAAAAGAGCTGGGTTTAAATCCAAAAATAGCTGTAGTCTACGGCGATGACATACTTCCTTCGATAGATAGATTAGTTGAACAAAAATGCAAATTTGAAAATATGGAATCAGGCGCTGCCTTTTCTCTAGTTAAAGACAAGTTAGAAGCTGCGAATGTCTATTTTGGTGCTGCCCCAATTGTCGCAGCTTTGAAATTAAATCCAGATATTATTATTTCTGGTCGCGTTACCGATACGGGTATTACGATTGCCCCGATGATTCATGAATTTGGTTGGGAATTAAACGATTGGGATAAGTTGGCATCTGGGATAGTCGCGGCACATTTAATGGAATGCGGCGCTCAAGTTACAGGCGGCAACTTTACCGATTGGCATAAAGTACCTTCTTTTAATGAAATTGGTTATCCAATTGTAGAAGTTAATCCCGATGCCAGTTTTGTTATCACAAAACATAAAGAACTGGGTGGTTTTGTCAGTGTAGATACCGTCCGCGAGCAGCTTTTCTACGAAATGGGCGACCCAAAGGCATATATAACGCCAGATGTTATCTGTGATTTTAGCTCCATAAAACTCACAGAAGCCGGACCTAATCGAGTGCAGGTAAGTTCAGTTAAAGGTTATGAACCCACACCCTTTTACAAAGTTTCGATGGCCTACGAAGATGGCTTTAAATGCGTTGGACAGATCGTTATCAGTGGTGATCACGCGCGAAAGAAAGCAGAGAAATTTGCCGAAATTTTTTGGGCTCGATGCGGCGCTGATTTCGACATGACGGAAACAGAATATTTTGGTTGGAATGCCTGCCATCGATCTATGGGCCAGCATGACGATGGCAACGAAATCATATTAAGACTTGGCGCTTTAAGCCAAGATAAGAATAAACTTCGCCGCTTTGGCAAATTAATTCCTTCCCTAATTTTAAGTGGGCCTCCAGGAGTAGCTGTACTTGGTGGAGTTCCGCCAATTCAAGAAGTCGTGAGTTATTGGCCAGCTCTGATGCCAAAGGAACTCGTTATTCCTAAAGTAGCGCTTTTTGATGAGCAATTGAGCTCACCTATTGATGTTAACGATCAGATCATTGGTCATTTTAATTTTGAAAAAACCCACGCTCAAGTAGCCCAGCAGTGTACGTTTTCCGCGGAGATAGCTAGAAATGAGCTTTTAGCTGATATTCATGGTGACTCAGTCGTTGTAAGTCTTGAAAGTTTGTGCCTTGGACGAAGTGGCGATAAAGGTGATACGGCCAATATCGGTCTCATTGCCAGAAGTCCAGAAATCTATGCTTTTCTTAATCAGAAGATTACTGCGCAGTATGTTAAAAATATATTCTTTGAACTTTGCCAAGGTCCAGTCGTAAGATATAGCCTAGAAAATTTACTGGGCTATAATTTTCTATTGGAACAATCGCTGGGTGGCGGTGGTACGCACTCCTTGCGAACAGACCCGCAAGGCAAAACTTTTTCACATGCCTTGTTACGTCAAAAAATTAGAGTTCCGCGCAGCTTGATCCCGAAAGCTCATTGAGATAGGGCGGTCTGAATTTTTAAGGAAGGACTTTCTATGGATACGATTCTACAGTTTATTAATTTAGAGATTAAAAACGTGAACGCACTTCACGACGATTGTTATGCGATAGTTACCATTAATCGGCCAGAAGCCGCAAATGCCTTGAATGCTCAAGTCATTGCGGAATTAAGCTCGGCTTTAAGTCAAGCTTCGACAAAGAAAAATCTGCGATTTTTATTATTGAAAGGCAATGGCAAACATTTTTCGGCCGGTGCAGACTTGGAATGGATGCGCGCTTCAGTACAATTAGAAGAAGCTGAAAATGTCGCAGATGCCATGAAACTTTTGCACTTAATGGAAGCACTTAATAATTTTCCAGTCCCGACTATCTGTTTAGTAAGAGGCGCTGTCTATGGTGGTGCTGTCGGTATAGTAGCCTGCTGTGACATTGCTATTGCTGATGATTCAGCTCGATTTTGTTTGAGTGAAGTAAAACTAGGATTATTACCGGCTGTTATTTTGCCCTATTTAGCCAGAAAATTACGCCGCGGACAACTCCGCAGACTCGCACTGACTGCCCGTGTTTTTAGCGCGCAAGAAGCTTTTAATTACGGTTTAGTAGAACTTGTAACCAGCAGCCAATCTATTAACCAAGCACTTAATCAAGAACTCAATTCATTGCTCAGTTGCAGTCCAGAAGCACAAGCAAAACTAAAAAAGCTACTTCAAGAACTTAGTGACGACAGCCTAAAACAAAGCGAGAACACAGCTAAAACAATTGCCATCGCTCGCACCTCTGAGTCTGCGCAATTAGGCATACATGCTTTTATTAATAAACAATCCATGCCTTGGCAAAAATCAATTGATGAGCTGGGATTTTTAAACGATGAATAATAAAAAAATTTCTCGCCTATTGATTGCAAATCGCGGCGAGATAGCCAGGCGCATTGCTCAATCAGCAAAAAAATTGAACATAACTCCCGTAGTCATTCTATGCGATGACGAAAAGATTCCAATTTATTTGTACGATCTTGTCTGCGATTTCTACCGTGAAATGGAACTGGGGACAAAAGTCTTTTTGAACAGCGATCAGCTTATTCAGATCGCTAAAAAAATGCACTGCGATGCAATTCATCCAGGTTTTGGATTTCTTTCAGAAAACGCTGCGTTTGCCGCGGCTGTCATAAAAGCAAAATTAATTTGGATTGGTCCCAAACCAGATAGCATAGAAAAAATGGCCTCTAAATCAAAAGCGCGAGATCTCGCCAAAGCTGCGGGTGTCCCCTGCATCAATGGACTGCAAAATTTAGATGTCAAATCCAGCGCAGGTCTCGCCAAAATAACCAAATTCTGTGACGACGAAGGCTTACCTGTTCTTGTAAAAGCTGCTTATGGTGGCGGTGGCAAGGGCATGCGAATTATTCGCGAAAAAACCGATTTGTTCGAGCTGCTTCCTCGCGCCGAGTCCGAAGCGCTTAACAGTTTTGGCAATGGTTCTTTAATAATAGAAAAGTATTTAGAAAATCCGAGACATATTGAAGTTCAAGTCCTAGGAGATTCAAAAGGAAACGTCATTGCACTTGGCGATCGTGACTGCTCTATGCAGCGTCGTCACCAAAAAATAATTGAAGAAGCTCCAGCTCCTTTCATTTCAGAAGAAATTCGTCAGGAATTGCACAAAGCAGCTATAAACCTTGCGCGCTCGGTGAATTATGAATCTGCCGGGACTATAGAATTTCTTTATACAAAAACAACTCACAGTGAAAATTCGACAACAGACATTGAAAAAATCTATTTTCTCGAAATGAATACACGCCTACAAGTCGAGCATCCTGTTACCGAAGAAATATTTGGCCTTGATTTAGTCGAATGGCAGTTGCGTATAGCTAGTGGCGAAAAGCTATCTGAGGAAGTAATTCAGGCTAGACCACGCGGCCATGCTATCGAAGTCCGTATTTATGCCGAAGATGTTAACAATAATTTCTTTCCCAGCCCCGGTGAAATTTATAATTTTAATCCCGCATATGGACCAGGAATTCGTTGGGAAATTGGCATAGACTCTCAAGATAAGGTTAGTGAAAAATATGACCCCATGGTTGCAAAATTGATTGCCTATGCTGCCAACCGCGAAGACGCCTGCTCCCAGCTCAATTCAGCCCTCCAAAAAAGCTGCTTATTTGGTGTGCACAACAACTTAGAGTTTCTGCAAGCTTTGCTGAGTCAGCCAAACTTTTTAGAGTTCAATTATTCTACCCATTACATTGACAAAGAACTTGGCAATATTTTAGAAAGAATACGCGATAATCGTGAAATGCTACAATTGCAGGCGGAAACAATATCAAAGGAATTTGCAAATGCCTTTGATTCGCAAAACTTCCACTACAGAACCCTCTCAAGCAACTCTGAAAAGCTCAAAAATATTTTTCAAAAAAACTCTAGTAGACCAAGAATAGGTGCGACACCTCTTATACAAATAAGCTCCTATCAAACCTGTAAATTTGGCACCAAAAGCGTCAGCTCAGGTTGGGCTCGTTTAACACCAACTGTTGGTGAAAATCCTGAAATTTTTCAGTTCACATTGGTTAACGACCTCGTGCAACCAGGCCACGAAATTCTCTTTTTAAATTTTCGTGGGAAAAGTTTTGAATTCACGACACAAGCAAAAGACCACTGGGTAAATCAAAACATACAGTCTGATTCTTCAAATACGTTACAATCGCCTGTGCCGGCAAAAGTTATTAAAATTCTCTGCCAAATTGAAGAAAATGTTTCAAAAGGCGCAAAGCTTTTTATTCTTGAGTCCATGAAAATGGAATACGAAATTTTAGCTCCGCGCTCTACTAAGATAAAAAATATTCTCGTCGATGAGGGTTTACAGGTTAGCGCTGGACAAAATCTCGCAACATTTTTCGAAGAATTACCCACTAACTAAAGAGGACTTATAAATTGAACGTTGATAATTTTTTCCGAGATGCCGGCTTAAAAGTTCTTGCAATAGCGCATCTTAATCAATGTGAATACAGCATTATGTTCTATCTACTCAATTGCAGCGTATCAGGACTTGACCAATTAATTACCACAGAAAGCGAGCTTGCTTCTTTAATGGCCTACCAAGAACCAGAACTCAGAACTGCACTTGATTCTTTAGCTCAACGACGTCTAATACACTTACATTATAGCCAAGGCAAAAGCACCATCAACGAAACAACCTCTGTAGTATTAGGCATTGAATACAATATTAAAAAGTGGCTCATTAAAACAGAAGACGAAACCTTAAGCGCCAAGGATGCAATAATTTTTCCATTTCGCCGCAAAGGCGAAGTTAATTTGCAAATTATTGGAGACAAAGACACTAATAAAGAGCCAGAGAAAACAGCTTGGCAACGTGTCTATGAAACTTATCTACGCTTTGGACATAGCACTGACGACGATCTCGAGAATTCGGAAGATTTGGCAAAAATATTGGTCGACACCCACCCCGTAGATCAGGTTCTTTTTATTATTCGGCATTTTGGCAAGAGAATTCCTAGCCTGAGTTTACTGGCAAGTTCTTGGCAGCATTACCAGGAATTATTTGAACAAGAAACACAAAACATTGATTTACTTGACGCTAAGAAAAAACATTTAGAATTAGATCAGTCGCTTCGAACCAGAGCCTTAGCACTTATGCATAATGAGAAAATGCTTGCCAATTTAAGCGACGAAGAAAAACACGTACTTAATATATTAGTTAAGCATCGGCACCCGCGCCGCCAATTATTCTGGGCTTACCAAGTTCGTAGCCGTTATCCAAACTTGAATCTCTTTTTCGCTGAAAACATCGATATTATGTTACCTGTGACTAGCACAGGTCATGTCATCAAGCGGCCAACGCAAGATTCTTAGGATTAAGCGGCAATTTTAGCTTCATATCTCCAGAATTTAATTCTAAAACGTCATTCTCGACTTTTAAATCTAGTCTACTTCCAGATATATTTAATGTGCGAGCACCAGCACTGATGAGCTCATTCAAATCAATTTCCACGACAAGACCAGAAGACATATTGAGTTGCAGTTGCGACGCAGCAATCTCAACACCAACAACTAAATTTTTTCTCTTTTCTAAAGCTTGTATTTTTGCTTGACTAACACTGCGTTCATTGGCGTTTTCCGTACTAAATTTTTCACTTTTCTCGGCTTGCATGGCTGTCGAGACTTGCTGACTTGATTCGCTGACGTCATCTTCTAACATTGAAAATTCATCTTCAATCGCAGCTTCATTTGAGGTCGCATTATTTTCAATATCTTCAAGCTCCGCGCCTCTCAGCTCAGGGTCAATACTCTCATCTTCAGGAATGCTTGCTGCAAAAGCAATTTCTGTATTTAGTTTGCTTTCAAATTCATCGGCCAACTCTTCATTCATTTCCATGCCAGTTTCACTAGTTTCTGGCTCAGCTAATTCTTCTGAATTTAAATCTTCTGAATTTAAATCTTCTGAATTTAAATCTTCTGCAATCATAACTTCAGAGTCTAATGAGGTGTCAGTTGATCCCATCATATCATTGGCTTCCATCATATCATTCGCTTCCATCGTATCATTCGCTTCCATCGTATCATTCGCTTCCATCAACAAATCGCCTTCAGGCACTAGATTTTCCTCAACTATAAGAGGCGCTTGCTCTTCTAAGATTAAGGATTCTGCATCAATTGGGTTTTCAGTTTCAATTTCTGGCAATAGCGATTCCGCATCTAAAGGCATTTCAATAGCTATTGCATCTGATTCAATTTCAGGGTCTTGAGCTTCTATCTCGAGAGAGCTATCAAATTCAAGTGACTCTGTTGCCATTTCTCCAGCACTACTTTCCATCACTTGATTTTCTGGGAGTGTATCTTCAATATCTAATTGACCCGAATCAACTTCAACTGCTGGAATATCCGTATTTGTTTCTTCAAATTCATTAGAACCAGCTGCGTCTTGGCTATATGGCGCTAGTGCTGCGACAAAATCCTTTGTACCCATTCTCTCTATCAATTCCTGTAACGATTCTTGATCCTGTGCATTGTCTTGGTAAATTTTTACTATATCCGCGATTTTGCTGCTTAAATTCTCAGCTGGGACTCCTTCAGCCAAATAGCTCGCCATTTCAGGAAGCTGCGAGTTTTTGCCACCAAAAGAGACTCGATAACCATTAGATTCTCCGACTATCGAAATATCCAAAGTATGAGTAGCAACACAGCAACGATTGCATCCATTAATTCCAATCTTTAAAGGATTATTGACTACGCTAGAACTCAATTCTTGACTCATATCAATCGCTGCACCCAACGCGTCTTGTTCAAACATCGGACACATTTCGCCCAAACAGGCCAAGGGCTGATGCAAACCATCTTGATAATGCCTAATTCCTAAACCTGCCTCTTCCAGTCTTTGACTTATTGTATCAATTTGCTCGGGAGCAACAAAAAGCGCGAGCCTTTGGTCTTCAGTAGCCTTAACAATTGCTGCGTCTTGTTCACATAATTCGGCGATAATTTTTAGCTGTTGAGAGTTATAGATCCCACCGGGTGCTTCGGTCGAAAGCAGCAAGGTACCATTTTTAAGTTTAAAAGCATTTGGCATGCTAGCCCCCTCAAGGCGAAGTACTGGAAACGAAAAATACAAACTTATTGATATGAACTTTGAAAAAAATGATCCGTCTAGCAGTTCGGTTAGACCAAAGTTTATCTTAGGAAAATATGCAAGTTTCAATTTTGATTTTTTACAAAAACACTACCATTTCCCTCTGGGAACAAGTAGTTCGCAACGAAGAATTGTTGGTTTAATTAGGGTAATAAACTGCTTATCGTATATCAACGCAGCTACGTGATGCACACGTAGATCTTAACAATTCTAACAATTTGATTTTCAACATACTCTCAGCACTAGAGACCGTTTGGCTGCAAACTTACACTCCATATGATCTAAAGACTTAGGGAGTTCGCAGGAATAGTAGTTATTGATTTTCACAGCTACCACCTGAATCTCCTAGGCACCGTTGAACTCTTGGCAAAATCAAATTATAGCGAGTATCAATCGCTTGTTTAATAAGATTAACTTCGCTGTCGAATCCTGGGTTTCGATTCGGACGCGGCCAATTGCTAGTATCACGTATCGCGGCATTTCTGATGATTGCACTTTGGGCATCAATAATCGCATGCAATTTATTTGGAATTAATATTTGATTCAATGCATTTAAATATTTTTGATAATAAGCAGACCTCTGATTATGATCACGATAGAAAGAGTTAAAACACACGGCATATCCATGCCCGTAACCATCATTAGCACTTGGATCAGCTAAACTGATACTACGCCAATCACTGATGATATTCCTTTTTCGTCCTTCAAAATCTGGAGCTTGGTTATAACACACGCCACCACCACAGAAATGTAGTCCTAAAGTAAAATCTGCATCCCAATTGTATATATGCACATCAGTTGATTCATTAAAAGGAGCTAAAGAAAACATATAAAAATTCTTTTCCCAGGTATCCGTCGCCGCAAAAAAATGATGCACGAAATTAAAAATAGCAAATTCATGCTCATTAATCCTTCTTTCGCCGTTACAATGGCGACTTAACAAATCGTTATAGCGATTTAAGGCATCATTTTTATCAACTCCATCCGGACCATCTGTAATTTCATAGGGTTTATGATTTGGATCGGGATTGCGATACTCCCATTTGTTGTTTTTGTCACCTTTTGCAATATAAGCCTCTTTAAATTTATCATCATCAGTATTTTTAATATGCTCTGTTGGGTCATAGGTAGCAATAAAAAGGCTTGGGGTTCTTACGCTAGCATCGTGATTAGTCACTTGCATTAAAACAAACTCATGCTTTGGAGCAAAGCCGTTATTATTAGCATCTTTAAAATGTTCTCGAATGATTTCCATAATCAGCCAGCTGCGCATAAAACTCGGGTCTAATAAAGCGGAGTTGAAAACAACACGTTTGCGATTGTCACCGAATAGTTTAGGGAATTCCGTGTTTGGGCAATCTTTAAAATCTATAGTTAAACTTTTTTTAGAATTAGGAAAATTTGTCGTTAAGTTGCCTCGGTGTTTGATGCGACCTTGAAACTGTTTGCCAGCGATAGCGACAGGCATACAGGGCCCATACGACGCTTCGGTGTTAGAAGTTTTATGCCCAACTTGTGCAGGATTATGAATATTGAGATAGCCGTTAGTATGACTAGGAAAAGATACGGTTTTTTGCACTGGTTTGATTTGAATGCCATGTATGACTTGATCTTCACTATCAGAATTATTTCCAGGTGGAGAGTTTGGATCGCCTGCGCCACCTCCTCCCGCAAAGCTTTGACTACCACAGCTTACCCAGCTATCTGGCGAAAATTTCGTGCCTGTTGCAATGTAACCAATATCATCGCCAAATTGAGCTTTCACCCAATGGTGATCTCCATTTAATAGGCCCACTGTGCCATCTGCCTCAGCTAAAACTAGAAATTTTTCTCCAGACATAACAAAATTTCGATGGCTCAGCTTTTCATGATTCGTTCCAGGCCCCACTCGAAAACTGATTTCTGTACTTAAGACTGAACACTCATGGCCTGAGGTAACAGCGCTAATAGTGCTGCCACTATTCAAGTTTTCACGTTGAGTTGTCTTACAATTCGTGAGAGCCAAAAAAGTTGCCAATAAAAAAGCTGAAATGCATTTTAGATTTTTCACAGTTTCCCTTTAGATGATTTGAAACGGTACACCAAACAGGGCGCACCAAAATAAATCCCCACCGAATTACAAAATTTGGCGGGGAAAAATAACTAATTCGGCTATATAAAAATTACTAAGCACTAGTGTGCTAAATATTCAATGATCTCACCTAGAACATTGGGCTCTTTGCTAAGTAGTCACGCAATCTTTGATTCATCAGAGACTTCGACACCCAAAATGACTTCGTAAGTTGAGTCACAATATCTAAAGCCATATCTACTTTTAAGACTTCATTCTTTAATAAAACATCTGGAATTAAAAGGTAACTTGCAAAAACATTTGCTTGAACATTTCTTACTTCCTGCGGAGCCTCTGCTAAGCCACGAACCAATTCGTCCTGGGCTACACAAAGATGCATAAAAATTTCTTTTGCCAGTAAAAAGCGAACATAGGGGCGCATTTCGCCGCGTTGAACCACTAATTCTGTTCTAATTTGGCCTGTACTTTGGTCTGAGTTTCTAGTGACTTTGAAAGTCGTGTCTAGATTTTCCCACTCTGAGAGACTTATTTGTGGAAATTGTTTTACTATTTCGTTTATATAAACTGGAGCTTCTGTAAATCCGCCTCTTTCAATGATCTTTGCTGCAATAGTAGCTACCTGCTCAGTGCGAATTTCAAAAATCTCTTCGAAAGATTTTACTGTTCCACCTTGTTGCCAATGTGAAGGATTCTTAAAATATTCCTTTTTCAAGCCATCCAGCGAAGCACCTTCTAAGCGGAATTCACCATATCCTTTAAATTCAAAAATTGCTTCCTCTAGACCCATGCGACCCGAGGCCACATCGATCAACAATCGCTCATCAATTTTTAAATGATCCGCCAAACCTTTGAGAGAACCCAAAGAGCGAATATTTTTTTTGCCTTTTTTCCAATGGCTACAATCGGCAGGATCATATCCCAGTATCGCGCCAACATCTTGGTCAATTACTTTGACATTGCCATCATACTTAAGCGCCAAAGCCTCCTTGCAGAACTTGAATAAAGTTGCTGAATTTGGATAACGATTTTCTGAGACTTTTTTCATTTTATCCTCCAAGTCCATATCCTTTCCTTGGAAATGCAGTGGCAAAAAGCGTGTGATTTCAACCTTGAAATTCCGCTATAACAAGCAAAGTGTCTTGTTCAAAGAGAAACCGACAACCTTGGTTCACACAGATTCAACTGTGTATTTAAAAAACTTACTTGTTTGAGGTCTTCTATAATTAGATAAGATTTTTAGTCAAAGGTCAAGATATTAGCAAAAATATCTAGAGTGTGTTCTCAGAGCTCTAGGGCAAATCCGTAGGACTTGCCCAGAGTCTTAAAAATTAATCGATAAAAATTATAAAGTGATTCTATTTTGTTGCTGAGGGCTCAAGAATAACAGCAATGTTAGGGCCCATCATTTGATTGACCTTACAAGGTATAGCCGCAATAATTTTATCAACCAAAATACGACCTCTTTCGGGCGTTTCTCGCTCACGACCTTTTAAGCGCACGCTTACTTTAACCTTATCCCCACGATCTAAAAATTTTTGGATCGCGTTAATTTTTGTGCCTAAATCGTGATCTGTAATATTTATTTTAAGTTGAATTTCTTTAAGCTCCGACGCTTTTACAACCTTCTTTGCTTTTTTTTGCTCATATTGAACTTTTTTAAAGTCTTGAATTCGAACTACGGGCGGATCAGATTTCGTCGAAATCAGAACTAAATCTAGTCCTTCTTCTTCAGCTTGTCTTAAGGCGCTTTCAAAATTAACCACCTCGTTTGAACCTTCTCCGACGAGACGAACTTGACGAATAGTACGACCGTGCACACGCGTTAGAACTTCCAAGCTTTAGCAACTCCTTCTTAAATGATGAACAAACAGTCGACTTCGTAGAAAATCATTTACCAATAAATCTACTATAAGTTTCGACACGAGCTTCGATTATATGTTTAAAAATCAGAATAAAAAAGCATAATAACTTCAGATATTGCAACTTCTGCAAGCTGAACCTAGTCTCTTTTTTGTAAATTTTTCAACTTGGGGCAAAACGAATGTATGAATTTTTACAAGGCGAAACCTCTACACTCAAAGTAGGACAAAAAGCGCCGATTTTTTCATTAAACAATCAAAACGGCGAAAAAATCAGCTTAAAAACATTGATCGAATCTGGTCCAACTATACTCTATTTCTACCCCAAAGATCTCACTCCAGGTTGTACCCGCGAAGCTGGAGATTTTAATAATTTATTAGGTAAAATTAGAAAGTTAAACTCAAACCTAGTGGGCATTAGTGCCGACCCGCAATGCTCTCATGAAAAATTTTGCACGAAGTTAGGGCTAGAATTTAGTCTACTTAGCGACATCGATCACAAAGTGGCCGAAAAATACGGAGTTTGGCAGGAGAAAAGCCTGTATGGTCGTAAATTTATGGGAATTCTACGCAGCACTTTTATTATTGGTCAGAATGGAAAAATTCTAGCCTGCTGGCCGAAAGTTAAAGTTGCTGGACATGCCGAGGAGGTGCTTCAGGCCCTTAAAGTTGTTGCTGTACACTGAAAGAAAGGGAAAGGGACTTGAATTAACTCCTCCAAATAATATTTAACGCCAACTAGAGCAACTCAGATGCCAAGGTAGCTAATTCACTACGCTCCCCTTGAGTCAGGGTCACGTGTCCTGAAATACGCGAGTACTTAAAACGTTCGATAACATAAGTTAATCCATTGTTTTCTACGCTTAAGTAGGGGTGGTCAATCTGGTAAGGGTCACCTGTTAAAACAACCTTTGTACCTTCGCCGGCGCGCGTTAAGATGGTCTTTACTTCATGTGGCGTCAGATTCTGGGCTTCATCGACAACAAAAAACTGCTGCGGCAAAGAGCGGCCTCGAATATAAGTGAGCGGCTCTACTCCGAGCATTCCTTGAGTGATTAGCTCCTGGTAGCTCTTACTGAGTCTTTTTTGCCGTCCGACACTTCCACCACTGAGCAAGAGCTCAAGGTTGTCGTAAATTGGCTGCATCCATGGATTAAGCTTCTCTTCTAAATCACCCGGCAAAAATCCAATGTCTTTTCCCATTGGAAAAACCGGCCGCGCTACAAGCAATTTTTGATAGGCGTCTTCGTCTGTAGTCTTAACCAGGCCTGCCGCGATCGCAAGCAGAGTCTTGCCCGTTCCAGCTGAACCACTCAAAGTTACCAGCTTTATGCTGTCATCTAACAAAACATCTAGACCAAATGTTTGCTCCATATTACGTGGATAAATTCCCCAAACACCATCAGCTCTAGGATCTAACATTTTTACAGAGTTCGTAACTACGTCGTACTTACCATATATAAACTGATTTTTATCTGCTCGGTCGACAAAGATCACAAACTGATTCGGATATATTTCTAAGCCATTAAATATCGCCGCATCGACACGCATTTCTTGTTCAGCATAAAATTGATTTATAACTTCAGGTGCGACTTCTAAAGTATGCACACCGCTGTACAAATGCGAAACTCGCACTTTGTCCGCTTGAAAATCCTGTGCAGCTAATCCGAATGCATCTGCTTTGATCCTAAGATTAGAGTCTTTAGTAATAACGATTACATCACGTTTGCCTGCAAGCTGTTGTTGTAGCGTCAGCCCTATGGCTAATGTATGGTTATCGGTATTATCTTCTAAAAGGTCAGGCAATATTTCTATGTTATTGCCAAGGTGAATAAATAGCTTGCCAGAGTCTTCGCGCTCTTCGAAAATTTTTATCCCTGCAGAAAGCTTCCCGCGCCCTCTTAAGCGGTCTAGAATACGGGAAACTTCTCGAGCATTACGACCATTGTCAGAGTGATCACTCTTAAATCGATCAATCTCCTCTATAACGGAAATTGGAATAACAACATCATTGTCCTCAAATTTAAAAATGCTGTTTGGATCTGCCAATAAAATATTGGTATCTAAGATAAAGACTTTTTTCATCTTGGGTTGACCTATCTTTTGATTTTTAGTTCTTAATATTATTATTTATCATATTATAGATAAATGAATCACTAAGTTTTAGGAATTTTTTTTAGAGGGCTACTTTATGAGCCAAGTACAAGATTTTGCCAGCGACATTGCTTCGAGTCACCAAAAGCTCTATAAAAAACGCAACGTCATACTCAGTTTCGATCAATTTCTCGAAAAACTTCAAGCCGAGCCTATAGCTCTCACGCGTAATGCTCCTCAATACATCTTAGATACCTTCGACTATTTTGGAGTACGTGAAGAAACCGATGGACAGCGCTTTAAACTCTTCGACAACGCCAAGAACAGCGTCAAAAGCAGCAAAAACCCAATTGTTGGCAACCATCGAGTGCACACACAAATTTATCGAAGTCTGAAAAACTTCGTCCGCCAGGGGGCTACCAACAAACTCATCCTGCTACATGGACCTAACGGCTCGGCAAAAACCTCAACCGTAGAAGCTATAGCGAGTGCGATGCATGTTTATAGCCAAAGCGATGAAGGCTGTGTTTATTCATTCAATTGGATATTTCCAGTCAGTAAGTTTTTGACACCCAAGAGTTCTGGCGAAACTGGCCCCATTGGCTTTAAAACCCTTGGCGACCAGGGAAAAGATAACTACGATAGTTATGCCCACCTGAGTGAAGATGAAATCTCTTCCAAAATCCATTCTGAATATCATGAAAACCCGATATTTATTTTACCTATGCCCTTTCGCGAAGATTTCCTGCGCAAAACATTCGCCGCAAAAACTGGTGAAACTCCTGAAAAAGTAAAAATTCCGCCCCAGCTTTTGCTTTCAGGACTATGTAAAAAGAACCAACTTATCTTCGACAATTTATTGATGGCCTATGATGGTGATTTAAGAAAAGTATTCCGCCACATTCAAATCGAAAGATTTTATTATTCGAAGCAATACAGAGTTGGTGTTAGTACCGTTGAACCACAAATGTCACTGGATGCTCGCGAAATCCAACTAACCATGGATAAGAACATCGCAAACCTTCCCTCAGTTCTTAACAATATTCGATTTCACGAAGCCCAGGGACAGTTGATAGAGGCTAATCGCGGATTACTTGAATTTTCTGATCTATTAAAACGACCACTTGAAACCTATAAATATCTTTTAACACTCGTTGAGAATCAGGCCCTGAGCCTACCTTCGTCTACGACTTTTCTAGATCTAGTATTTATTGCGACCTCCAACGAAAAACACTTAGATGCATTTAAAACTATTCCTGACTTTGCTTCATTTAGAGAACGATTTGATCTGATCACTGTTCCATATCTTTTACAATCGAAGCAGGAAGAAAAAATCTATATAGAAGACATCAAGTCTCTAAGCGAAACTTGTGATATTTGCCCGCATACTCTGGAATACCTCTGTGTTTGGGCAGTTGAAACGCGCCTGAAACAACCAGACCCTGAAATTTACGATAAAGATGTTCAAGCGATCATTGCAAAATTGGATCCACGTGATAAGGTTCGTTTATACAATAATGAACCCTTATCCGAAAATTTTAGTGATTTAGAAAGCACCCGCTTGCTAAAATTACGTCGAAAAGTCCTCACTGAATCAGACGGTTTAGTTATTTACGAAGGTCGTTTCGGAGCTTCACCTCGAGAAGTGCGATCATTATTACATCGCGCTGCTGAAAATTCTCCGATATTAACTCCCATGGTTCTGTTTCTAGAACTTAAGAGATTGTGTCGAGATCGTACTATTTTCGAATTTCTCCAATTTGAAGCTCGTGGGAAATTTCACGATGTGCAGCAATTTATTCGCGACTTAGAGCTCGAATTCGCCGATGTTTTTGAGGATGAAATTATCAACTCGATGGATTTTGTCGATGACATTAAGTACGATGAATTAATGCAGCGCTATATCCAGCATGTTGCCGCTTTTATCAAAAAAGAAAAACTTTTCGATCAAGTGACAGAATCGTACCAACAAGCATCAGAAAAACTTATGGAAGATGTCGAAAAGATACTGAATGTGAGTTCTTCTCCAGCTGATTTTCGTCAAAGCTTAATCAATCGCATCGCCGCTTATAAATTAGAAAATAAAGAAAAAGAACTCGATCTTAAAGACGTATTTAGGGATTTGTTCCGACAGACACGTGATCATTATAGCGCAATGAAAAAATCAGTCATAAAAGATATACTCAAAGATATGCTAACGATAGTTAACAACGAAGAAAGCAAACTTAGTCGCGAAAGAATTACAAAAGCAAACACAACATTCGCGAATTTAGAAAAGAAGTTTAAATATTCGCGAGCTGCAGCCGGTGAGTGTGTAAAATTTCTTCTGAGCAAAAGAACGACTTAAAATATAGACAAAAAATTTATTTAGATACAAACCGAAGAGAGATTTGCACCTTTTGATCGCAGCTTTGAAACTTCAGTCATAAAGGGTCTAGAATATTTTCTGTCATTTTCATACATTATATTATATGAATCAGCTTTGTATTTTTTTAACAAATTTGCGTCATATTCTAGCCAAGCTAAAGTCGATTTTTCAAAGTCAGCGCTGCAAGTTAATAAGCGAATACCAAGTTTGTCGTCATCAGTGGTCTCAGAATATCCTTCCATAGCGGAAAAGGTTCCATCTTTATTATCCTGCGTTCTTCCCCAGTTCATTATTGAAATTGCAGGTTCTTCACTTCGATAAAGCTTGTCACAAATATTTGAAAATCCAAGTTTAGTCTTGCCATGCTCTTTATAATATTGATCACAAAGTCCAAAGCCATGCCCAGCCTCGTGGGTAGCGAGGAAACGAATTATTGTATCATCTGATTCCAATAATCTTTCTCTCATACAAAAAACAGCTTCAACCTGTAGACGATTCTTGCGAAGAAATTGCGGCAAGCTTGGCAGAACAATTGCAGAGTAATCAAGGTGCCGACAATCGACAAGACGAACTCGGACTTGGCCATCTCTTTTAGAATCACGATCGGGATCATCACATTCAGCGGGTAAAACCTGAATTGCTGTGTCTCGTCCGAGGATTTGCAACCAGTGCTTCACTGCTTCAACAGTATAGAATTTTATAGATAATAGTTTTTGTGCAAATAGTTTGCGCCTCAGAGGGTCTGCAATAGTACCTAGTTTTGCCCTATCTGAACAAACAAATATTCTGGAATCCGGTACTATATTTATGAGCTGATTTAATGGTTGATAGCCCAACCTTAAGCTTCCTATCTGAATACCATGATAGGTCATGCCGTAATTTAAATCTGATTCTTCGATTACTTCAGATTTACCGCATGAAAACAGCAACACTATGAATAGTGCAGAAATCGCAAAAATGGTCTTCCTAAAAAATGCAATCTTTCGAATTATCATGATACAGAATCTTTCATTTTCCATTCTGTTGCTAGTTGGAGCGCCCTCGAGACGCCACTTGCATACCAAAATAAAAAATGTTTGTACCAGAGATTTTTTAATTATTCAAAAATTCTAAGGGCTTAGACAGCCTATTCTTTGTTTCGCCAGGACAATTGAGTCCCAGCAAAAACTGTAAGTTAGTAGGTCTTGCTACAGTACTTGTCCATCATATTTGTGATGGCTGAAGATAGAGGCCCTTGGCGAATTTCTTTATCTTGGCCACAGCCACCAGTATAGTAGATAAGTATAGAAGGTTTGCTTTTATCATTAGTTTCTATATCCAGACGGGTAGAAGGTCCATCACACAAGAAGTTGTCAGACTTTACAACGGGTTCTAATTGTAATTTTTGGATAAAGTCTGGATCAAATTGTACTGTCATTTTTAGAGCGGTCTCTTCTTCTATAAGCAAACTTCCAAATCGAAAAGACCTGGTCATCTTGTCAGCACTAAGTCGGCAGTTTTCGAATTGTTCCCATTCTGCCGGAGTATGACCTGAAAATGAGGTTTTATTGATTGTAAAAGCAGCTTCATCAGCCAAAGCGATTGAAGCTAAGTTGAAACCGAGAAAGCTGGTACCGATAAGGACTGATCTGATAAAATTTTTCATTGAAGACTCCTGTGTCAATTAATTGATAAAACCACTCTGGAAACCGACGACTATCACGTGGGTAGACTCTGAAGCAAATAAAAAAGCTCGAATGTTGGAGAAACTGGACGCTCTAGAGTTCAACTTATATTGCATTGAGAATCATTTTCATTCAGAGGAAATTGATGGACTAATTAACCATACTTTTAGACTTTTTGGACAATCTGTCTAAAAAATTTTTTACTGGACTATTGTCCCAACAGTTGTCACGTCGAATCATGCTTTGTTACATCTAGCATAACTCGAAGTCAACTATTCTGAGGAAGGTCATATCTGAATCTCTTTTAAGTAATCTATTAACTCTTGTTGTAATGAAAGTGTACGAATGTGTCCTTTTTCGTATTTTGCCATATACTCTTTTTGGCTTTTAAGCTGCTCGAGCAAAGTCAGACTTTCTGGGTGCTCATATGAACTAACGATACTTTTTCTAGATGCAAGGCTTAAGTCTAAATTTAGTCGTTTTGCTAAACTAAATAGCTCTTTTAATCTTTCAGCAACTATTTCAATTTCAACATCATTAAAAATTCCTGAATACCAAGTATGAGCAGCTGCCATGAGTAAGGTATAATTTTGCCAACTCTCCGTATAATACCCTCTTTTGATAAGCCCTGATATTAAATCGAGTTGAGCCATTTTAGATAAGTAGCTTGATGCCCAGAAACAAGAGCTAAGCGACAACTTTCCATAATCAGAACCTTCTAAATATAAAAGGTTATTATCAAACATATATTTAACTTGATCTCTATTTAGTTCTTCGTAGGCTAAGCACATCGAACTATTGAAATCTTTGCCTACTTCGAATTTCATCCCTACTTCAATCATACGCTCGAATCGACGAATAGAGGGGCTTTTAATAAAAAATTTACCCGCCAAAAAAGTATTATCAGGTCGAGTAACGATTTCCATTATCTCGTCTCTAGTTAAAAAATATTCAAACAAACTGTCATCTTTTAGTTTCATTATGACGAACATTTCCTCCCAGGCATTAAAAGTTAAATATTCTTGATGTTCATCAAAAATAGAATAAATTTTTATAGCCGCTTCTGGTTTTATTTTTTTAGCCAATTCTCGGGCTAGATCATAAGCACGATAACTATTAATTTGCTCTTTATCATATCCATAATCCAAGATTGCATCCAGAAAATCAATTGCACTTAGATCTTCTTCTATTGTGTCTAAAGCTAAATCTAAATAATCTTTTATTGTATAATTTGTTTCAAATATGACCTTTGAGTCATTTAATTCCTGCAATTCTTTGCGTAAATCATTGCTAATTTCCAAACTCGACTTACTTGAATTCTTGCAAACAATCATTTTCGCTATC
The DNA here is from genome assembly GCA_018060885.1 of Oligoflexales bacterium. Taxonomy (GTDB): domain Bacteria; phylum Bdellovibrionota_B; class Oligoflexia; order Oligoflexales; family JAGOVF01; genus JAGOVF01. The sequence continues at coordinate 2,601 of JAGOVF010000042.1, read as the reverse complement.
TCTAGAGCCTTTTGCTTATTAGTAGCCTGAAGTCTAGCAATAGGAAATTCTTCTGGATTAATAGAATCTATATTTGGATCTATTTGAATGACTCGTGAAGCGAAAAAACTTTTTTCATTTCGCAATTCACAATCAACCCCCGCAAAAAGACTTGGATAGATCTGCACAGCTAAAAAAATGCTAGTTCTGATTAAATACGATCTAAAAAACATAAATAACTTTCCTTTCAATAATGATTTATAAATCTAACACCTCTTATTCATAACTGAGTCGATTAGATAAATCACCTTGCGGCATATTGTAATTTTTGATGCGATTTGAGGTAATTTTTTAATGGTAATTTATTATTGAAATTTGCTCATCAAAGCCTGACTAATAACATCATAGCTATGGCGATTTCCCGGTAGCTCTATATTTTCAATATAAAGACGATGGATTTGTCGCGAATTATTGTGTTTGATTAAATCTGAATGATCTTCGATAGGGATAACTCTTGGAAATCGGAACTCGTCTTTTTTTACCAGTCGCAAATAATTTTTGCTCAATTCAAGATCTGATCTCTGACTAAATCTGGTTAGAGCCGTAGATGAAGATATTCTCTCGAAATTAATTTGATGATTCTGAATCACCAAGGATGCGCGTTCCATATTCGAATTTTCTGACTCTGATAGCTTTGTCGTGGTGACTTCAAAAACACGCTTCCATAGATTTCGATTTAGTATTAGGTCATCTAATAAATTCAAAAATATTTTTAATTCAGAGTTGTCCTTTATGCGTTTTTCACCTTCTTCGTACAAAATTTGATAAATATTATATTCATCGATTTTAGCATATGCCTGCCAACTTGCCGGCAAACTCCAGCTTCCCAGCATCCTTGAGAGTTTTTTCAGCATGGCTTCTGCAGCTACTGAAGTTTTGTGAAAATATAACTGCAAGTACATCGACTGTCTTGCTCGTAAATAATCTTCAAACGCAGCAAGACCAGAATATTGAATCGCCAAATGTAGCCTTCCCTCTTCCACATCTTGATAGACTAATAGAGAATCGAGAATGCGATTGGCATCAAAGATCCCATAAATCACACCACTTTCCTTCGAGTCACGCAAAAGATAGTCCATTCTATCCACATCAATTTCTCCAGAAATTAATTCATGACAGAGTGTATCTATCTGGTGCACCGCTAGCGGGGATCCCTCAGCTAAGCCGACTTCGGGCTTGATCATTGCAATAACGTCGCGAGGGTCAATTTTAGGATAAATATTCGGATTTTTTTGATAAATCTCACTAAGAATTTTTTCGATAAATATTAAAGTATAAATTTCATGTTTAGCTTTAACATCAGCCTTATGTGCTGAACTATTTTTTGATTTAAGCTGCAGATAATTATTCAAATAACTTGGTAGATCACTGTTTTCATGCAATATGTTATTTAAGGTCGTCAAAAATCTTTCGCCACTATGAGAAAAAGCTGGATGACCTAAATCATGCATCAATGCAGCTAAACGCAGAGCTTGCAGGATATAGTCAGAATGTGAAATGCTTTCGATAAGCGGCAAGGTTGGTGCAAGCATTCCATGATTGAGATTTTTTATTTGTTGTTTTTCTCTCAGCTCATACTGAGAAAATTTTTCTAAACTTGCCTTCAATCTTTTTTGGTTGCTCCAAATCTTTTCCCACGCCACTCCCGCAAGATGCATGACTCCTAAAGAGTGCTCAAAACGAGTATGAGTTGCACCGGGGAAAACATAAGATAGAAATGCTGTTTGTTTTATTCGACGCATACGTTGCATAATTGGGTGCGCGACGACTAAATCTTCAAGTGCACTTAAATCGATAGAACCATGCAAATTACCGCGAACCCGTCGAACAATTTCTAAAGCCATAATGAAAATTCCCTTTTTAAAGGATAATTAGATTTTATCTATGATGCATGCCTATCACTTCATTAATATTTTTTACCTTCATATCATTCAGCATTTGCTCTAACTCACGCAACATTTGCACAACAAGCCAAGGTCCTTGATAGATGAGGGCTGTATAGACCTGCACAGCACAAGCACCACGTTGCATACGTCGAAGAACATCCCTTCCTGTAGAAATCCCACCAACGCTTATCATCGGTAGCCCACCCAAATGTACCTGCCAGGCTTCAATCAAGCGCTGCTCAGCAGCAGCGGCTAATCCGGGACCGCTTAGTCCACCCGAAAATGGCGTTTCGACACTTTTCGTGTTCGAAAGAATCACTCCTGCGAAACCCTGTTCTTGTATTACAGCAATAAGACTTTGAAAACCTTGGAGTTCAATGTCGGGAGAAAGTTTTATCCAAACCTTCTTAAGTTGGGATCCAGCCAGCTGCGCCAGCTCTATGACAAACTTATTATTTGCCAGCTTTCGTAAGTCAGGAGTATTCGGCGATGAGACATTTACTACAATATAATCTGCCGTTGTACCGATTTTTTCGAGACAAATTTGATAATCTACGATCGCCTTATCTATGGGCGTGTTTTTGTTTTTGCCGATATTAATACCAAAGGGAAGTGGGATATTGTAATTTTTACTAATATTCCTGAGGAGTTGATCGATGCCCGCATTGTTAAACCC
>JAGOVF010000041.1 GCA_018060885.1 Oligoflexales bacterium | reverse complement strand
AATCAGTCAACCGCAATACGGCCACTTGCGTTTAGTTAATTCTTCGGATTCTTAGATTTCCCAGATTCATATTTATGGGCCAGAAAAGAAAAAACCCAAGCCCTGAATAAACAAGACTTGGGTTAAAATTTTTGAATCTACGAGTTCGAAACTTGAGGGGCTATTTGAGATCCTTCGGCTAAAGCCTCAGGATGACGGATTCGCTTCATCACGATTCCGAAATCGTCCCCGTTTTTCGTCCCCGCGGGCACTTCGAGGTCGCTAAGACCCCGAAACTATAAGCGGATTCCTACATCATTCCACCCATGCCGCCCATTCCACCCATGCCGCCCATTCCACCCATACCGGCGCCAGCGCCAGCGTTAGAGCTAGCTCCGTCTTCCTTTGGTTTGTCAGCGACCATAGCTTCAGTAGTCAACAAGAGACCTGCAACAGATGCAGCGTTGATCAAAGCAGTTTTAGCGACTTTAGTTGGGTCGATAACGCCAGCTTTGTACATATCTTCGTAAGTTTCAGTTAAAGCATTGAAGCCGAAACCGTCTTTGCCGTTCTTAACTTTCTCAACGACAACTGCAGGCTCAACACCAGCGTTGACTGCGATTTGGCGAAGAGGCTCTTCAATCGCGCGGCGAAGTATAGAAACACCGAATTGTTGTTCGCTGTTAGAAACTTTGACATTATCGAGAACGTGTTGAACGCGGATGAAAGCAACACCACCACCAGCGATGATACCATCTTCAACTGCAGCGCGAGTTGCATTTAATGCATCTTCAACGCGAGCTTTTTTCTCTTTCATTTCTGTTTCAGTTGCAGCACCAACTTTAATCACCGCAACACCACCAACGAGTTTTGCTAAGCGTTCTTGCAATTTCTCGCGGTCGTAGTCAGAAGTGGTTTTTTCGATTTCAGCGCGGATTTGTTTTACGCGTGAGTCGATGTCAGCTTTGTTACCAGCGCCGTCAACGATCGTTGTGTTGTCTTTGTTAACACTGATGCGTTTTGCGCGGCCGAGTTGGTCAAGAGTCATGTTTTCAAGTTTGAAGCCCATATCTTCGCTGATCACAGTACCACCAGTTAAGATAGCAATGTCTTCGAGCATAGACTTGCGGCGATCGCCAAAGCCTGGAGCTTTAACAGCGACGCACTTGAGTGTCCCACGAAGTCTGTTAACAACTAGAGTTGCTAAAGCTTCGCCATCAATGTCTTCTGCCACGATGATAAATGGACGGTTTGTTTGCGCAACTTTTTCTAAGATGGGCAACAACTCTTTCATGTTAGATATTTTTTTCTCATGGATTAACAAATAGCCGTCTTCGATATTTGCTTCCATGCGCTCTGCGTCAGTGACGAAATATGGAGACAAGTAACCGCGGTCAAATTGCATACCTTCGACGACTTCAAGAGCAGTTTCCATGCCTTTAGCTTCGTCTACAGTGATAACGCCGTCACGACCAACTTTGTCCATAGCTTCTGCTAGGATTTCGCCGATTTCTGGATCGTTATTTGCAGAAATTGTACCAACTTGAGCGATTTCTTGACGAGTTTTAGTTTCACGAGAAACTTTGTCAAGTTCTGCAACTAAAGCGTCAACAGCTTTGTCGATTCCGCGCTTTAATTCCATTGGGTTGTGGTTTGCAGCTACGAGTTTTGCACCTTCGCGGTAGATCGCTTGAGCTAAAACTGTCGCAGTGGTTGTTCCGTCACCAGCGATGTCAGAAGTGTTTGAAGCAACTTCTTTAACCATCTGTGCGCCCATGTTTTCGAATTTATCTTCAAGCTCGATTTCTTTTGCAACACTCACACCGTCTTTAGTGATGGTTGGTGCGCCAAAAGAACGCTCGATAACAACGTTACGGCCTTTTGGGCCGAGAGTAACTTTTACTGCGTCTGCTAGTGTATTAACACCTTTAAGAATCTTGCGGCGAGCGTCTTCGCCAAAATAGATAATCTTTGCACTCATAAACTATTCCCTCTAAAAAATTAATTTGAATTTAAATAAACGATGGACTTACTAATTCTCAAGTACTCCAAGGATGTCATCTTCACGTAAGATCAGATGCTCTTCGCCGTTAAGCTTGATTTCTGAGCCAGAGTATTTGCCGAAGAGAATTTTGTCGCCAACTTTAACATCTAAAGCTTTGACTTTACCGTCGTTGAGTACTTTGCCATTGCCGACAGCAACAACAGTACCTTCCATTGGTTTTTCTTTAGCGTTGTCTGGGATGATGATGCCACCAGCAGTTTTTTCTTCACTGTTGAGGCGCTTGATGAGCAAACGATCCTGAAGCGGTCTAAATTTCATTTTCCTACCTCCAACTACAAATTAATAAAAAAGTGTCTCTATATATTCTGCGAGCATCGAATGGGGAGAGATTTGAAACAAAGTTCAAATTAACCCGCAAACAAACTCGTAGTATAAATATGGATTAAAAAAACTCGCATTGTTCCTGTACATGTCTATTTAGACCTGAAGCTTAAAAACTGCAAGCCGTAAAGTAAGCAAGCTTGTTAGGATGTCAAGGGGGAGCTGATTAATTTTCAACAGTCCCTATAAAGAAATTTGTCCGTGGGGACTGGATTTATATTCATCTTCGCGGCAGAAAATGATGTTTTCAATCTTTTTTCTAATTTCTTTAAGGAGATAAGCTTTGGCACGGAGGCTAGAGTTGTCTTCGCTGATATCGAGAGATATAGAAGGTTTTGCCAGTGAGTCATTGGGCCGCAAGACCAGACATAGGCCGTTAAAAGCATCGCCTGACCGAACTACGTAAACCTCAGAAATATCTGCCCATTTTAAGTCAAAGGAACGTAGTCGTGTTGCGATGCGCAGACCGTTTTCCGTCAACAGAATGTAACGCAAAGAATGGATAAAGGCCCAGATGATTCCTAGCCATGGCAAAATGACTAATAAACCAAAACTTGTTAATAGAAACACCTGACTCCGTATAAAAGGATAATCGTCAGCTGCAGCTGGCAGAAAAAGAAAAACACTACAGCTGAGCAGACCGATCAGAGAAGTTTTGACCATGCTGCGTGGGTAGGTGTGGAAACGTTTTGCCTGCCCTGGAAGCTCGTCAATAAAGTAGTAGCGTTCCTGCTCTTCCATAAAACGTCGTTGAAAAAAGACTAAAGCTTCCGGATCTTCGTTATCGATTTGAATAACCTTTTCCCAGACGCCAAACTCATCGTCGAATTTGCCAGCATTTTTAAGTAGTTGAGCTTTGAGTTTGAGGGCTTCGATGTTCTTCGGACCGAGACCGAGCAGTCTTTCGATAGCGACTTCGGCCTGCGCTTCTTCACCGCGTGCGAGTTGATCTTTGATTTGTTTGACGTGTACCATTTCAAGACTATCGGCATTAAAAGCCAAAAGTTTAGTTCGGGGGGGATAGGGGTGGGGAGAGGTCCTTCGGCTGCGCCTTAGGAAATCGAGAGGTCCTTCGGCTGCGCCTTAGGAAATCGAGAGGTCCTTCGGCTGCGCCTTAGGAAATCGATTTGACTATTTAGTTAAGGGTTCTATGTCAATTATATTTATGTATTCTGCGTTTCCTAAGCTGCTAGGGACTGTTTCGTTCTTAATATTGCATTTATCGTCGGTCAATAAAGCTGCTGCTTTGAATTCGGAATCAGAACTTAAACCGCAAATATAGTTAAATTGGATTTCATTAAGTCCAGAATAAATGTCGCCAATTGATCCAAGCTCGACTTCTGCATTGCCCTCGCTTACAAAAAATAGCTTTAGTGCATCTAAGCCATACATGCTGAGAGCAAAAACGTCGTCCATTTCCCACTCACTGGCGATTGGATGATATTCAATCACTATGTTTTCATCTTCGCCAGGTAAAGATTTAACTACTTCTTTCGGGGTTTTAATTAAGAAGTTGTTTCGAACAACTATCGACTCAAATTCATAAGGTAGTCTAATTAATTCTGCTGGAAGATAATGTAAACTTAGTCCGCTGCAATCGGAAATAAATTGTAAATATGAAGAAGTAAATACTACTTGATCAATTGTGTAATCAGAAATTGGCGGGTATGCAGCATCTGGTACGTCTTCCCAAGTTGCAGTAAATGTAACTCTTGCAGGTATGGCAAAACAAGAGTCTGACTGTATATTTATATATTCATCTTTGGGGTATAATTTACTTAGCAATTCGCCGACATTATGATTTAGCCTAAATAAACCTTCGACAGTTTTTGTTTCCTTGCCCATTCCAAATGTCAATTTTTCAACACTCGTACCATCGACGCTTAGTGGAGACGAATGTTGTTCTGTGTTACATGAAAATACAAACGCACTCGCAATTAATAGAATTGAGAAATTAAAAAGACGCATAAAAAAACCTCCAAAAAAATTATGAATAACAGAATCGGATTTGCTAATAGCATTTAGAAAATTTAAGTCCAACGCATATTTTGGATTCAACAGCGGCAATTGTTGTGGATTAAATTAGAAAGTAATTTTCGAGTTCGATCACTAATAAATAAATTTATTCAGACGCCTAAAAATTTGTTCGGCGAGCAAAATGAAGCAATGCTATCTAGCATAATATTCTGGATACTTATGATTTATGCGTTGTGAAATTTTCGCCGCATTTATTTGTCTTGAACTTTTTTTGTTAGAGTTGCGGTCAAAATTTAGTGGATAAATTGTGCCATACAAATTGTTCGGAAAATCTTTGGGAAATTCCAGTCTAGTAAATCTTTTACTTGGATATTCAAATTTCTTTGAGAATGCGCAATTTACCTAAATATGAACAAACTAAACCCATTCTTTAATTTTTTATTCATTACATCTAAGCTAGCCTAAGCCTCAAACTTGCAGTAAGATTTGATAAATTCTTTGTCCTACTGCTGTAAGGTTCTAAAATAGTGGAAAATAAACAAATGCTGACTCTTGATCAGCTCAATAATAAAACTCTTAACTCAGAACGTCGACTCATCTTGCAGAATGCGAAGCTTATCCAGAGCTCAGGAGTTGAAATTCAAAACGCATGTATTGCAATCGAAAATGAAAATATTATCTATGCCGGAAAAGCCGAGGACTTTAAGCAAAATAAAAATGACTATTTTGCGATCGATGTCTCAGGCTATGTCATCACCGCCGGGATGATTAATTCGCACACGCATTCTCCGATGACTTTCTTTCGTGGTCAAACTCGCGGTAAAGCCGCAATGATCGAAAAAGTTTTTTTCCCGCTAGAGAAATCCCTGACTCCTGATTTGATTGAGCCTCTCTCCTATCCGTATTTATATGATGCTCTGCGTTCTGGTGTGACTTGTGTTGCAGATCATTATTATATGGTTGATGGGGTAGGGCGCGCCGCAGAAAAATTCGGTATGCGTGCAGTTATTGGAGAAACGCTGGCAGATTTAGGTGGAGCCTTTCCGGATACTAAAGGTCTGGACAAAGCTCTTGCAGCTATCGATGCGTGGCCATTTTCTTCGTTAATTACACCTTTGCTGGCACCACATGCAGCGGATACCGTTTCAGAAATTTATTTAAAAAAAATCTGCCAAGCCGCAAGGTCACGCAAGCTACCCGTGCATATGCATCTTTCTCAGACAAGTGCAGAGTACGAGGAAGTGAAAAAACGCAGCGGATTGTCTCCCGTTGAATATGCGGTTAAGTGCGGCATAGAAGGTCCATTGGCCCTTGTAGTGCACTTAGTATCAGCGACGGCGACTGACTTTAAGCTCTTAGATAAAAATGGTATCACCGTAGTACTGTGCCCAAGTTCACAAGTCCAATATGAACGCCTGGCCCCAATTAAAGAGCTTTTTGCAACAAATGTACCGATCAGTATTGCCAATGATTGCGCCGGTTCAAACGACAGTGCAAATCTATTACAAGAATTAAAAATTGCGGCTTTATTTTTTAAAGATCGCCTCGAAGAGTACTCAGAAAAAATATCTGCAGCCTCCATGCTAAAAATGGCAACTCTTATACCAGCGCGTGCGCTCGGGCTAAGCCAGCTCGGAGAAATAGAAACAGGAAAATTGGCTGACCTGGTTTTTTGGCAAGAAGACTTGGGAGTCTTGCCTAATACGAATTTGATAGAAAATTTAATCTATTCTTTCTCTTCGCGGCAAGTTAAACACGTTATGATTAACGGACGCTGGGTGCTGTGGAATCAAAAGCTTTGCCAACAATCCGAATCTGTTTTAGTTGCACAGTTTCAAAGGGCGATGGGAAAATTGAAATTAAACTAAAATTACAATAAATTGAGTTGCTTTATGATTATTGATATTTCACCACCGCTTTCATTTCGAACACCTGTTTGGCCAGGTGATACTCCTTTAAAGCGTAAAACTCTACTCTCAATGCAAGAGGGAGCCAATCTCGAACTTTCCACCTTAGAGACTACAGTGCATATTGGTGCGCATGCTGATGCGCCTAGCCACTATCAATTAACAGGTGCGAGCATCGATCAGGTTGAATTGGAGGCTTATATCGGGCCTTGCCAAGTGATCAAAGTACAAACGAATAAAGCTATTAGCAAAAATCAAGTCAGCCCCTTTCTTGGAAAGGAAATAAAAAGATTATTACTAAGAACGGATAGCTTTGCGCACTCTGGGTCTTTTTCGCAGGACTTTGCGCATTTAACACCCGAGTTGATAGATTTTTTGGGTAACGCGGGCGTCAGGTTAGTTGGAATTGACACACCTTCGGTAGATGCATTTGACTCAAAAGAACTAGCTTGTCATCAAGCTTTGCTCCGTAACAGAATTTATAACCTTGAAGGTATAGATCTGAGTCATGTAGATGAGGGTTATTTCGAGCTCATCGCTTTACCTTTGAAACTTGTTGGCTTCGATGCGAGTCCTGTAAGAGCTATATTGCGAAAGTAAGTTTAACATAAAAATTACGAAACAAAACGACGCAGGATTCTATTGTTTTGGCGATGCCAGCGACTGAGATTTTTCGTTAAAAGCTTCATTTGGCTAGATGTTAAGCTGTGTGGGCGAACCGTAACATAAACTACATCGTCGCTTTTTTTATCTGCAAATAACACATTTACTAGAATGGCATCTCCGCCAGACTGAAGCAATTTCTGTTTTTTTTGTGGGGAGCTCGTTTTTATTCGCAGAACAAGTTGCTGTTCTTCAAAAACGTCGAGAGAGTAAATTAATGTAAATTCATTTTGGCCGATATTTATCAATTTGGCTAAGATGTCATCAAGATAAAATTCTGTTTCGGTGTCGACAAGATCAATTTGAGAAGATGTGTTCTGGCTAGGATGGTAATAATTTTGATGCAGCCTTGTTTCATTTATAAATCTTGAATCTTCAAATGGATCGACTTCATAGACAAGGATTTCCTCTGTATGATGTTTAATCGGAATCATTTTGTTCTTAAACTTAGTATTTTGGTAATTGCCCGTCAAACTTTCTAAAGTACTTGGGCTAATTAGAATCATGTTTGGCGCGCAGGCTGACTCTAATCGCTTAGCTAAATTCACTCCGGCTCCTACTATGGTAAAGTCACTTCGTTGACCAGATCCAAGGTCTCCCATAAAACAAAGCGTGGTATTGATGCCAATTCTTAAAGAATGAGCAAATTCTTTATTATGATGATTGGTCATGCGCTCATTATTTTGTCTTTGCAAAACAATGGAACATTGGAGAGCTTGATCGGCGTGATTGTTGAAACTTTTTGAATGAAAAGGTCCACCAAAATAGCACAAGAGACCATCACCCAAAGTGCGATCTATTGTACCATGGTGCTCATGAATAGCCGCCGATAGCTCTTTGATGATTTCTTTGAGTTCGTTAAATACGACTTCTGGCTCGTATTTTTCTGCTGCCGGTGAAAAATTAACAATATCAATAAACATAACGGTAACGATTCGCTCATGTGGGGTAAAATCGGCCTTTTCTGGGTTTTTGAGGATTGCCAATAATTCTTCTTCGGACACAGAGCCTTCAAGAGCATCGCGAATAAATGTATGACGTTTATAGTCAAACCAACTTTTGAAAATAAAGGTTATTAACGCCTGACTAGAAAAGCTCAAGCTTGATAAAAGCCAGGGAACCTCTGTGGAGTAGAGACTAAAACTAGCAATACCAGCAAAAAATAACAGGAAGTTTCCAATAAAAATTGTGAGAGTGATTGCAAAGGGATTTTTTACAAAGTTTATGAGAATTCCCAAGGCTATAAAAATAACTATAATTAAAAAATTACCTTCTTGGTAATTTATCCAATCATTGTTAAGAAGGCTGTTAATAAGAGCTGCATGCACATAGCCTCCTGGTATTTGGCCAATAGGACTACCACGCATGTCAGTGTTGCCGGTGTATAAATAAGGTATGAGTAAAACGACATCACCTTTTTGAATAAAGTCAGGTACAGTTTTTTCATTCAAATGATCCAAAAGATAATTCATACTGTAAGTGTGCTCGCCCAACGACGCCAAAGAAGGAAAATTTGGGACAAGATGACCATGGCGATACATGGGAATGTTTTTATCATCAATTTGAAGTTTGTCCTTGTCTACGTTAAAGGTGTCAGCAGCGTAGGTGAAAAGATGTCGGACGATTTGCTTTTTTGCTGTTAAGATTAGAGGTGTAATTTGGTTGTTCTCATAATGAATGTGTCCAACAGCCGTAACTAGATTTTCAAGTGAAGGTTCATGTCCGTAAAAATATGCGGAATTATTTTTTGTAAAAGCTGCTGACAATTCTTGTGGTTTCATTTTTGGGTTTAAAACACTTTTTAATAGATAAGGGCTTTTCGAGAGGTCTTGTAGAGGACGATATTTAAGAGCTTCAGATTGAAAGAACCCAGCAGTATAAACCTTAGTTCTTGTGCTTTTTTCGCCAAATTCTGGCAAACTTTGATGGTTTTTTCTCGGCGTATTGTAAAAGACTTTGTCAATTAGTATGGCTTTTGGATTCTGTTGAGCAATTAATTCAATAATAGACAACCACTCTTCGAGGTAAATTTCTGGCCGCCCTAATCTTGAAAAGGCTTCATCGTCAAGTCCAAAAATCTTCAACTTGCTATTTATCTTAGGTGAATAGCCCAGGAAATTGCGGGCTTGAAATTCTAATGTTTTTACGGAGTTTGCTTGGAAGTAGCGATAAAGATCGCTATCGCTGAAAAGGAATAAAACGCAAGATAGGATTAAAGAAATTAAAAGAGCAGCACGGAGCCACGCATATTTTTGTGCAATTAACGAAAAGAAAAATTTTTTAAAATCAAAGATCAATGTGTAATTCCATTGCCTTAGTATAGTATGATGCTAAATTTGAATTTCGGAGGATATTGTTATTTATTTGAGTTTCTGAACTGCGAGCCTTAAATATAAAGAGACTAAGCTGCATGAAATTAAGAAAAATTTGCGATATTTTGTCATTTCTTTGCATTTTTTGTTGGTTGGATATTTGTGCCTTGGGCGATCAGCTCATTGCGGCAGAAACACAAAATGCTTTAAACGTTGCTGTGATTGGTGAAAATCGACTAGAGCTTGATCCGCTTTTGCATGCAAAACCTAATATGAGTTTTAGTACCTATATGCTGCATAGACCTATTATAATGTTATCAGAAGATGGGCTTCCCCTATGTGAGTTATGTAAAGAAATCCCAAGTTTTGAGAATGATCAGTTAGAATTTGTTATTCAAAATACAGATAAGCTTATTGTGAGCCATTGGCAGCTGCGTGAAGGCTTGAAATGGGGCGATGGCTCTCCTATCACCGCGCTTGATTTTTTTGCCGTATGGGAGCTTTTACGCAGCGGCCAACTTTTTCAAAAAGAAAGCCTTCTATTAAAAATTGTTCGAGAGATCCAAATATACCCCGAGCAACCTTTAAAAATGACGATCACGTTCTATCGTGATCAGTTTGATTTAAATGCGCTGATAAATTTTTTCCCTGTGCCTTTTTCAATTTTACAGGAATTTTTGAAGTCTGATGTTGTTGCAAAATCTGGGGCTTATAATCTATCTAGCCCCTTTCTAAAAAATCCCTACAACGCGGGATTATATTCTGGTCCCTTTGTGCTTAATCAAATTTCCTCAAAAAGTTTGCAGCTAAAAAGAAATCCGCACTTTTATGGCAATAAGCCGGATTTTGAGCAGGTAGTCCTAAATCAATTTACATCAAGCGATAAACTCGAAGATTTTGGTAAGTATTTATTTGTAGATTTGTCATGGTTCGATGCCATAGGCGCGCAAGGGCTGCAAAATAAAATGAGCTTAAAAAATAAAAAAATGCTCTTGTCAGCGCGATTTTGGCCTTCTCTCTATACTGTAATTTGGTTTAATCCAAGTCGAACAAATATTTATGATAGTCAACTTGTAGAGGCGATTTCTAATTCCATCAATCGCCAGGAGCTTCTTAAAAAGTCGGGTTTAGATGCCTATTCGCCAATCTATGGTATAGATTTTTTTAGGCAAGCTCGAAAAATGAATATTTCCCCAGATTTTAACAAAAAAAATATTGAAGGGCGCGAACTAATAAGAAAGTTGTTACGTGAATTTGAAGAAAAATCAGAATTAAACATCAATCGTAAAAAAGATACATCTCATATTGATTGGGTGCTTGGTTACAATGAAAAGAATTTGGAAGGAAAAAAAATTGCAGAAGCATTGCAGATACAATTGTTGAAGTATGGAATTAAAGTATCTCTAAAAGCGATTTCTCCAGAAATTTATTATAAGCCTGATGCATTAAAAGAAATTGATCTATTGATAGTAAACCAACTCAAACAACCGGGAGATTCAATTGCGGAACATTTTGGTCTTGGCGATCTAAATATTTCTGATTTACCAACAAACATATTTGTCCCTTGGCGGTGGCGAGATGAAGGCGCAATGCAATTGATGGCTTTGTTACAAAATGAACATCGGGCAGTTAAAAAAGAAGAGTACTGGCAGAAATTTCTGGAAATATTTAAGGAAAAGGCGCCTTTTATTCCACTTTTTTTTAAATCTAGGTTTGCTTTGTATTCAAATGAATTGCAATTTAAAGCAGCGATTAATGCGGACTTGCCATTAAGTGTGAAGATAGAAGATTGGAAAATGTAAAATTTGCCTTTTGCTTAGAGTTCGAAGCTTATCTGGCTTGAAAGATGAAGTTTTTTAGCTTTGTAATCACCTTCTTGAGATAGTGGTGAATTGTCTAGGCTCCAATCGCGGATCTCATAAAAAACCCCTAAACTGAGCTGTAGTTGCTGGCGTATGATGTGGGTACCGAATTTTGCCGCGTAGCTTTTTCGACTGTTATCTTCTGCGCTTTTTCCTGGCAGACTATCTTGATCTGTCCAAAGTTGATACTGAAGCTGGTAGATCATTAGGTGAGCATTGAGCAGAGTGTTCATGGGAATTTTTAGTCCTAATCCCAAACGAGTCGTTAAAAACATGAAATTTTCAAAAGCAAGTCCTTCTAAGCTGATATTGGTTTGATTCGCATCTGCTGTGGTTGTTCCGAGGCGGCGGTCGTCGTGTTTATATAACACGCGAGTGTATTCAGTCTGAAAAGATTGATTTTGATTAAGATGATAACCTAAACCAATATGAATCAATCCTGGCTCAGATATTCTTTTGTCTTCGCCTAATATACTTGCTTTTCCGACACTTGGTTGTAGGTAAAAGCCATCAACCTTAATTGGGTTTCCATTGTAAGAGATGCCTGTTGATATGTTGGTTAAATTACCTTTAAATTTTGTTCTGGTCGATGTGTTGAAACTGCCGATTAAGTCAGCATTTTCCTGGGTATAGTGAAAAGCGAGTCCACCGTATAGATTTGGCCCTAATAATGCAGAAAACTTTCCTGAATAGATGGTGTGATTAAAAAGTTCCCGTACTTCTTCGCTTTCGCGGGTTGACTTTAGCTCGGCAAAATTTCGTACTGCAAGTAAAGAAAATTCGGCTTCTGATCCAAGCGCATTCGAAAAACCAAATCCAACAATGTCACTTTTGTATTTATGGTCTTGTATCAGCGTTTCGTCGTTATTTAAAAGAGTGGTTTTGCTAGTAGTTTGAATTTTATCTAATAGAACTCCAACGTGAGAATTTTGCCCGATCATGCGGGCAGGATTGGCATAGAAAATGTTTTTTTCTAAGCTAACACCGCTTAGTTCGTTTTCATTGCTGATTGGGCTTATTTGATAGGCTAGGCTTTGATTGACTAGGCAGCAACTAAAGCAAAAAAACAGGAGAGATTTTTTCATTTTATGAGCTCCGCAGTTGCGTAAGAATAGGTAGACTTTCCAGGTAGGGGCGATATTCCAAATAAGCTTCGCCTAGTATTAGTTTTAGCACACTGCCTCCAACATGAACGGGTGAGATTTGTGTACCATCTTCTTGTAAGGCCCCTGTTGTCGGATTTATTCCTAAGGCCCTTAGATCATCATCGGTGCCACCGACAACTTTGCCTCCTGCGAGATTAGCGCCAATAAGCATTGCGCCACCAACAGGCCAATGATCTCTGCCATTAGAATTATTTATTTTTGGTGTTCTGCCGAAGTCGGAATAGAGAACAATGAGTGTGTCAGCGAGTAAGTTGTCAGCTCTTAGTGCTCGGGCTAATGCAGCAATATAAAAATCAACATTTGAAAGAATAGGTTGTAGTCGTGCAGATTGACCACTGTGAGTGTCAAAGCCTCCAATCCCTAAATTAATTGCTGTAACTAGATTATTTTTAATCAATTTATAGGTTAATGCGAAGCTATTAAGCATATTGCTGTTGACGCTTGTAGGTATAGTGCCGAAGACGTTGGTATCTGCATCGTCTAGAACTAAATTTTTGCCAACTTCGGCGGTGAATTGGTCGCGTACTTTTTGTTCAGCTGTGGCAAGATCCTCTAGTCTATCGTTTGCACCGACCTTATCTTGATACTGGCTAATTGAGCTTCTTAATAAATTTAGTATATTTATTTTATTGCTGAGTTCTTGTGCATCAGTTGGATACATTCTTTGATAGAGATCCAAATTCGAAGCTCGTACAACAGAAACAGGAGATAACAAACCTCGGTCGGTTAAAATTTCGCTACCGCCATTTAATTGAATAATAGGTATGGTTGCAGCGCTTTCTGAAGCAATGATTGCAGGTATCGATGCTGCGTTGACTATTCCTGTATTACTCAAAATGCCGGTATTCATATAGGTACTGCCCGCTTCATGCGAAGTTGTTCCCATTGCGATACCTCGAACCACCAAAAGATCTTGGCCTAGTGCAGCTAGATTGGGCAGCCATCGGCCAATTTTATCGCTGCTGCCTGTTATTTGTTGTGCATCTTTCCAGTCATAAATCATATCAATACCAGAAGTGGATCGATTTTTGGGTTCTGTAGCTTCCAAAATATCCCATCCACCTGCCATGTTGATCCATACCAATTTTTTCCGACCTGCTAGCGCTTGTTGTTGAGCAAAAAGCTTTTGACTCATGAATCCTGGTAAAACAGAGTATAAGGGCGCAAATGCTGACATTTGAACGGCTGCGTTGAGTAAATTGCGCCGACTCATGTGCTTTTTTGGTTTGTAGTCACACATCTTTGTTCCTTAGTTTTGTTCGAGCCAACATCTTACTTTTTCCTTGAACTCAAATAATGTTCCAATTTTGGGTGGTCCAGCTTGTCCCGGGGGCATGTTGCCGCTACTTATCATGCTGACACTTTGCGCTCCCCACGTTTGCCATTGCTCCTGAGTTGTGAGGTCCTGCCTGCTGTTAGATGTACTGTTGTGACACGATGAACATAGACTCAGACTTGGCTGTATATCCGTAACAAAATCAATTTCGCTATCGCAGCTAAGATCTTCTACTCCTCCTGGAGGCTCACCTAAAGGTGGCGCAGAAAGTGGGTCACCTACTGAAGCGCTTTCTCTTACTTCAGTAACAAAAATAGGATGAGTTACTAATGCAAAAATTGCTTCACGTAAGCTATAGTTCGTTGAGACAAAGTAGCTGGTCAAACCTCTACGCAACTCTGCTTCATCGCGATAAAATGGCCGTCCAATTAGCCATTTCCAAAGATTTTCAACAGTACATGTAGCGAATGCATCATCGTTGATAATAATGTTGGCGAGATCGGCTAAATAAGTTCCACTTTGCCCATTAAAAGTTGTGCTAATAGATGATTGTTGTCCGGAATAGAGCTCTCCACCTTCTCCCCAAACCGCAAAAAAATCAGCGAGAGGATCTAAGGTAGCATGACAACCGCTACAACCTGGTGTTTCGCGCAAATTGCCTGGGTCTTGGGGGAAAACTTTTGGTAATTCCGAAGTGAATTTTTGGCAAAGCAGCCTTTCATAAAGTTGGTTGGCACGCGAGCGGTGTTTCTCATAACGGCGTAGCCAAGCAAAAGTCGAAAGCACTCCAGCATGCTCGTAAGAGTTGCCGCTGTTGACTAAACGAAATCTTGTGTCGGTTAAGGCGACTGAATTTACCAAATTCATGAAAGAGCTGGAAAGATTTAGTTTGTTCATATCAAAATGATTGTGTTGCCGATAAAAGTGGGCAATAGCACCGTCAACGGCGGTGACGCCGGGTTTTAAAATATTATGATAGGGATAATTTTCTATTGCAATGGCAGTTGCAATACCAGCTGCTTGTTTGCTCAAAGATTTTACAACAGCGAATCTGGAGTCAAATATCTCCGTTGTACCAAGTTCTGCATTGCGAGCTTGATTAAAATCGGCATATTCAATAAAACAGCGACTTAAATCAGTTCCGCAATTTTGTAATACTGTTGGACATACCCAGGCGATGACTTCTGGATACCAGAAAACACTTGTGCCTATGAGCTCTGAATTCGCGCAGCTTGCCTGCCCATTATTTCGGTCTTCAGCATTGCTAGACCAATGACAGGCGAGTTCTTGCTGTGAATTGGTAAAATTAACTTTGTCACAACGAATGCGTGCTAGCTTATTTAACTTATTATCAATGTCATCGCGCATCAATTCCTCTAGATAATCGGTCGGAAGGCCGGTGCCAAAAAGTTTTTCATGATAGCGCAAAATCTGATGATAGAAGTTTGGATGGTCGAAATACGATCTGACGGCAGCGCGATATGAGCTCGATGTTGTATCTCTTGAAAATTCTTCGTCTGTTGGAAATATGCCAGTGAGTAAATACTTTGCGCGCTTTAGTGCAGCGTTGTGATTGTCATCGGCCTTAACAGATTGCCATGAAATAATTCCAAGCAAGAATATTAAAAATTTCAGTCCATATTTTTTCATGCCTTGCGTAGCCTTTCTTCTTTAATGAAACAGTGCTTCTGCATGCAGAGCCAAAGCTGTGCATACGGGAATGTAGTGAGCATTACTATGTGCTGGTTCAGTTTCTTCAGTTGTTTCATCTTCTGATTGCGCTAGGCGAGAATTTTGATAAATCTCTGCAAGCTGCGTAAGGTATTCTGCGTCAATTTTGTTGCTAGGAATTCCTAAGAATCTTTGTGCAAGGAATTCGATGTTTTGCTCTACTTGATCGGCTTGATTAGGCAATACACTCGTCCAGCCGCTGTGCTGCCATTCGTTAGGCGCGACTAGTCCAGTGCAGATAATTTCTGCGACTTTAAAATAAGAGAGCAGTGCGGTGCTGTCATAGTTTGTTTGTGCAGGCTTCTGAAAATCTTCGGTTGCACCGCCCAAAAATGGTCGGTAGGCCTCTACCTCAGCAATTTGGCGTGCGGTCGTTGCTCCAGGCTCACGGTATTCATTTAACAAAAGTCGAATATAAGTATCTGGATCTGGTCGAACTGCAGAAGGAGCATGTGAGGAACTAATGAGATACAGTGCTTCTAAAGCGTCTGCATCAGGTCCACCAGCTTTTTCGCCAAGGTCTTGCCCGATCACGGAACCTAAACTTAAACCTGAAGTCTGACCTTGGGGCGGATTTTTTGATTTGAAAACATCAAAAAATTGGCAAGCGGAGAACAGCGGGTGTAACGCGAAGAAAGCTAAAATACAAAACTTATAATATGTTTTCTTCCTAGTCATTTTTTCCTCTAAGATTACTGGACTCTGCCAGTGGAGAAACTGTCGACTTTCTTTCCCATAACTTGAATGTCCTTGGCAAAGGCGGATTTTCATAAAGAAATTCCCAAACCAATGTTTACATCTAAAGTTTGGCTATCGTAGCTTTGATTGAACTCATTTTGGCTTTGTCGGTCTTTGGCACTTCTATAGCCGACTCCACAGAGAATATTAAGATTAGAGTCACCAAATAGCAGTGCAAAAAATATGCTTGATTCGGGTATCGTTTCAAGTGAGACAAATTCACTATTGGAGTATGCAAGAGTTTTATAACGAATTTCTGTTTGAAAAACCAAATTTTGAATTAACTGATAGTCGAGCAGCAGTCGTAGTTTGTTATGATCTTCATATATATTGCGACCGTCACTAGTTTGCAGTCCGCCATGGCTGGCTTGTACACTTGCGACTTCAAATTCGACGTGGTGAGAAGCCACTTGATATCGCATGATGAGACCATAAGTGCTTGGTTGGTAAATGACATCAGTACTTTCGAGCTGGCTGCCATTACTATAGGAATCATATTTTTTAAATTTAGCTTCAGCTTCTGTGATATAATAAATGCCGCCTTTCCAAGCGGCAGAATTTTTAATAATTGAGAAATAGTTATAACGCAAAGTAGCCGAATTCAAAGTCTGGCTGTTTGAAAGAGTTGATCTTTGAATGGTCGCAGTATGTTTTGGGTAAAGGCCAAGTCCATAACCAGCACTAATATCTAGTCCATTATTGGCTAAGTACGAAATATGCGAATATACTGCTAGAAGCTGCTTAGACCGCTCCTCAAGGTATTGTTCGGTGCTATCATGAACACGAGTTTTGCTAGATATTGCTTCAGCAGAAAAAGTAAAGGCAAAACGACTTGCTATATTTAAATTAATCCCAGATATAAATTTAATATCTGCAGAGTTGTTGAATATTTTTAAGTCTGAAATTTGTTGATTATATGTTTTTGCGTT
The DNA here is from genome assembly GCA_018060885.1 of Oligoflexales bacterium. Taxonomy (GTDB): domain Bacteria; phylum Bdellovibrionota_B; class Oligoflexia; order Oligoflexales; family JAGOVF01; genus JAGOVF01. The sequence continues at coordinate 8,198 of JAGOVF010000041.1, read as the reverse complement.
GCGAAATTCTCCACTCAATAAATGCCAATGTGAGCCTTTGTTTTTAATAAATAGACTACCCAATGATAAGGTCGGTTCATTCAATTCAGCTCGGGCAATATTGGGCAAATAGATATAAGCAAAAAGCCATAAAGCAAAAGGAATTTTGCAATTGAAATGATTTTTGTTCAAAAAGTGTCCTCTAAATCATTGACATAATCGATGTTTGCCTTTTTAGGCAGCCTTATTCTTGGTCGGACTAAAAACGCATGGATTGAGCGTTTTAGGATTACTTCTGTATTTTCAACTCAAAGAAGCTTTTAAATATTTCCAAGACTTACAAAAATATACTCATGTTCTACAGAGTTCCGACGATCCATAAGTGTCTAGAGGGATTTATGAAGATCAGTAGAAGATTGGGCTTAATAGTTTTATTGACTATATCACTGCCTGCGCTTTTTGTTGGGGTATTAAGTTACTATTTTCTGAAATCAGTTGTGACTGAGCGCACCGAAATAATAATGCGCGACCGCATAATGGGGCTGAGCTCTACTCTTGAGCGTCAATTTAATTTAGCACTTGGAACTGCTGAGTCCCTAGCAAGATCTCCAGCTATGCTGGATATAAATATTAGAGATGATCATCTAAATATAGCGGCTTTGATTAAAACCACGAAAGATTCCGATGAAATAATTAAAGAAATAAATGTTTTGAGTCCAAAAAATGGTTTTATTTCATCGACAAATACAAACATCCAAGATAATCCATACGAATTTTCTATAGAAGGTGGAAATGAGATTGAGCTAACGTTAGAAGATCAGATGGATTTTGTTAAAAATTATATAAAGATCGATTTTTTGCTGCTGAAAAAAACAATCGATACAGGTGACCCTTTTTTTAAAATTGATCTTTCAAATCGCGATAGTTTTATAATTATACCAATAAAAGACTTCTACCAACCTAATCTGGTCGTCGGTATATTGCATGTCGAATTAAATGATCGAATATTCACCAAAACATTACTAAGTCGAGATCAATCTGAAGAAATATTTGAAAATTTTAATATTTATTTGTTGCTGCAGGACAAAGCGATTTTTTCTCATAGTCCAATTGCAGATATATCACTGACCCACCTGCCAATTTCAGTTAAAGAAAATTCGGGTATGCAGAAATTTCGCTTTCAAGGAGAAAAGTTCTTGGTGGTGGGAAGAGAGAGTTTGATAGGCACTTCGCAAAAATTGCAGAGCCGTCTTTCAATGATTTTAATTCAAAAAGAAGAAACTGCTTTTAGTAGTTTTCAGCAAAAAACATTTATTATGATGGCAGGATTTTTACTATTTTTTCTTTTTTTAGTTCCTACTGTTATAAAATATGTTCAAATTTCTGTAGCTTCTCCTTTAGAAAGTTTAACGGCTGTTGCAAAGTCAATTGCAAAGTCAGGTGATCTTTCGCAGCGTATTAGAGTCAAATCGCAAGATGAGGTTGGCATTCTGTCAGCGTCATTTAACGAACTTATGAATGAAATTCAAAGTGGTCGAAATAAACTCGAAAAATACAATTCTGACCTCGAACAAAATGTTGCAATAAGAACTGCAGAATTGGCTGAAATGAAAGGCCAGTTGTCTGAGATGTTGGATAATATGAAACAGGCCGTGCTTACATTCGACGGCGATTTGTTGGTTAATCCATACTACTCAAAATATATGTCTAATGTATTTCCTCTACATCAACAATTTTCTAATCAAAATATTGTCGATCTGTTGGTTGCGCTCACGAGCTCAAAAAAACACGCACTTCGTGCTAATCTTGACTTTGTTTTAGCTGTTGTTATGAACGCAGATATTTTGCAATACGAGCTTTTTAGCGAAGTTTTCCCGCGAGAGCTGAAAGTTCGAGATAATGACAGCTATCGCTACATCAAATTAACTTTTGAACCAATTTTTTCCAGTGAGCGCATCTTAGTGCGTATGATGCTTATATTAGAAGATGTTACAGAGGTGAAGCGTCTAGAAAGAAGCGCGCAAGCTAAAAAATTTGAATTGGAAGTGATGACGGTGTTCTATCGTGGTGATGCAAGAATCTTTAAACAATTTGTTGCAGAAGTTGCCGGTGTTTTAGAATTTGCGAAACAGCTACAGCAGTCTTCAACAATTGAACAAGCAAGATTAAATCAATTTTTAGATGTTTTGCACAGTATCAAGGGATCGGCGCGTCTGTTTGCTTTAAGTGAATTTGAGTATAGTATTCATCGACTTGAGTCGAAGTTTGCAGAAATCCCACTTCTTCAAAATCGCGAGGGGGCTCAAGTAAACAGGCTTAATAAGACAATTGAATCTTTAGAAAAAAAATACAAATTGTTTTTAAATTTATCGCAAAGATTTGATTTGAAGACCAGTTCCACCTCAACAACTTTAGAAGGTCGATTAATACATCAAAGTGTAGACGTAGATTTTCAACAAGAATTAAATGCTATATTACAAAGAGCCCAGGAACTGGTTGCACAATTTAACTCAAACAATAGTTCTCAAAAAGTCGTTTTAAATATCGACGCTCACTGCACTGACATTAATTTTGAATTGATCGACTTGTGTAGAAAGATTGTGCCGCAGTTAGTTGCCAATGCTCTAGGTCATGGCGTTTCTGATAGCTCTCAAAATGAGTTAAAGATAAAGCTCAATGTTTATAGTGATGAGCACATATTTACTTTAGTTATTTCTGATAATGGCAAAGGTATAGATAGGTCTTCTTTAAAAAACAAAGCTCTAACTTTAGGACTAAAGTCTAAAGAGCAGCTTAACTCCATGTCCGATATAGATGTTCTAGAGCTGGTCTTTTTAAGTGGATTTTCAACAGCTGCTCAAGTTGATCGTCAGGTAGGGCGAGGCAGAGGTTTGAGCGGAGTTCGAAATTTTGTCGAAAACCTTAGTGGGAAAGTTGCTATAGAATCTGAATTCGGGCAGGGAACTTCAATTAAAATAACTGTCCCACTGAACAAGAATGAAACACCAGCAGTTTTAGCAAATTTAAAAATCGCCTAAATTACCTGCGAATTATGATTGACTAATTCACCAAATCTAATAGAATTCTTAAATATTTTCATAAAATAATTTTTCTATCATGAAACTTTGCCATCCAGAGGGATGTGAATGTCGCTCAAGATGTTTAAAAGTAAAACGCAGATTTTTTGCTTATTCTTGTTTTGGGCATTTAGCTCTCAGGTGTATGCGAAGAAGGAAGCCCCTTTGTTATTGCGCGGCTTTGTCAAATCTGCGGTAACAACAACAAATAAGCCTCTTTTATATCGAGAAAATGCATCTTCGACGCCTAATTATTACAATTCTGCTGTAGTGGGTGTTAATGCTTCGCGAAAAGTGAGCAAGGATGCAGAAGCAGTCTTGCAATTTATAGCAGAAGGTGATGATTTTGATTATCAGTTAAAGATGGATTTAGCTTTTTTAAAGTTGAAGCTTAACAATAATTTTAATCTGCGTTTTGGTCTGCAAAAAGCTCCAATTTGGCTGTTCTCCGACTATATAGACATTGGATTAGCTTACCCTTGGGTTGACCCACCTGACGAGCTTTATAATATGAATCCAATCGGAAATTTTTCTGGGTTAAGCATTGTTTATGAGCGAGAGCTTTCAGAGACTCTTAACTTCTTGTTCGAGCCGTTTTTGGGGGGTATTAGTGAACATTATGAACAACCCATGTTTGATGAAACCACCAAAGTTAAGGGCCGTATTAATTTAGGTGTTTATTTTGCGTTGGTTCACGACCTTTTTACTTTTCGCTCCAGTTTTGCAGAAGGCCGCATTTCTGCGGATAATTTTGGCATTGAAGACTGGAAGCTGCACTTTTGGTCAGCGGGAATCAATAGCCAATGGAAGTCGCTTATTTTTATCGCAGAATATGCTCAGGTTCAGGAAGTCGGCACCGGGGAAAATAAAACGGAGAGTTTGCGTAAGCTTGAGCAAGAAGAAAGAGTTCTTGGTGAATTGATTCAGAGTGTGACCCCGATCCCACCCGAAACATCAGAAATTGCGCCTTTTGTAATCCCAGATATTCAGAAAAACTTAGCATTAATTCAACAAGGCAAAGATTTGTATGCGAGCACAGCTATTGGCCATAAAGCTTATTATGCAACGCTGGGCTATCAATGGAAGAAATTCACTCCGCATTTAACCTTTGCCAAGCTGATGGCTCCTCAATCAGAGTTGGTAGTTGGAGGAGATCAAAGTAGCATAAAAACTGGAGTTCGCTATGACTTAGATGACGATATTGCATTAAAGGGTGAAGTACATTTTGTAAATATTCCAGAAGGAGGAAAGGGGCTCTACTCAACAGCAGATTCAGGGATTGACATCAGATATACCCGTATCTTGCGTTTAGGAGTCGACCTTGTTTTTTGATCTTAAGTCAATAAAATACAGAGTTCGGAATTTTATAATATCTATAGTAGCGGTGTATTTGACCGCTGCGCTTTGTGAAGTAAAAGAGCTTATTGCAGAGCCTTTGGTCGTTGTTGCGGCTAAAGATTCAACATTAAAAGAACTATCCAAATCGCAAATTCAGAAAATATATTTAGGAAAAGTTAAGACTCTGCCTTCGGGTGATGCGATCGTCCCTTTAGATCAAAATAATGAAAAATTAAAACGAAAATTCTATTCGAAGGTCATAGGTAAGAATGGTTCGGCGCTCAAAGCCTACTGGGCTAGGCTGATATTTACAGGTCGAGGTCAACCACCGCAGCAATTGATCGATGACAATGATGTGATTAATTTTGTTAAGGAAGAAAAAACATCAATTGGTTATATTAGTTTAAGTAGTGTGGATGATTCGTTGATCATTTTGTATAAGGTGCCTTGAAGATGGAATTTAGCGGCGAAAAAAGTGAAGCATTGCGTTTATTGCAGGGAATAGTGTCCGGACGCCTCGAGGCTAGTGATGCCTACAATATCGCAATAAAGCTGGATCCAATGCTTTTTTATTTTGTTATTAAGTACTTACGGGAAGCACATGCCGGCGATACCAATGCCATGGAGCCGATTAATCAGCGCTTATCGAATTTCCTTGGGCCACATCAAGATCTCGTCAAACGCGTTAAAGCTGGCGATTCTGATGTGATGCGTGAATGGTTTGATGATTGTCATTCCTGTCGTGAATTCAAAAATGATGAAGCGGGCTATATTGATTTAGTCTATGAGAAGCTAGAATCTTAGCTTTTAAAAATAGATGAGGGTAGCCGCTTTCGCACTACCCAAAGAGTTCTTAGTCGCAAATCTCATATCACAAGGAGGTGCCTAGATGCGTACGAGATACATGTGGGTGAAATTAGGCGCAGTGGCATTTCTTTTTTCTCAAATCAATGCCTGTGGCAGTGAGAAAACCAATTCTTCTCTTCACCTGGTTATGGATCAAACTGGTCTAGATGCGGTCGTGAACGCAGGAATTCCGGTAGAACAAGTTGACACTATTGGTGTCGGTGAATTTCAAGTCATTGTTCCTGTAGATAGTCAAGACGACCTAAGCTTTATCATGCACAAAGATTTAAATCGCTGCGGTGGATTTTTTCAATTTGAAGGTGAAAGCGATATTGAAAGCGCAATGATTGAAAAATCACTAACAAGTGCGACTTTTACCCCTAGTTATTCAATAAGCAATGAAGCCACAGTTACGTCAGCTTTGCGTTCGGTAAATCCAATTTCGCTTATGCAAGTGGTCACTAAACTGTCAGAATTTCAAAATAGATATTATAAAAGTGAATTTGGTGTCGCATCGCAAGAGTGGCTTGCAGAGTATTGGCGTGAACTTATCAAAAATCGAAAAGATGCGCGCGTGGAACTTGTTCAACATAAATCTTGGTCGCAACCCTCCGTGGTCTTGACGATTGAGGGTAGCGATCTAGCGGATGAACAAGTCATTCTCGGTGGACACGGCGATTCTATCACTATGAGTCTATTTGGCAAAGCTAAAGCAAAGGCACCCGGTGCAGATGATAATGCTTCGGGAATTGCTGTTTTAACCGAGGCGATTCGAGTGATAGTAGATAATAATTATTATCCAAGTCGTACTCTTAAATTTATGTCCTATGCCGCAGAAGAAGTTGGATTAAGAGGATCAAAAGAGATTGCAACCCAAACACGTCGTGATGATATAAAAGTAGCAGGAGTTATTCAATTTGATATGACGAATTTTGTAAATGGAGACGTCATATCTGTTCTAGAAGACTACACCGATGAAGGTTTGACCGCATTCCTTGGTAACATCATCGAGAAGTATGTGAAAGTTCCGTGGATTAAGGATCGCTGTGGTTATGCTTGCTCCGATCATGCGTCATGGCATGCACAAAAATATCCTGTAGCTGTTCCTTTTGAGACAGCTGTTTCCAAAAGAAATAGAAAAATCCATTCTAAAAACGATACGATCCAAAATATGGATGCGACAGGAACGCATGCAAGTCATTTTGCAAAAATGGCAGTGGCTTTTGCGATGGAAGTGGGGAAATAGGGCTGCGGAATTAGAGGTAATAACCCTATTTCTTAAACAGTGAATCTAAAGCCTGTTCATGAGCAGTTTTTTGCGGCGCTTTATGTTCACTGTGCATGTCGAAAAGATTGTAGCGAGCTGCGTCTTTATCAAGGGGTCTTTTTGCGAGGCATTGAACGTATTCTTTGCCATTGTGAGAGATCTCTTGGTAAAAAACAATTTGCAGCCCTTTTAAGTTTTGTAGTAGTTCATTAATATAGTAGTAATTTTTTACTGATTTATTTGCTCCAAAATCTTCCATGGATAGATTGCTGGAGAGTTCTCCACTGATAAGTAGTGTTCCCCCCTGTTTGAGCGACCTTTGCAATTCACTGTAAAAACGTTTAGAGCTCGGTTTGAAGTCGAGCATAATTATAGTGTCGTATTCCATTAGGCCCATAATAAACAAATCTAAGTCTGCAACCTTTGCATCTAAATCTACACCTCGCTCTAAAGCTAGATTTTGAGCGTGCGAGACGGCAACATCAGAAATATCGAAACCTTTTACTTTAAAACCCTGAGCTGCCAAAAAAGTCGCGTTTTGTCCTTCCCCCATTGCAATGTCCAAAGCTTTGCCTTTAATCAGTTTAGGTAGCATTTGCTCAAGAAAGGGGTGAGGATTTTTACCATCTTTAAATGGACTACTTTTGAAGTGCTGATTCCAATAGGTTTTGTCGGTGTTGGCGCTCATAGCTCACTCTCAATAAATAGTTAATAAAAACAGTTAAATACAATTATTTGGCAATTAATTTTTTAATTCACATTTTAATAGCCGATGGCTACTTGAGCCTAATCTAAAGGCAGAGGTCGTCATGGGGCAACAGAAAAAATACGTCATTAGTGAAGAAACTAAAAAAAGGTGCAAAATATTGCGCCTGACACCTGATTTAAGGAAGAACTTTCAGGCGCTTAGTCTTGAGTCGTTTCATTTTTTCTATCAAATGCCTGCTTTAAACTTTCCGCTTTATTTTCGCAGCTCGCACATCATGATTGAGTTTATGCGACCGGAAGAATTTTCAACGGAGCTACTGCAGAAATTGTGGCAGGGGACTCAAAGTGGTTTTATTGACACAGAAGTATGTATTCTTAAAAAAGATTTTGAACTTTACCAACAGGCTCTTTCAGAGGTTCGCAAACTCAAGTATGCAAAACTTAAAGAGACGGTGCCTTTGCTTGACCAGAAAGTTTTAGATCTCTTCCAAAACCTAAGCAGTGCCAGCCAAATGATTGTTAGAGGCGGCATCGATGATAATGTGGTGCAAAAAGTCAAAGCTAGTGCTGCTCATATGGTCAATAATCTCATGGATTCAGAGTCAGCAATAAGTACTTTAACAAGAATGGTCCTATGTGACCCAACTCTTTATGATCATAGCGCATCTGTCGCAATGATAGCTTCTGTCATTGGAAAATTTATTCTAAAAAATCCGCTCAGTGCAAGAGAAAATCGTGTTGTTTCTGAAGCTGCTCTTTATCATGATGTCGGTAAAACCTGTATACCTTCCGCGGTACTCAACAAACCCGATAAGTTAAGCAAAGAAGAGTTTGAGATCATGAAGCAGCATACAGTGTTAGGAGCTCAGGAATTAAATAAAATTATTGAAAATGGTGCACAAATAGAAAAAATGGCAACGCGGGTTGCGCTGGAGCATCATGAGAGATTCGACGGCACGGGGTATCCCCACGGACGTAAAGGA
>JAGOVF010000040.1 GCA_018060885.1 Oligoflexales bacterium | reverse complement strand
GATTTTTGATTTGTTGTGAAGGACTTGAAAACACCAGAACGGAAGAGGCACAAGCGGCATTTGAAATAGCTTTCAAAGAGTTTGGACTTCCTCGAGCAATTCGAACAGATAACGGCTCGCCGTTTTCTACTCGTGGTCTTTTAGGTCTCAGTCGACTTTCACTGTGGTGGTTAAAGCTCGGGATTCATCATGAGAGGATTGTGCCTGGCAAGCCGCAACAAAATGGTAGACACGAGCGTATGCATTTAACTTTGAAACAAGAGACGACACGTCCAAGTGGTTTAAATTTTCTACATCAGCAAGAGCGCTTTGATTTGTTTGTTCATGAGTTCAATAATGAAAGGCCACATGCTGCATTAGAGATGGCAACACCAGCTTCTAAATACAAAAATGCTGAGAGAAAGTTTCCTTCCCATCTCCCAGAACCAGATTATCCTGAACATGATTGCTGCTGTTATGTAAACAAAAGCGGTAAAGTTTTCGTCCCTGGATGTGGAGATTTCAATTTAAGTTTGATTCTTGCTGGTGAAATGGTTGGATTAAAGCAAGTAGATGAAACTCTTTGGGAGGTAGATTTTATGGATATGAATCTCGGAACTTTTGACCAACAGGAGGGAACGTTTCATGTAGCAAACTCTAATCAAATTAAATAGTAGTAAGCCAAAGTTAAACTGTCACCCATGTCTCCGGTAAAAAATGTAACCTATGTATTGGCTTGCACAATGTCCCGACCAGGAGCTCCTTTTCTGTGTTTTGTGGCAGCAAATTGACCAAGGTACCTCCGGTGAGATCAACCATGCACTCTGAAGGTGTACTGGATGGGCAGCTATAGATTTCAGCAGAGCCTTCGCTGTTCATTAGATAGAGCTTTGCGACAGGCATTTTTAATGTTTCAACAGTGACATCCATATTTGCGTTCATTGAGGAGTTGGTAAGATTGACACCAAGGACAGAAGAGGTTGATACCGGGCTACCTATGCTCGCGAGTTCTGCCTTCGCTTTGCCCTTTTTCTCTTCTTTTTTCCCGCATCCCATTGCCGCCATTATGACGAGAAACATGCCAAAATATCCCATTTAAAGCCCCTAAAAAGTGTTACAGGTGTTTAGGGAGATTCTAGCTGAGAATGTTGTGATAATCAATTGTTGTGGCCCAGTTGAACCAGTTGGGGCCTCATCAAATGACGTAGTTAAACGGGGCTATTGCAAACGTAACTTATGTATTGGCTTGTACATTTACTGATCTGGCCCCAAGTCTGCATACAGCAAATTAAGCCCAGTAATGTCGAGTTCGTTAGGAAGTAAGAGGCCAAGGTTGTAATTATAGGATCGATAGTAACAACGACTCATGAAAGAGAATGGATTGTATCCAGAGATGGCGGTCGAACCGTCGAGATCTTCCTTATAGTTTTTGCATAAGGTGGAAGGATGCGCATCTTCGTGTCGAAGCCCCAAAACATGGCCTAGTTCGTGAATAGAACTAGAAATCGCCAAGTTATTTATCCCGACTGAGGTAAACTGAGCAACAATTGGTAAGAATTCAGGTTCGGCACCCATAAAAGTTCGGTTGAGCACAACCTTAGCAACGAAGACGTCGTCAAGACTAGGTAGTTGTCGTAGACGCGGGTGTCCCAACCTCAAAACCTCCGTTTTCTTCGAGGCTAAATGCAGGCAATTCGAACGACTCCTCGTCATCGAAAATGAATAGCCTCACGTTCGATTTCGGATCTTCGGTGCAGTTTTTCCAACCGACAAATTTCACAATTGATTGACTGAATGCAGACTCAGTGACTGTTCGCAGCTGCTCTCTAAATTCAGAGGTAAAAGAGCTCGTGAGTTCCCAGCAGACTAACAACTCTGTTTGATTCCAGAACCTTGGAATAAACGTGACCGTGTTCAAGCCACTTCCATTTTTCCCTCTATCGCTATGAGATTCACATGAGCTTATAATTAGGAAAAAAAAGTTCTATGTGAGTTATTATACCGTTGGCTCGATCGGAAGCAATGAACTTTAACTGGAACGTGTTGTGGTTGGCCAACTACAAGATATGGAATGAGGTTAGTACTTTTGACTCCCGGTAGCATTTATAATTCTCTTTTTTGTAACTCTTGTACTGCTGAATATTGCAATATAGAAGATGTCGCCAAAATTCATATCGAAAGTATAAATTTTCATTAATTAGAACTGAATTTTAAAGCTCACATTTTCAAAAAGTTTTTTAAAAAAAATTAAATTAATGGAACACTGGTAGGATCTGCACAACCCTACTTTACTACGACTTCTAGTTTATTAGCGGCAATAATTGAATTTAATTTGTTCACAAGCTTCTCAGTTGTCATATCGATCTGCCCTAAATTCTCATTAGACTCTGTGGCATTTTTATAATTTAAATATTTTTCCTCAGAGAAAGCAATCGAAGCTTGCGGAGAAACTCGAATCTTTTTTATAGGTTCGCCCGAATAGTTTTCTAACATATAAAATTCTGCGTCATTTCCTGGCTTCGGTGTAAAGTTGCCGCAAACTAAATCGCGTTCATGATAAACGTCAGTAAAACTATGATGCACATCAAATGCATAGCACTTAAATTTTGACTCAAAGTCGGCAAGTTCGCTAATTATTACTTCGTAAGCTTCGCTAGAACCAGCTGACTTTAGCAAATTTGCTTGACTTCGGTAGTGTTGCAGTAAGTTATAGGTTTCCGGACAAAAACTAAGATCCAGTTCGCTTATTAGGGATGTCTTCCATCTTTCTTCGAATAGAATCTTTTTTGTTTTTCTTTCCCAGGTATTTGCATTCCCATCGTTAAATTTACTATAGAAAGAAAACGTGCTTTCCTTCGCGCTTTCCCAACCTAGAAAAGCTCTTGGGGCAACGACTTTAACTTCAGCTCTACCAAATTCTTCCTTTACAGTGTGTCTGCAACTTTGGACTTCAAAAGTCTGATTTGAAAAAGCAGATATTGACGAAGATCTATCCTTAGTTAAAAAAGTACCTTCATCTCGAATTGAATGTAAACTAGATGGCCGGCATAAACAGGGATATGCTGCAAACTCACTTTCGAAAACAGTTTCTTTGGCGATGGCGTGCTCGATATCAAGCCACTTGCTATCGTCTTTACTATAATACAGAGCCCAAGGATTTCTAACATCAGAACTTTTAAAGGAGAGCCAGTCCAAATATGCTTTGTTTGGTGGAAAAAATCCATTAATAGCATCTTCACTAGCCCTGCTTCCGGGTCCGAACCATTCAAGGTATTTATTTCTGCAAGTTGATTCTTGTTCGCCCAAATTATGTATATGAGTAATAAGAATTGCCTTACAAACATCTAGCATCTGCCATGCTATCTCTGTCGCAACGGGGCCATAATTTAGCATATTGTAGTTTTCTAGGCTTTTGGACTCTTCAATTGCAAAAGTTTTATCAAAGTCTACACCTATGGAACCACCTATATTTGTAATTTTCGAAATAAGCTCTGCAACTTGAGGAATTTTTGTAAGAATTTTAAAAATCGCTTCAAATCCGATACTCATATTAAATTTAAGGGATTTAAGAGAACTTTTATAGTCTATATCGTTAATGACGATCTCAAGTTCTTGATCATGAGGCAAAAGTAAGCCGTTTACATCGTCGTCAGCACTTCTCACGATAAAACCTGGATTGACTTTAGCGCTACTTCTAAAATATTCTCGATTCCAATTAATGACATATTTTGCAGATATTTTCGGAAAGTCCAATTCAACATCTGTATAGCTTCCGACTTCATTTTCTTTCCCGCTAATATTTGCAGCGAAAGTTTTTAAATCAAGGTTGGCACCTGGATCGACTTCAACCCTGCTAAGTCTTATTGGAAGCGTATTCAAATTCTCTCTTTGCGGTAAAAAAATCAGCTTAATACCAAGAAGATGCATTGCTCCGATAAATTCTGATTTGAATTCTTCACCCAAACTGCGCTTAATATTTTCGTGGTATTCACGAAATTTTCTATTTATGAAATTCTCGCCTTCAACGGCGGCTTTTGCTGGATCTTCGTATATAAAACCAGTTTCTTTTATTTCTCCAGATAGTTGAGGATTTGACTTTAAATTGCCGCGACCTAAAGATATTACTTGTTGCTGGTCTAAAGCGCCAATCCAGCGAAACAACTTATCCCAATCCTCATCTCCCAACGTGGCAGAAACTTCTATATTTGTTTTTGCTTTACTCTTCCTGCTCTCTGCGCTCTTGCAAGAAAAGAGGGAAAAAACAATTATGAACGATAGTTTAAATATATTTAAGTTCATAGTTTCTCACAATATTAAAGACAAAAATTGTAACTTCTAGCGTCAAGCACTCCATGTCGATGCTCCGTTTTTTCATCTACAGTCATATCTACAGGATATTCAGACCAATCTACAATGTGAGTAATTTTAGGTTTTACTTTTAACAAATTGCCGCTACAAAATTGAGCGCAATCATAAGTAGTACTTAAATATTCACCCACTTTTAAATTAATGTTTTCATCTTTAAGCGCCACCGGCACTCTTCGATCTAATAAATTATTTCCGTTTTGTAGTTGATTGCACTTCATGGAAGGCTCTAAAGCTAAAAAAGCATATTTTTGCTTTTTTGCCTTAGCTTCTTCTAATTTTTTTTGGTTTTGATATCGTACAACTTTAGGGTTATCACCTGGCGACGCAGTGTCAACAGAGCGTGCTGCGGGAGGAGCAGAAGATGCTATTTGACGTCGATTACCAAAAATTCTTTCGTGCTGACTTTTGCACTCAGTGCTTGGAAAGTTATTTTTATCTGAAACTAGTTTGTTTATATAACTAGATAATCTAGTATTTAACACAGGCGCTATATTATTTATTACAGTTTCCCGCAACGTTAAGTTTTTATTATAGTCAACTTTAAAAATATAGTTGCCTGCTTCGTCACTAGCTTCTAAATTAATAGAATGAATGCATACCCAATGTAGCAGGCTATTTCCTGGATAAGGACACTCATTATAAGAAAAACCATTAGTAACGTTGTTACCTTCTGCTCCTTCATTTACAGCTACGGACCTTTCAATAGGCAATCTTGCGACGAATGATAGTAAGTCTTCTCGCGTAATTGGCGAATTATGAGGACCAGTTTTATAGATACAACTGTTAACAAAATTCTTTAATTCTGGTGAATTGATATCGGTGTTTACATTGCCAATTATTAAAGAAATATCTGAACTATTTAAAGTATCCGACCCAATGTCTTCCAAAAGACTTCCTTCCGCGAGGCGTATATTGAACTCAATCTTTTGTACAAAGCTCACATTTTTTTTCGCTATAGATTGGTTTGAACCACTTGTGGAACTGCTTGCGCTTTCTACTTTTGGTTTGCAAAGAGTTATACAAAAGCCAGAAGCAAAAACTAAAATAATTCTTAAAAAATTACCCAAAGCTGGATTAATATTTTTCATATGTATCCCTCTAATAAAATTCTCTATTAGTATCGTGAGGAAAGAAAATTAATTTAGAATTAATAAGCAAAGCTAGGAATAAGTTTCGAGATAATTAGCTGATTTTGCCGCGGATTGTTCGATATTTTTATTAATTTTGCATTTGATTATGCTTGCTGTTCAATAATTTGAAGTTGATGAAGGATAGAGCGATTACTGGTCTTGTCATTTGAGATAGAGGCAATGCTCGGATTGGAACCTGTGCTTACTATGATAATCGAATTTTCCTATGTTCACAGATAAAGCTCTTAAATTCGAAAGAATTAGTGTTTGGATGGTTTGAGTCATGGTCCATAACCGGACAATTAAATATAGCGCTGATCCACTAGAAGAAGAATTACTCGATAGTAGAGCTCCATAGCCGTCGGAAGAATTTCGAATTTCAATTTCTGCAACTAAAAATCTGGAATCATTTTTGCTAAAAAAATAAGGACTCGAGATAGTAACAATATGATCATCTTCGCTTTTGTTATTACGACGATCGTCAGCTTTTTTGACTTCTACGCCACGATTTTTATTGTTGTTTAGCAATTCTGAAACGCCAAAAGTAATCACAGTTCCTATCGCGACCAGGTGGGCGCAAATCATCAGTGTGGCCTTCAAAATTTGGTTAAATTTCTCATGATATGTTCAAGAAGTGATCGTCTCCTAATAATAGAGGCTCTGTATTGGCCGGACTACGTAAACCCTTTAGGATTCAAAATATGAAACTGTTTCGCTTCGATCGAGCTGTCGGGAAACAAATAGAAATGGCAGCTGGGGTAGAAACTATTTCATGTAGGTAAGAAGCTACATTTTAAATTTGAACCCAGTTAGGTATCGCATATCGAGTAGGAAAAAAAGAGGTGTGATTTTTGATCTTGATGGAACCCTTGTCGATTCTCGACTCAATTTCGAAGAGATGCGACGTGACCTCAATGGTGCAAATTGCGCCACTCCGTTTTCGGGTGCGCATGAACTACTATCGATGCTTTCGAAAAATGAAATTCGCGTTGCAATATTAACATGAAATTCTCGCACCTTTACAGAAATAACCTTGGCAAGCGTCGGATATTAATCATGATCACTCAGAGGTTATTTGTAGCTTAATCGAAGTCAAAAAATTCTTGAAGTAGCTTCGATTCAGTTCTCAACTCCTTTTCGCAAGTGAACTCCAGATCGATAAGCGAACTCGCCTTCTGGCATACCTCAAGAATAAAATTGTACCCAATGTTGTATCGGAAGCTATGAACTTTAACTGAAAACCTTTGCCATTCAGTAGGTCCACTAGTTCAAATTTTCCGATAAATTTCTCTTTTTCATGATTTATCCCTATTCCTGAATAGTGACCAGTATATTTCTTGATCTCGAAAAGTAGAGTTTTCACTCGAAGACCTCCGAAAGGGAGTTGACAACTTGAAAGTGAGAAAAAGCCTTAGTCGCTTCAGGGAGGTCAAGTAATTTTCTAAAGTCGCTCACTGTAGCCATGGCTTCCCATACCTTAGCGACAGCCGGGTGTTCGTGTGCTTTTTTAGTTGCATCGACATCAACCCATTCAATGATCTCGATGTATGTAGAGTCGGAACTTTTGAGCGTTAGTTTTGGGCGATGAGTCACCAATTCTAACTCTCGGAGAACTAAGACGTGTTTTTCTATCAGTTTTTCAAGCTCTTTCTCTTTTCCCGTATGGGCCCTGTACATAGCAAAAACAACTTCAGACATCGCTTTCATCCTCCTTTAACCAGTTGAGCCAATCTTGAATTTTATTTAGACGGGAATGATTCAATATGTAATAATTTTCTCGACCTTCTTTTTGGACGCTTACTAATCCTGCTTGCTCCAAGACTTTCAAGTGACGAGTCGTTGTTGGCCAACTGCAAGAGAACCTTTTAGCAATGTCTCCGGCAAGCATGCGTCCGCCCCGAGAGTTCAGCACCACTAATACATGGCGGCGAGTGGCATGAGCTAGGCCCCAGAATATTTCTTCGAAATCTCGAAGGTCTCTTTCTGCTTTACTCAACCTTTTAATAAATGGCCTCGTTAGTTCATGTTTAGTCTTTAAGGTATATATTTAGCCCTTGGGCTAAATAATAGCTCGATCTTTATTAGCTTACAAGCTAAATATAAACTTAATCTCTTCGACAATGTAATCGCTACATTTGAATTGTGAAAAAAGTGAATGACAAGCCCAATTAAGAAACATTGAATCGTTCAAGGGCGGGCGTAGAGAATTCCTTTCCGATTGCGGGATAGGATTGTATTATAGATATGCAGATATACTTCCAAATATTGTCGACTAAGTATTTTCGAATTTGTGCTTCGGGCTATACACAAAGTTTCGCCGAACTATATTCCTGAAAGATAAATATTTTGACAATTCTCCTTGAGATCTGTGAGTGAGGTCGTCGACAAAAGCAAGCGCCGAAACTTTTCAATAACTTACAAAACCTTATTTGCTTTTAAAGCGCTTTTAATGCATGGAGTGAGAACTTAAAACCTTTTTCGCGGCAGTATTAATTTACGCAACTTGAAAGCCTTGGCGAATGAATCTCTACACAAAAGAATTGAGCCCGAACTTGTGGGCTGATTTCGAAAAATATTTCGACTTTGGGGGTTTGAGCAGCGGCTGTTGGTGCATGAATCATCGCTTGCCAATTGGATTGAATTTTGAAGGTGAAGCTGCTCGACTTGCAATGCAACAGCTCGTCGAAACAGGGAGGGTTTTCGGAGTCCTGGCATATTGCGACAATGATCCTATTCCAGTCGGTTGGTGTTCTTTGGATAGGCGTAAAACTTTACCGGGACATGATTGTATTGATAAGTTAGCTTCGAAGCTCAAAGCTGAACTTGTTGAAGCCTATTCGGAGCCTGAAAGTGAGAGTGGAAAAAAATTTAATACATGGAATGTTTTTAACGGTTTTGAATCACATTTTTCTCGCTTTGGTTTTGAGATAATTCCAAGAGACTTTGGCGAACACGGAAAATTTTATAAACCAATGCAGTTAAAAATATAGTAAGGAAATGAAAATTTACATAAATGACGGAGGTATTCGTGAGTGATTTGAATCATGAAGGCATAGTTGGATTAAATAAAAATGATGAGCTCTCTTACAAAAAATTATTAGAGCAATCTCAGGCATTAAAAAGTGGTTTAGGTGCGGTTTCTTGGGCAGTACTTGAAATGTTTCGTCGTGGCGGAATGGAAGCGGCGAAAATAAATGCCATTCAAGAAGACATGATTAAATTTTTTGCGGTGCCCGATGGCGATGAATGCAACGTGATTTTAAAGGTTGTAGAACAGCGCCTCCAAGAAGATAAAATCTCGTCGAACGATTGCTGGTATTGAACTACGAAGTTAAAAATTCGGCATCGGCAGGCATTATTAGCGGCCTACAAAAGCGCATATTTGTACTTGGGCTACTTGCTGCAGTCCCAATGACTATTGCCGCGTGTTTCGGTCAAGCTGGGTGGCTTTTTGAGCTCTGTTCGCATTTCAGGATACAGTTTCTCATCGTAAATATTTTGCTCCTTTTGCTTGCGCTTTTTAAGAAACGTTTCGTTATAGCAGTAATCGCAGCATTTTCGGCATGTGTAAACTTCGTTGAGGTGTTCAATACGGATAGTGGTGGATTCGTTGTATCACCAAATGTCGGTCCTTCTATAAGAGCGCTTTTATTCAACCTAAATTCAACGAATTATCGACTAGACGCAGTTCGCGAGTTTATCAAAGATAGTAATCCTGATGTCATTGTGATACTAGAGTTAAGCGAGACCGCAATTCGGATTTTAGCTTTGCAAGATCTTGGTTATTTATATTCGGTTGAAAAAAAATTTCGCGACGATAAATTTGGGATTGGTTTGTACAGCAAACATAAAGTGCTCGACTCAAAAATTATGACGTTTGGCGGACTAGTCCCGTCGATTGTTGCAACAATCGACTTTGACGCTAATCCTACTATGATAGTAGGAAGCCACCCCTTACCGCCTATTAGTCCAAAATACTATCAAGCTAGAAATCGTCAACTTCAAGAGCTTGGTAGCTTCATTGCGTCTCAGGATATACTGTCGAAAATTGTAATGATGGATATGAACACGACTCCATGGTCTTTTGTTTTTGACGATTTTAAAACTGCATCAGGCTTGCGCGATAGCAGGAATGGTTTTGGTATACAATCGACTTGGCCAACATGGATACCGCTGTTGTGGATTCCTATAGACCATGTGTTTGTTTCTGAATCAGTGAAAGTTGTTTCACGTAGCGTCGGGCCCTTTTTGGGTTCTGATCACTATCCAGTTATCGTTGATCTTATTGTGGAAAAATAAAACAGGGCTATTATGCGTAATAAATGGAAAAAAACGGTCTTCAAAGTGATGTTATAATTCCCTATTCTGCTTTTTTCATTGCGACAGTGCATCGTTGGGCCTTATCAAATTAGTTTTGTAGGGTTTTTATGGCGTCATCCTCCCCCGCCTAACATACTTTGGCAAACTCGACTCGCAATGGCGGATGATTTAATTGCATCAAAGCTCCTCGACGGCTTAACGAAAGAGAAAGTCGAGGATCTTCTCGGTAAGCCGGATAAAACTGAGTACTTCTATGGCTGGGATTTTGTGTATTGGCTAGGTGATGAACGAGGTGTACTTCGGATAGATTCCGAGTGGCTCATGATAAATTTTAATGACGATGGCCGCGTGTCCGAGTACACAATAGATCGAGACTAGCTTCAAAAGATTAATACTTCGCCTAATAATAATCTTTTGTCGGGGATTTTTTTCGCAATCATTCGATGCTAGAGATCTAGCTTCAGCTCCATCTAAGTTTCAAAACGCAAAGTACTTAAATGGTTTGTATCCCTCATGACCCAAATCGATTGACTCAATATAATATCACAATGGGTGATAGTGTTAATTTACAAAGTATCGATTATAACAAACAGTCAAATTGAAGGGCCGCAATGATAAAGAGCGACTTCTATATTTAGAACGATCGAGACCGATTATAATTCCCCGCTGCAAGCAAAGGTGAACCAAGGTGAATTTCTCCGAATTCACGGTTACAAAAACATGGTTTAATTCCGGATTTTGCGGAATAGTTAGGCCGCTATTTTTGGCTTTTATGACTTCTATAAAGTGTTTTTGCGTATAGTTTCATCGATCCATTGGCGGAATGCGGAAACTCTCATAAAATACCCTGGCAATCCAAGAGTACCACAGTCCTTGGGACCTCCAGAGGTGACGCCAACTAACAAATTCGAGCCATTTGAAAGCTCTGTGAACAAGGGGCCGCCCGAATCCCCGCCGCAAGAGTCTCTTCTCTCGTCGCCAAAACATAAATAGTCATCTGTAATATTTGTGCCAAATTTCTTATAGTTTAGTGCACAGGTCTCGATGTCAAAACGAGGAACTAACGTCTCTTGAAGGGTATCTGGATAATCTGTTGTAGGATAACTTGGTGGGTATTTACTTGTACGGCCAAAGCCCACAACTTTATGAAATGAATAAAAGTTATTTAGTTCAGTTTCTACATTTGCAAGAGTTATATTTCTTATGCGACTGTCAGTATGATTTTTATTGTAAAATAATAAGGCCAAGTCATATCCAAATTTATTAGCCCCCATAAAGGTGTATTTATCGTGCAAAACAATCTTTTTTACATCAACTTTAATTGCTCTGTTTAAATCGGAAATCCGGCGCACATTAAATAAAAGTTTAAGATCGCTCACATCAACTTTTGTATCGGAAATATACTTATTCTTGAATTCTTCAGCATGGTATTCAACACAATGCGCCGCAGTTAAAACAACTCCGGGGGCAATTTGAGAAGCGCCACAATAAATTGGCACATGAAATTTATTTTTAACACTGTGTAGGCCGACAAAAAATGGATAGCTTTTCGTTGAATTTATACCGCCGTAAATTTGCGGCTTATTTAGGTCACTATTTGGCCTGGCGCAGGAGGATAAATGCTGTAGCAAAATAAAAATAATAGTTAGTCTAAGCACAATGGATACCCCCAAGCTTCATTATGACAAAAGCCCAATAGAAGCTGACTTTATGGGAATTTAACTAACAAAAAAATCGGTTCTATAAAAGGACTATTTTAACGCACAAATTTTACTTACATGCATCCATACTTAGAATGTAGATAAGAGCGCCATCTCTATAGCATATATACTTTTGACCAATTGTAAGTTACCGCTGCGAGTATTGGTGCTTCGAGTTGGATTTCGCCGAAATCATGGTCTATCCAATCAAAACATAGCTCGCGCAAAGCGGGTGAAAAAAATTGCCGATTTTGGCGTACAATAGTGCAATGCCAAATCAATGGTGGGATCGCAATTCTATTGTAACGGCGGCGCAGATAGATCTCCCATGGTGACGTAAGTAGCGCGTTTGCGAAATTTGCGCGCGCCACGATTGATTTATAGTCAGGTATACCAACTAATAAAAGTGCGTTAGGAAGTGGTAATAGTCTTAATTGAGAGAGTCGTACGTTAACACCAGGTAGATGGTTTTCAGTGATTTTTTGCAAAATTGGCAGCTCGGCTGGAAAGAACGACGGATTTGAATACGAGTGGGGTGAAAGTGCTAAAAAAGTAAAGTGCAGATTATTTAATGATAAAACCTCCAAGCCATCAATTGATGGGGCAATGTCCGATAATTTTTTATGGAAGATGGAAAAACTCCCAAAAGGCAAAAATCTTGACCCTGTAGAAAAACCGAGTAGATGACGGTCGTATCCATCACCAACCAGGGTGCCGACGCCAGCTTGATTTTTCCAGGCAACGAGTGTTTTGGCAGTCAAAAATTTATATTCATCCGCGATTTTTTGTTGCTCGGCGTTCAGGGAACTATCCTGTGAAAAAATTGTATTTTTAGTTTATTGTATATTCCGCAATGTTATTAGCACAAAAAATTTGCGCGTTCAATTATTAGAAGAGTTAAGAGGTTAAATAAAATAGATGGGAAACTATGATTTAATTTGTCAGCGTGTAGAATTGTGGCGTGAAGGCAAAAATCCATACTTTATACATGAATTTAAACACACGATATTTGTTGTTGGAGATCATCAATTCTACAAAGGATATTCTTTGCTATTGTTGAAAAAACATGTGCGAGAAATCCATGAATTAACCCCCGAAGAATTTTTAGAAATGCAGCATGAGTTGTTTATAGCTGGGAAGGCAATATTCGATACTTTTTTACCTTGGAAAATGAATTATCAATGTCTAGGAAATAAAGAAGAGCATGTTCATTGGCACATTTTACCGCGATACGAATCTGACTCCTATCATAAAACTCTACCATTTATTGACTTTGTTAAGGGCGAAAAAGTTTTGGAGGATTTTATGATTTCAAATTCTGAAGCTATAGCGATTGCAAAAAAGATTAGAAAGACGCTTTTAGAAAGCACTTTACAAATTGTAAGGTAATCGCAGTAAAAATTTTCCATTCCCCTTGTTTGGCTAACCATATCTTGCTTTTCTATCACATGGAAAAAGTCGTCTGATTTTTTTTTAAATTTTATCTTAAACCATGAATGTGAGTGGGTCGCGATGATGAAGAATTTGATACGACTTTGGTTTCTACTATCAACAACCGGCTGCGTACATACAATTCATAGCTTCAAGGTAGAAGAAGAAAAACGAACATTAGTCGAAAGTGAAGTTGGCAAAGAATGCGCCATAGATACGTGTTCCGTTAAAAGATGTTGGATGGAAACAGAGGATGTATTGTTCTGTGTTGTCGAATTCTCTTTTGTTAGTGAGAAAGAACAAACCAAGCTACTTGCCACAGTTGCCGATAACTTACAAAAACACGGGGTAAATGCGGGACTATGCGGAAGAGACTCCTTCGCAACTCAAATGCTGTATTCATTTATTCGTGGTATGGGCGCTGGAGCAGCTTCAGCTGCGCTTGGAGGTACTGGAACGCATACCGCGTATTTTGATACATCGAAGATAAGTTATTCAACAAGTGATGAATTAAACGAGCGTTTGTCAATTGCTTGTCTTGACGAGATCCATTTAGTAGAAAAATCTAACTAGTACTCAAAGCGAATATGCAAATCACGATAAGAGCTGAGTAGCGATTAATTTTTATTGCTTCCGCTTTGAATGTCTTTTAAAAGTTGATAAGGAAGCAGTAAGCCGCCATCTTCCAAATCCTGCCCTTCGCGCTGACCGCCCCAGGTAAATAAACCTGAGCCAAGATTAATTACACTAGCATGAATACGTCCCTGAATACCAAGAGCGGCGGTATAATTGAGCCATCGATAATCACCGTTTTTATTGCGTTGCAAAGCTAATAGAGTATTTGGATAAGATTCGTTTGTGCCAAGACCACCAAATACCAGCATGGTCTGGATCTCTTGACTCCATAAAGCAGAGTGCTGCATACGACCCGCTTCTAGGCCGGGCATTACAGAACTCAGTGCTTCCCAACTGTCTTTTAAAGGATCGTATAGACTGCCATTGTTAAGCAGAGAATTGTGAGACATTCCGCCCCAAATGATAAGATGTTGCCCATTCCAAACGGCGCTATGAAAACTGCGAGGGCTCGGGGCAGATTGGGTAGTAAGGCGTCGCCAAATATTTGTTGTTGGGTTAAAAGCAAAACCATCGTTTAGGGCTTTGCATCCAATAATCAAAGGTCCACAACCTCCCCAAACTATGAGCTCGGCGCCGGTGAAAGTGAGACTGTGATCTTTGCGAGGACTCATGTTGAGATCAGCTGTTGGAACAAGAGGCTTCCATTCAAATTCATTAGTTTTAAAATTCCATGAAAGTATAGCGCCGTCATTGTAGAAAAGACTTTCATCGAGATTTGTACCACCAAATACTACGAGCTGCGCTCCAGTCCATAGGTATTTGGCGTTAATTCTTTGTTCAAGATATTCTGGAATATTGATTGGTATTTGCTTCCAGCTATTATTGATCAGGTCATAAGTATAGAGATCGTGGTAGCTTTCTTTGCAGCTCCAATCCTGAAAAAGACAGCCGCCAAAAACAACGAATTTTTCGGCAAAAGGAGCCGGAGCATTTTGATCAGCCCAAAAGATAAAGGGTTTGGCACGCGCACTTGGAGCTCCCCTTTCAGACACAACTGATTTTTTAATATCATGAGATTTTGTATCGAATTCCAGCAGCATTCCATCATGATAATTTTTTGAACAAAACTCCGGGATATCGCTCGTAGAACTACAGCCACCCCAAAGAAAGGCGAGCTTCTTGTTGTCTGGCGATTCTCGAAGTGCCGCACCAACATGATGTCGAGCTTCTAAGCCAATGCTGGGGGTTTCAAGCCAAAGTTGCCCAGAGGAAATTTTTTGGATTGTCCATTGTTGCTGGATAAATTGTGCAACTGCATCTGCAAAGCTCTCACTAAGACAATCCAGGCGGCAGCTTTCTTTGTTTGAAAATTGATGGGTAACTTCGTGCAATAAAGTGAGCAGCATGTATTTATACGGATGTTCAGAACCGATGCTGGCCAGGCAATTTTCAAGCACAAAAAATATTGTACTAGGACTAACACCGTCAGCGCTCATGTTTGTGTGGGCACACGTGTTTTGTAGTTTTGTATCGGAGGGCAAGTTTTTTTTAACGATCCAGATAAAATCTGCACTGCTAATGTTTTTTAAAAAATCTTCACGGTTTTTAATAAGAAAATTGAGTGTTTTAGTGTCAGCTGCATCGAGAGAAGAAACATCGATTTTTGTTAAGTCAAGTTCGTATAAAGCCTGAAAGGCGCCACTGCGAGCTTCTATCATAATTTGATACAGTGGATCGCCGCCATTGCCAATAATCTGCCCACCACCCATGGCGTAATTCTCCGGATTATCCCAGGCAGTAAAATATGCGTCTAGTTGGCGAAAGTCTGAAACAAACTGCGAATTTTCAACCCAATGTAGCTCAGGATCTTTAAGGCAAGCGGAAAAGATCGTCGGTTCATCTTCAAAAGTATCGCAGTGAAAGAATGTATTTTTAAATTCTTCAAACTCGAGAGATTGGCCTTTACTGCTAATCAAGGCAGAAAAAATGCAGGCAGCGAATCCAACGGCTCTAATAGAAAGTCGTTGCATTAAAAAAGGAGACATATTCTCGATAATAGGTTTTAGGTAAAGCATGACAATATTCTCATTTAATTTAGTCTTAAAGCAGGCGGCGCGCCCGATTGCGAACGAGAAACTAGCAAATTCAAGCTTGTTTGGCTATAGTTAGCCCAGATTGAGAATTTGAGTATTAACCACTGTCTAATACCTTGGAATTATGAACTATTTTGAATTTACCGACTATCGCGAATATTTGCAGGCTTTACTTGAGAGCAAAAGAGTTAAAAAACCAGCCTATTCCTTGAGGGCATTTGCACGGGATCTTGGGATCTCAGCCTCTCGCTTGTCAGAGGTTCTTAGTGGCCAAAGCCTGTCGCTTGCTCTGGCCGAAAAAGTTTCTGTCACCTTTCAAGATGAGGATCAGCGCAGTTATTTCTTGAATCTCGTACTTGCCCAAGAATCAAAAAATACCAATGTGGTTAAACAGGCATGTGAAAAAATTGAGCAGTTGCGCAATAAAAATCATTTTAACATTCTAGAACTGGAACGATTTCACACAATTTCCGACTGGTATCACTTTGCTTTCCTCGAGTATTTTAAATTGCGTCAAAAGTTTGATTTATATGAATTGTCCACCTACTTTTCACTTCCGCTTGCAAGCTGTTATCGTGCTTTAGAACGCCTCAAAAAGAGCAATTTAGTAGATTATGTTTTGAATCAAGAAGCAGAGTCAGGTAGAGAGATTTACACAGTGACTCTTTTACAACAAAGTAATTTCGTAGATCCTAAAAAAGATTCTCAAGCTTTAAAGATAGCCCATAGACAGATTTTAGCTTTGGCTGATAGAGCGTTGGTTGAGCAGCCTATAACAAAGCGACTTTCTTACTCGATGATGGTCAGTCTCTCACCAGATGAATTGAAAAATTTCGAAAAAAAATTACTTAAACTACTGCAAGAGTCGACTGAGACTTCCGAATATGCTGAGCTTTCTAGCAAACGTCAGGTTTACTGTATGACACACCAAGTTTTTAGTTTGGCACATTCTGACGTAGAAGCGGTACAAGCTGAGTGATGGCGGAAGGTTTTAGCCAAAATGAATCAAAATTCAGGTAAAGAGCCCCATCTTTTTTAAAAAGATAAAATTTTTGAGCTTCTCCAATTTCCGGAAAGCGTGAGCTTTTTCTTTTGGAGACTAGGAGGCCGTCGAGATCGCAGCTCGAAAATAGATTTTCTGAGATTTCACCTGATTCTGCCAAGCGCCATTTCCTGCTACACTGACCTGGATCTTGAATATCATCAAAAGGATTGCCGTTTGTATCATTATTCATGTCGATGCTTGCTTGTGAATAAGCTGTGTACCAAATTCCAGCATTTTTTGCTTGAAGTTCAATTCTTCCATCTGGAACAGTTTCAATATTGATATCAGCATCCATCTGATTTTTTAATTCTAATTTTTGATAGGCTTTTATGAGGGGGTCGTTACTAATTGTCAAGTATTCGATTTCCAGATTAAGTTCAGTATTCTGAACGGTGAGCTTAAGTCGTTCAAAAAATCCCGAATGCTTTGTTATTGGAATAAAGTCACTTCTCCAAGTCTGACTAATTAGCATTTCAGCCTGAATTAAGAGAGATCCGAAGACTAAAATATTTTCTAAAAATCTTTTCATTTAAAAAAACCTAATTCTGAAGTGCGGCCAAGATAAAGCTGACTGCGCGGTGAGCCAAAACTCAATATATAACCTGCAACACTCATACTGGTTATAGCTGCGAAGCCTTGGTCTTCTGACAACAACAAGCGACTAGAAATTTGCAAATTATCTAATCCAAGACTGATAGGCTGAGGAAGGTGAACCTGGCCATTTGTTAGATTATAAATACTTATACTTAATTTTCTTTCGTCACTTTCCCCAACTGTCATAATGAGATCGCCTTGGGATAAGTTTATAATTTGATTAATGCGAATCAAAGGATCCTGAAGAGTAAAGTTGAAGAGAGTCTTTCCATCGTCTAAAGATAATATTTTAAGACTATTACCATGAGCGAGTGTTATAACGCGGTGTTTAAAATTATAAGCGATATTCGACAAATCATAGGCCCAATCTTGAGATGATAGGCTTTTTATGATTTCTGATCCTTTTGCGGGGCTTAGATAGTTAAAGCGAAAAATTTTATCTAAACTGCTGCCATATATGTCTCCAGTGCCAGGATCTATCGCTAAATGATCAATTGGAAAATCAAAGAGTTTTACGAAACGACAGGGTGTTGTGGGCGGAAGCGAGCAAATGGTAAGAGCACCATTGACGGTGCCAAAAATAATTTTTTTGCCACCATATTCGCGATTTTCAGTGACACTAATAGTAATAATAGTATCCTGAAAACTATCTGGAAAAAAATTTGCGATCTCTTTGCCTTGCTTGTTTAGCAAAGATGCAAGACCATTTGCCCCTGCAACAACGATCTGTGTGTTTTTACCTTTTCCTATTGTTGCAATGGCATTGATTCCACTCTTTAGCTTCGATTGCCATATTAGTTTATTGGTATTAGGATCGTAGGCTTTGACTCGCCCCTTAACGTCGCCTGTCAGTAAAGACATGGGCATGTCGAAATCATCATATGCAAACGCAAGGCCAGGAATTGATTCAACGCGATTTTCAAGGCGGACTAGACTATCGAAGGATATTTTTTTGTAGTTTTGGCTGAAAGCTGGAGCAGAAAAGAGCAAATACGAGAACAAAAGAATTAAAAATAATAGAATGCTCTGTTTCGAAATAGATCTTCTTTTTAAATGTAGTTGCACAGTAAAACCCTCGCAAAGGAAATGTTTCTGCGAGGGGATTGGTATCTAATTCAATGTCTCAGGTCAACTCTAAAAAGCCCAACCCATATAGAAGCGAGTCAAGTGTAAGCTAGCGCTTTCATAAGTCGACTTAATATCATCTTCTTCGATTTTTTTAGCTTCGGCACTAACATCGCTATCTGCCTTAAACGAACTTGATTTAGATAGAGGCAGGTAGTACCCGAGCCAGTCTACGCCGATCATAAAGCCTTCCCACTGCCATTGGTTACCAATGTGGGTGTTAATTCCAAAGCTGTTCACGTCAGCTGAAAATTGCTTGCTAACTAATCCTGCTTCATCAAGTTGTGTCACGACAGGATAATCGACTGCAAAGCTTTCTGTCCCGAGGCCGCCGCTGACATAAAATGAGTTGCCGAAAAAGTAGCGTGCTTTTGCTTCGATGACTGTCTTATTTATTTTCCAATCATCATTAATGGTCGCGCTTCCTGATGCAAAGCCAATTTCAGCAATAAGATTAGAGTCGACAAAATACCCAGCGCGAATTCCTGAGACCGGAAACATTGTGAGACCGATAACTTCCGCAGCGACAAGAGCTTGTTTATTTTGTCGGTTGCTTGCGCTCATGCCGTCTTGGCTCAATGCAGTTGTCGCAGAAGAACAGATTGTGAGGGCGATAAAGCTGTGGTTGATGAGTTTGAAGATGTTTGCCGTTTTGTTGGTTGAATCGTGTTTCATTTATGGCTCCTTGTTTGGTTTTTCAACTCGCGCATAATTAAACAAAATTCAAAGTGCTAATACTGGAACTAAGAGATTTGGAGCAATTGTGTTCGGGCTTGTTCGGCGAGATTAGATTTTGTGGGGGGCAAGTTCAGTATCGACCGTTTCGCTCCGCATCTTTTGCGCCGCCTTCTCATTAATGCACAACTGTTGATAATGTCTCGGAAATTTGTCATACTGAGAAAATCAATTGACAAAAATTTCACACAATTAATTGAAGCCAATTGTTTATATTTTTTTTATAAAACGATTTATTGAAATTTATTGGGCGAAGGATTTTTTGTTTTGTTCTACTAAAACTTGATGGGGAATAATATGAAAAAACATATAAAAAGCATTGCGTTTATTTTCAGCTTGGTTGCTTGCTTCCCTAAAAAAAACAAAATTGATATTGAATCCACACCACCTACCGTCCCAGAATTTAAGCTTCCAACGGTAATATCTTTTGATCAATATGTGGAAGATGAGGCTATCCGTGAACCTCAGGAAGTCACAAAAAAGGATCGTAGTAGTGATTATAAATATTTTTATACGGGATCTTTTGCACTTAAAATTGACGAACCAATAAGGTTTTCGATCGCTGACTATAAATTAGGCTACATATGCAAAAGTAAAAGTAGTCCAGTTTATTTTGAATTACTAGACTTTCCTGAAAATAAAAAGACTATTTTACTAACTTCTGATGTAATAAGAAATCCGGAAATAGCTTTAACTAATATTCAAGAATTTTCGAATACCAAAATCGAAAAAGGAGAAGACTACCTATTAATTTGGCGACTCTATACAGCCGAAAAATGTGACAAAGCCATCAAATTATCGCTGAAGGCAACTAAACAAAGCGTAAGGTAAAATATTAAAAATTTGACATCCGCAAATCGTATTGAGTGTAGGAAGTTTAACGCCATTTTATAGTATGTAATAGCTCACCTGGCTTCCTTGGCGCTTAAACCTGAGAAATCCGTATGCGCGGATACCGCATTCATGGTGATATGAAAGCGGATGTGAGCACGTCGTTATGTGACGAGCTGAGTAGTTTTTTTAAATCTTCGATTGAGGGAATTCTGCCCGCTACTTTAACTTCTCCATTTACAACAAGCGCTGGTGTAGACATTACAGAATAGGACATAATTTTTTCCAAATCAGTTACTTTTTCAAGATTATATTTGAGGTTAAGTTCGTTCGCAGCAGCTCTTGTGGCTTCTTCGAGTTTTTTACATTTCGCACAACCAGTGCCCAGTATTTTTAAGTCCAAAGTTTATTCTCCTTAAATTAACAAATATGAAATGCTGTTTAAAACATAGCCGATGATAATGATTCCAATTGTAACTATCCCAGTAAAAAGTAAAAGCAAAGGTGTTTTTACGACTTTTTTTAGTAAGATTATAGATGGAATCGACAGCGCAGTAACACTCATCATGAAAGACAATACAGTGCCAATACCAACGTCTTTTTTTAATAGCGCTTCTGCTATTGGTAGCGTGCCGAATATATCTGCATACATGGGAATACCAAGTAAGCTTGCGGCCGGAACTGACCACCAGTTTTGACTGCCTAAAATCGAGCTGATCATATCTTCAGGAATCCAGTTGTGAATACCCGCACCAATGCCGACGCCAATTAAAACATAAATCCAAACCCTCTGAAATACGTCGCGCACCTGATCTTTTGCAAATTGAAAACGTTCTCTATTCGTAAGCGATTCGACTTCAGCTTGGCGTAATACAGGCTTTTTTGCAAAGTCAGCAACATAGCGTTCCATATTTGTTTTGCTTATAATAGTGCCACCGATAACGGCTAGGACTATGCCTATTGCAGTGTACACGAGAGAGATTGTCCAGTTAAAAATACTTGCTAATAAGATTATTGAAGCCAAATCAACAAGTGGAGATGAAATTAGAAAAGAAAAAGTAACGCCGATCGGTAATCCAGCGCTGGTGAAACCTATAAACAATGGAATTGAGGAACATGAGCAAAAAGGGGTAAGAGTACCAAGGAGCGCGCCGACCATATTTGCACTGATACCATTGAACTTTCCCAAGATTTTACGGCTTCTTTCTGGAGGAAAGTAGCTTTGTATCCAGGAAACCATAAAGATGAGGACAGAGAGTAGAATGAAAATTTTGATTATATCGTAAATGAAAAAGTGAACACTTCCACCTAGGGCTGTGCTGATGTTTAAGTTCAAAATATTTTCGACAAAAAGCTTAACTAAATTCGAAAGCCAATCCATTCGGAGTAGCTGGTCGTTTAGCCATTTAAAAATTTCCAAAATAAAACTCCTTTTAATGAGTCAAAAGCTTAGCTGAAATAAAAGAATCTTACTAAATATTTTATTGTAAATTTTCTGATCGACTTTCAAGACAACGTGAAAATTAGTGCAATTGATGTAAATCACTTTTCTAATGACTTTTTAGAATTGCAGAATCTTGCTATTACAAAACTTTCACACACTCACAATTTGTTGGGAAAATAGGTTAAATTTTTAGTGCTCAACTTGTTAAGTCTGTACTTTCTTGGCTACCTATCTTTAATAAATTTTTTTCAAGTCTATAAATTGCTAAAACACATTATCGAATTGAGGTGGTTGCAATGAAAAATTCAATTCCGTTTTGTATAATTTTAATTTTCGTCGCCGGCTGCAAACATTATATTCACAGCTCTACAGTCGAGGACGTTAAGCGTAATATGGTGGAAGTCGAATTACATAAACATTGTGACCCTAATTCATGTTCCGTCAGACGATGTTGGATGGAAATGGAGGATGTGGTTTTTTGTATCGTCGAATTTTCCTTCTTCTGGGAATGGGATAAAGAGAAAATAATTTCTAAAATGGCCGACAGCTTACATATGCAAGGACTAAAAAACGGGTTATGTGGAAAAAATTCTATTGGAACAAGGGTATCGCTAGCTTTTTTGGGTGTATTAAATCTTGAAAGTAATACTACTGCACTTAGAACGTCGAATACGCAAAGCCGTTATGGATATAACAATACTGACGATGCAAGTAATCAGTTGAAAAATCGGATAGCCACTTCTTGTCTAGAAGGAGTCGTATTAATCGATGCAATGGAGAATTAAATATATATGCTGTCAATTAACTAGTCATTCTTCAAAATTGCACTTTGGTACATGTCCCATAGCGATCTTGATGGAAAATTTGGTGGCGTAAAATTCCTTCGGGTTTAAATCCAAGTTTTTCCATGACTCGAGCACTGGCCCTATTTTCAACTTTACAGCGGCATTGTACTCGTTCGACTTTATAATTACTAAAAACAAAATTTAAAACAACCTCGCCCGCTTCTACAATGAGACCCTTTCCCCAATATTTCTTGCCGATTGCATAAGCAAGTTCTATACAATGGTTGTCTTTTGATTCCCAAAAGCATCCAATGGTGCCGATTATGACTTCCGCTTGATCGAGAAATGCTACCCCAAGGTTCCGGGATTTTCGCGCGGTAATTTTTGAGTGCATATTCGTGTCTCAGCAATTAGCGAATGCTATAAAGAATGGGAAAAGCTAGGTCAGTATCGAATATTGAAAGTTTATTCCAGCCATAGGCTAACTCTTTTAATTTTTTATCGCCAAAGGACTATAATCTTTTAATGCGTTGAGCTTGTTTCGTGACTAACTTAATTAATTCTTTTTCTTTTGAAAACTGCATTCCGAGTTCTCTCATTGATCTAGACTCTGCTTCAATTAAATCTGGAAGTGAACTACATGCATTTTGCAGTTCTTCTTTGATGATATTGTATTTAACACCTATATCTTCGGCGAATTTTTTGAAGTGTTTTTGCGACACTTTGTAGATATCTGATTCACCGCCTATAAATAGAGCCATCTTTCTTGATAACGATTCATAAATTAGAGTTGAAACAAGGTCATAAAATGGCGACAAAAACAGATCTCCATTTGTATCCCATACAAATGAAATATTCTTCGCATGCGCGTCACAGTTCCCAAGAATGAAGTTAAAGGTGGTCCATTTAATCAGCTGTTCCAGAGTTTTGACGGGATGAGATGTGTGTTCATTTGCTAGGTTAATACAAGCGGCTAAATTAGGGCCGCCATCGGCTTCATATTTTTTATAAGAAGGTAGTCCCATCGCTTGACAAAAATCTTCTTGGTGTAAGCGTAATACTTTACCATCTTTGCTCACGACTCGATCATATCGCTGTGAGAGAGTGATATATTTTTTATCAATTTTTTTAAGTAGTACTTCATGGACATTTAATCCAAAGGCTTTAGCCAAGCGAGTCGTAAAATATTCGTTTTCTGGAAGTTGTTTAAAGTCTCGACTTGGTAATTTTAGTATGTGGGTACTTGCAGCACCGCCATGCGGCAAAAAAATTTGATCGTCTCTTACAAGCACAGGGATTTTATCTTGTGCACCTGCAAGTGATAAACGCATGTTCTTTTCATTGTCGATTAAAGGGAGTTCGTGTGGATGTTCTATCCAATTTAGAATATCGACATTAGTTACTACCTGGGGAGCCTTATTGTACTCATTAAGTGGAGCTCCTTCGTTAATAGTCAAAGCGCCAGCGCATTCTCCACCCAGTGCTTTTAGCAGCGCGAAGTCATTTGATTCACTTATTCTTAGTCTTCTTGCGACGGTGGTTCGAAGCTGTTGTTCGGGAAGTAAATTAGCAAACCAAAAATGGGCGACATCCCCGTAAATCTTAGTATCGAGTGGTAGGCTTATCGAAATAGGGAAGTTTTTTTTAGAATCAAGCCAATTTCGGCTATATTGAAATGACATTTTCCCTAAATGATCAGAAACGATTGTTCCTACAAGAATTTCTCTAAAGTTCACACTAAGTTCATCTTTGGACTGCATATTTATTTTTCCAATCGATTTGGGTCAAATCCTTTGGGAGCCACCCAGAGTTCGAGACCCAGGCGCCGCAAAACGGAGAGAACTTTTTCCATGCTTACGCTTTCTTTACCGCGTTCTAATTCCGACAGGAATCGAACTCCAACACCAGAAAGGCCCGCTGTTTTGGCTTGATCCATGTCTAACTTCTTGCGGACTTCTC
The DNA here is from genome assembly GCA_018060885.1 of Oligoflexales bacterium. Classification (GTDB taxonomy): domain Bacteria; phylum Bdellovibrionota_B; class Oligoflexia; order Oligoflexales; family JAGOVF01; genus JAGOVF01. Next base: position 1,239 of record JAGOVF010000040.1, on the reverse strand, counting down.
GCACCCTCAGGCCTAAGTCTCTGACTTTTAAAACTTTCGTAGGAGACCTTGGTTCCATTACTAATATTCCCGATCGGTAAAATTATAAATAAATTTTGCAATCTTGAAAAGAATTGTCCCGTACGGGATAATATAGGTGAAGTTTAGTATTTTATCTAGGTATATTCCCGATCGGGAGTATAGTATACAGCTATAACATTACTTTGATTGCAGTGAGTTCCAAGTATGGCAGCAAAAAATGACAAATTAGTACCATACGATAAAATATCATCTTGGTATGATGAACACCGAAGCCGCGCACTTTTTGAGAAGCCATGGCTTGATAAGGCGATAGCCCACTTAGAGCCAAAGGCGAAAATATTAGACTTAGGTTGCGGTATGGGCGAGCCAATTGCGGATTACTTTGTACAGAAAGATTTTGATGTAACTGGGGTAGATATTAGCAGCAGCCTATTGGAATTAGCACAGAAAAGGTTAGCAAAAGCTAAGTTCATAAAAGGTGATATGAGAGATCTAAATTTACATCAGAAATTTGATCTATTAATTGCTTGGAATAGCTTTTTTCATTTATCAAAAAATGATCAACGGGCCATGTTTAAGGTGTTTTACAACCATTTGAATAGCGGAGGTATTTTATTAATTACTACAGGTTCCGAAGAAGGAGAAGTTTGGAATGATAATGGCGGTGAATATCTTTTCCACGCTTCACTTTCTCCAGATGAGTACAAAATGCTTTTGAAACAAAATGATTTTAAATTAATCGAGTATAAGATTTCAGACTCTAGCTGTGGTGGTTCAACAGTGTGGCTTAGTATATTTAAGAATAATCAAACACCTTTGTAAAAACAAATCAAAGACTTTCGCTGCTCTGGATTTATGGCTCCAGCAAGTGCGGCAACTTCTAAGCCGAAATCTATATGGCCGCTGGGCTTTGCTGTGACTATTGTTCCATCAACTTCTAGGAGTCGGTCGGTAAATGTTGCACCTTGCCATAGCGACGCTAGATAGTCTTTGTGCGAGTCACCGTAGCCATGTGTAAATTTCTTCCCTTTAAGTATTTCATATTTTCCTAATATTGCTGGCCCAGCACAAATTGCACCTATTAATACTCCGCGACTATTAGCACTTTGAAGTAGCTGTTTCATCAAAGGCTGATGTGTTTGGTCTTTTATCTTTTCGTGGGGGTCGCCGCCGGGCACCAAAAGGCATTTAACCATACTCACATCAATATTTTCGATT
>JAGOVF010000171.1 GCA_018060885.1 Oligoflexales bacterium | reverse complement strand
TACAACAGTTTTTGCGATTGCTTGTGGGCTTATGTATCTCAAGGAGTGGGAAAAAGATTAGCTGCCAACTTTTTGAATATTAATTTTTAAAATAAGCGATATAGTTTATTTGGGGTTCTCGGGGGAGTTTCGTCTTTTATAGTTAAAAGCTTTAAAGTTAAATTTCATGTTTAGTCATAAAATCTCCAAAAATGTGTTTAAAAATGATTCGATAAACTTTTTCGGGAATCCCACTTAAGAACAAAGAACCTTTACTTTACAACGCTTGAAAATACGTAACATCACGTTACACAACTCCGCTTTACCCAACATCGCTCCACAAAACTCGACTGGACTGCGCGGCACTTAAAACAAATTATTTAATTACAAAAAACCTTTACTTCACCTCACCTCACGTCACAATACTACCCTTGACGTAACTCAACCTCACTGTACAACTCTCGACTACACTAAACTTGAAAAATCATTCTTTTAATTCTTCAAACTTAATTACAGCGAACTGACCAAAGTACCCTCCCTTCGACACGCGAAAACTTCCAATGCCAGATCTTTTTCCGCTATCATTAAGCATTTCTAAAACAGTGCTTGGTGAAATTAATCCTTCATCGATTGTTGCGGTGAATTTAGTTTGCCATCGATCGAAGCGAGGGCGGCAAACGGCGACTGCACCTTTTTGATGGTTGGTTGCTTTTTTAATGTCTACTTCGAAGGTTGTGATGGGTTTTTCTTCGTGATCGTGTAAATCGCAGTATTCGGATTCAGGTCTAAAGATGCCACCAGCGATACTTTTGATAGATTTTCTTTGAGAGTTTTTTTGCTTGTATTCGGATGCAATGGATTTGAATGCGCCGACTATGTATGAGGTTGGGATGCAATATTTATCACCATTTTTATAGCTGTATTGGTCGGCTATTTGTCTGGGTGTTAGTTCTTCGGCATCTTTTTTCTTTTCAGATTTCTTGCCTAGAAGTCCGAGTAGTTCTTCTTCGCGCATTCGGTGCTGTAATAGTGGGGTGATACCTTTAATAATTATTTCAAATCGCTTCATGCGAACCAAATAACTATTGTGGCATTACGTGTCAAATGAATAATTTGACTACTCTATAGCTTTACTAAACGTTACTTAACGGCACGCCACTTCACGGAAGCACTACCCTACAGTACTTAGCATTATAACAAATCGTGTTATTTAAAAAGAAAAACCCTTAGATGACGTTTAAATCATCCAAGGGTTTATATAGAGTTTATCTTGCTTAGAAACAAACTCGCTACTGATGTAACAAGTAAAAAGTTATACCAGTAACGAGTTTGTTTCAAGTGGAATGTTTTTTGGTTCCCTAGTTACTGGCTTCACATTCCATAAATAAAAAAGCTCTGGGGTTAAAGTATATGGATCTAACTTATTTGAGGGTACAGCTAGGCACTCTAGGAACTAACAGCCGAGACCACGAGTAAATTAAGTTCATATTTTAGACATGTCTTTGCAAGCTTAAGTGTGAGCTAAGTTGTATGGGAATTGAAGCGGTACCAAAGCCCGCCTAAAAACCCACGGGGTTCCTTGGAGTGTCTCCTCCCCGTCATCACTTGGTATCGATCACTGCCAGCATAATTACCTGCTGGAACTACAATATCCGCTTAAGCAAGCAATCACCCATCAAGCCCAGAGCCTCCCTGCTAGGAGTTACCAAGAAAAGGGTTAGCCGAGATGTATCTAAAATATAAACTAGTCAAGTTATTCAAATATAAATTAAAATAACCCATTTTATTGTTTAAATAATGCGCTTCTTATGTATATAACGATCCTGCTTAGAAACGACACACATCAAATTAGCTTTTACAGTCCCATTAAATAAGTCGTTTAAAACCATTGCTAGCCTTCGAAAGGAACTCGCATGAATGAATACGCTCTTATTCAAGTTAGTCAAACACTTCATAACCTAGAACGCGCTCTTATTGAAAATAACGGTGAACTACCGCCTGAGCTTGAAGCTGCCTTTTCAGTTGAAACCATCGCTAGAGAACAACAAGTAGACCTCTACTATAAAACCATGAAGCGCTGCGAATCATTGGTTAAAGAACTCAAGGACACCATTAAGATACTATCTCACTCCGTAAATAGCGTTGAGGCCTTCAAGGATCGTCTTAAAGCCAACGTAAAACAAGCCTTGCTAATTAGCGGCACCAACGAATTCAAAGGCAGTGTAGTCGATTTTAAACTCTCCAAAGGTGGAACTAAGCTCGTCATCGCAGACGAAGGACTCATACCCGTCAGCTATTTTAACGAACGCTTAATTATGGAGCTCGATAAAGATAAACTCAAAGCCGACCTTGAAGCTGGAAAATCTATTGAAGGTTGCCAACTTGTCCAAGTCTACAGACTCAACACCCCGTCAGCTATCAGCCAAAAGAAATTAGGAGATCAATAATGGAAACCTCTAAATCAACCGACATAATACCCCTCAAGGACGTTGAACGAATGGCTATGGCTATTTCTAAGTCTGGACTCTTTGGAGTTAAGAACCCCGAACAAGCCTTAGCCCTAATGTTGGTTGCGCAAGCCGAAGGTCTTCACCCAGCTATCGCCGCAAGAGACTACGACATTATCAATGGCAAACCCGCTAAGAAATCTGAAGCCATGCTGCGAAGTTTCCTGCAATCAGGCGGCAAAGTTAAATGGCACAGAACCGACGACACTTGCGCAGAGGCTACATTCTCTCATCCAGCTGGCGGTGAAATGCGTATCTCATGGGACATGGAACGCGCAAAAGCTGCGGGACTCGACAATAAAGATGTATGGAAAAAATATCGACGACAAATGCTAAGAGCACGACTCGTCGCTGAAGGTGTTCGGGCAGTATGCCCCATGGCTACCAGCGGAATGTATGTCCCCGAAGAGCGCGACGTAGCCCCATCAATCGACATTACTCCCGAAGTCGACCCTCCAAATACAGAAGCTTTAAAAGAAGTTGAAAAAACAATTAACAACAATTCAGATAATTTCATCTCCGACGACCAACGTAAAAGACTTTTCACTATCGCTAAATCTAACGGCTATACCGAAGATGACATTAAAACCTACCTCAAAGAATATTGCGGTATCGACTCATCTAAAAATATTCATAAAAATGACTACGACGCTATCATTAACGACTTCATGGAATCTAAGCCAGTAGAACGACAAGCACCTCACGGAGTTGTTTAAACAATCATATGGAATCTTGGAATCAACTAAAAAAATATTATCGGCACGAACTAAAAAATGCAAAAAAAAGACAGAGTATTATGTACAAATTCATAAAGAGCTTAGCCAAATTTGCAGATTTCGTTGGCGAAAAAATGAATCATAATAAAACTCATATTCTAAACCTTGAAAAAGAACTTAAATTCTTAAGTAGTCATGAAACTAAAAGTAAAAGCAAAAAGACTCGTAAACGAAAAGTTTGAGGACGCACTTAAGATCATGCGCCTCTGGCCAGACTATCAAAGAGACGTCGTCCACGATCTGCTAATGCACGTTCAATATCTAAACGAATCAATTGAAAAACTTGAAACTGAAATTCGTAACTATAAAGAAATCGAATTCTTTGAAGAGAAAAAACAAATTGAACTAAAACAAAATATTATTGACGTAACTCCACAGCTCTCTAAAAGCCTTAAGCCCACTGAAAAATTATTCTCGCCACGCGGAGAACGGTACTACTATCTACTTTCAAATCGAACACACGACGCCTATCTAAACCTAAATCCTAGCGTCAACATCGACGACATGCTGACTCTTGCCAATGATTGGGCAACGACTTATTCAAAACCCTTACTTTCAAGAGGGGATTTTAATGAAACACCAATTTTTTCTAACAGATTTGCTAATGCCCAGGAACCATCACTCATATGAGGTCGAGATGTTAAATCAATACATCGAAAAAGTTATAAATGAGCGCGATGAGGCCAGACTTGTGGTTATGGAAATGTTTCGACATAGACTCGGCGTCTACAACTTCGAGAAGCAAAAATATGTTTATCATGTGTTTGATACTTATTTTAACGTGCGCGACTACCTCATAATGCATGGACTGCTTAAGCCAGAAGATTGCGTTGAAGTAAATGCGGATGATGAATAATGGAAATAACGGAATTCGATTTTACTGATAACTACATAGGAAAAACTGTATTCCTAGAGATGACTCTAGCTGATAACTCTTTGGTTGGTGTCTCGTTAACCGTTTTGCAGGACAACACGCTTTTATCTTTGATTGATTGGTTATTATCTAGAAAAATAATTCCCGCAAATAAGAACAAACTTATTGTGAATGTATCAAATATTATTTCAATGAAAATCACGAACGTTGAGGATTATATTGAATGAAATACTTATGCGTGAATCAAGAGGGAGAACTCTTGATTAAAGAACTAAAGCCTTTATCAAAAAATATTGAAAACGAATTTGATCCTTTCGGCAAACCCTCCGAACTCATGTGTATAAATGTGGAAAGATTTTTAAACTTTGAATTTATTTTAGCATCGCAAGGGTTAGAAATTATTGAGGAGTGGATCGAGTGAGCTTTTTAATGCGTTTGTATTCTTATTATCTTAGAATTCTCTGTAAAGGCGAGCATATGTTTTATCTGAAAGAAACGGGTCTAGTGAAAGGAAAAACATTGAAAGTCTATGAATGCATGAATTGCTATAAACTAATTGGGTTCGCAGAATGAAATATCTATGCGTGAATCATTTAGGTGAATTAGAAATTTGGCGTGAATACATTAGAGAGCATGAAGATATTGGTTCTTATTCAGATTTCCTTGTTTATGGAGATGGTCATTATGGTGCATTCTCACAATGGGTTGCTGGACCCGTGGAATTATGGGCGCGTGAAATTATAGATGAGTGGTCCGACGAGGAAGATGAAGAGAGAGTATGAAAATAAAATTCAAGTTTAACGGCAAAGACGCCAACGGAGACGCCTGCACATTCGACGACATCCCTCCATTGCTGGATTGCAAAACATTTAAGTCGATCAATAAGACCATGGTGCAAGGAAATATGCACATGAAAAAAGGCGATACAATTGAGTGGAAAAACGGTCAAAAGATTACAGCCCATGCAGATGGGTATTACTCCGTGATATTCGAAGTGGAGGATTAATGAGTGCAATAGTTTGTCTTAGTCCAGATGGTAATTTGGAAATATGGAATCACGTGATTGATCTACAAACAGGGAAACACCTTTGGGAGATTGAATTCTACTCACCATACGACAAAGGATATTCCTATATAGCGTATTGTGGATTTAGTGAACGCCCAGGTTTTTGGGGTAGAGAATATTTGGGTGAATTATGAAAATAGATTTAGAGAAGCTTAAAGAGTTGGCTAAAAATTCAAGCGAAGTTCCACTAATGCATATAAAAACAACCGCTGTTCACAAAGCAGATTCTGACTTTATTTGCGCTGCCGCAAATCCACAAACGATTCTAAAACTAATCGAGCTTATTGAGGTTTATAGATACGCTTTAACGGTGCACAGCCATCATGGTGAGTTACTCGACTCAGAGGCGTATAAAGCAATGGCTAAAGGTTTAAGGATATTGGGTGAATAAATGAAAAACTTATTTCACACAATTCTATGGATTTTTTTCGTGTTCATCCCCTTCGCCGTTGTGTTTATAGTGTTTCTAATCCCTGTGGCGGCGTTTGTTTATACTGAACAGTGGTTTGAGAAAGGTGAATAAATGGATCAATACGGTTGTTACAGAAATACTAAAGGTGACTTCGACGAGCTAGCAGCAAACTACAAAGAGACGCGCAATATATTGTTTGCTTATTCCGAGAATCAAATCGATTGCATAAACATTTGCTTAAACGGATCATTTAGAAAATTAGGCACAATGCCATTTGGTGGAAATCCAACTGGTAGGATTTGGATTAGCTGCTATGGAAAAGGAGTTCCAAATCATTTCTCCTTTAAAGATGAGTATCCTTATATTTCAGAAAAAATGCATGTTGAAGAATGGTGTGCGAAATGGATTCAAAATATTCTTAATGAAATTGGAGATAGAGTTAAATGACAAAAGAATCAAATATAATCATGTGCTTCCCAATGAAAAGAGTTGGAGCGTTAGACGATCCGAGTGTAATCAAGGATTCGATAAGAGATAACTGCTCAGAGTGTAATGAGGTAATTCTCGTGAGTCCTTCCAGTATGAAGATACACGAACAGACTGGAGCGTCTCTCGTGTGCTCCGATTGCGTAGGCAAAATGAATGATCTCGAACTTGTACCTGTCACCGAAGAGCAAGCGAGAGAGATACAAAAGCATAATTTAAGGAATAGTAATTAATTATGAGTAAACTAGATTGGATAACCTTGGGCCAATATATAAGCATCGGGATGATGCTAATTTTCCTAGCAATGATGGTTAAAAAAT
>JAGOVF010000170.1 GCA_018060885.1 Oligoflexales bacterium | reverse complement strand
TTTTAAGCAAAAATAACGAATTAATTTTTTCTATGCTCACAGATTTTCTTCTCACAATGTCCATACATATCGAGTCTATGCGATGCAAGCTTAAGCCCGAATTTTTGGGCAATCCTAAGCTGCAAAGCCTCAATTTCAGAATCTTCAAACTCAAAGACCTTCCCACAATCTAAGCAAATCAGGTGGTCGTGGTGGGTATCAGGATGGAGGAGTTCAAAAACAGATTTGCCATCTTCAAACATATTCTGCTCGATAAGTCCTGCATCTTTGAACATGCTTAAGGTGCGGTAGATGGTGGCAAAACCGATGTTATGCCCTTCCTCGCGCAATTTATTAAAGAGTTTTTCCGCATCGACATGACAGTTCAGCTGTAATAAACAATTTCCGATAATTTCACGTTGCTTGGTTTGCTTCAGGCCTTTATTGGTATAGAACCTTTCCAGTCCACCCCAAAACCAACCATCTCGGACTTCGTTACGATTATTTTTCAATTCTGATTGCATAGTTCTCTTTATTATATTTAACAGCTCTATGTTTAAACTCGGCCTTCATCATAAAAAAAAAGGTGATGCAAAGCACCACCTTTTATGGAATTTTTCTACGCTTTCTAGCTTACACTATAAGCACTGACTGGATAACTTGAGAACTCATTACTTTCATTCGATTTTTTCGAATTTTTTGTATCTTGAAAGTTCCAAGCCATGTCTTCGTCATCGTTAAATGTAGAGCTGACTGTGCTTACATTGCTGACAGCATAATCTTCATCATCAAAGTCGGCAGAAGCTCTTTTAGATTTTTTTGCTTTTTTACTTACTTTGATATCTGAGCTCACATCGTCATCACCATAATCTTCATCAAAAAGTCTATTCGATGATTTTCTTCGCATATAACTCATTAAACCGAGTATCAACAAAGCTACTGAAACTCCACCGCCAATTTGAATCACTTCTGCATAGCGGCTTGGTGCTGTGCCTTTGATTTCTACAGACATCATTGAATTCCAGACGTTTTGCATCGCATCTTTGTCTTCGACAAAGCGCTTTTCTAAGTCGGTAAAAGAAAGCAAAAATTGTTTTTCTTCACCCGACACGAGTAAATGCATTTGCATCATTTGATGCTCACCGAGCTTTAAGCTGCTATAAGCTAATAAAGCATCGTTTTTACCGCGATAGTCGACAAATCTGTGTTCGATGACTTGGAAATTTGAGACTAAGCTGGCTTTTCCAAGGCGTTCTGTCAGTTGTTTTTCAAATTCTTTAGCACGCTCTTCATCTATAGGAGAAGCTTCATGCATAACTGCAACGGTGATGTTGCGTTGAAATATAACTTCACCTTCTTTTGGAACATTTTTTGAAAATTCAGGCTTGGGTTCTTGCATCACCATCGTGACATTGCCATTATTGGTGATCACTTCCCAACCAGCCGGTGGAATGATTCCTAAAGCTAAGTCTTTTAAGCTTAGTGGGTTTCCATCACCGATAGTGAAGTCTTGGTAGACTCCTTGAGCGTTTGTGGGCGTGGTCGTTGTTGTAGTCGCTACAGGTGCGTCAGTTTTTGGTAGCTCGGCTTGAGCTTTGAGGGCACCGGCAAATACTAAACCACTAAGAACACTAAATGGGGCTTTTCTAACTAAGTACTGGCTCATCTTCATTCTCCACTGCAACAGGTTCAACATCAGGACAACTTTTAATAAGAGACTTACTTGAACCCATAGTATTATATAATTTTATAAAAATCAATAGAAATCTTTAAAATTAATATAATAATTATAAAATATTGATAATATTATAAAAAATAGGCAAATTTTAATAAATTATTCTATAAATTTAATGAATATGGAGTTCAGTCCCTATCTACTTTTAGGAAAACAGTTCTTGGAAAAACGTTTTCAATCTTTAGAATAGAAAAGTTGAGGTAAATTAAGTATTGTTTGAAAATTCACTTTTTATTCGAATCTTTCACATCTTTCCCCTTAACCTCAACCACATCTTCCTTAGCTTTAATCGTCTTATTATTATCCGCAATAGCAAGACTATCGAGATCGACTAATCGCAACTCTTTAGGTAAGGACTTTTTATTTATTAAATTGTGGTAGTCAGCCGCAACTCTCAAAGTCTCTTGTAAATAAATATCGCGTTTTAGATTTTTAATCGGATCATCCGACAAACTTGATTCTGGTTCTATCTCTTCTTCCTCGTCAGGAGATTTTGCGCCTTTGTCAGCGGTTTTATCGCCTTTTTTGTCGTCTTTTTTCTCTTCTTTTAAGCTGACTCTGTAGCGATCTTGTTCGTTTTCTTTATACTTCTTAATTTCTGCAAGTAATTCGGCAAAATCCTTATCTGACTTTATGCGCGTTTCTGAAGCCTTTTTAAGCGGGGCTATGTGTGGAGTTACGAACTCAAGCGGCTTGAATTTAGCAGGTTCAATTTTGCTCCAGGCTAGCGCATAGTCATAATGTTTTTCGCCGACTTCGTATTGATCTAAAAGAGAAGGGAAAACAATGTCTGAATCAACACCCTTCATTTGTGTACTGGATCCAGAAGGTCGATAAAATTTCGATATCGTAATTTTAACAGCGCCTAAAGTCGGAGATAAATCAGACAATGTTTGCACAGTACCTTTCCCGAAGGTATGTTCATCTCCTATGATGACACCACGTCCATAATCTTTGATTGCACCTGCAAAAATTTCGCTAGCACTCGCCGAATGCCGGTTAATCATAACCACTAAAGGCCCTGTGTATTGAATGCCTTTATCTTCATCATTATGTACAGTTCCAGAACCATCGGTATTACGAACTTGTACGACCGGACCTTCTTCAATAAAAAATCCCGCAAGTTTAATCGACTCATCGAGTGAGCCACCACCGTTGTTGCGTAGGTCAACGATCAAAGCGTCGATTTTCTGTTTATTAAGTTTTACGAGTTCTTTTTTAACATCTTCTGACGACGACTTATAATCGCTCTTACGGTTCTGTCTGCCTTCAAAGTCAATGTAAAAAGAAGGCAAATCAATGACGCCGATTTTGAGAGCTTGTTTTTGGTTTTTGTCACCTATTGCGTCCACACTAAATACATAGGACTTTGCACCACGGTCTTTGAGTTCTACTTTTTCTCTAATGACTGGAACGATTAATTTTTGTGTCTCGCCTTTTTCTTCTCGGATAATTGTTAAACGAACCTCTGTACCACGAGGACCACGAATCATTTTTACAACATCGCGTAAATCCATATCGATAACATCTACAGGCGGGCCATCGGATTGGCCAACTGCGATGATCTTATCTTCTGCCCGCAATAATTTTGTTTTTTCTGCAGCTCCACCCAGCATTAAACTCTGAATTTTGGTAAATCCATCTTCACTGCGCAAGGCTGCGCCGATGCCTTCAAGAGAAAGACTCGTGTTGATGCGAAAGTCTTCTAAGCTTTCTGGCGAGAAGTAAGATGAATGTGGGTCAAGTGCCAGAGAAAAGCTGTTGAGAAAAGAATCGTAAACGTCGTTAGTGGTTAATTCATTGTGTCTCTTGGCTTGGAGATGATAACGTTTGTGGAGTTTGTCGCGAGAATCTTTTAAATTTTGCGTAGACTTTTTAAGTTCAAGCACTTGAAATTTTATACGCTTGCGCCAGCGCTCATTGACTTCTTCTAGAGTCGCAGCGAAATCTTCGTTTTTGCGGTCAATATTAAGATATTCATCTTTAGTAAAATCATGTTCGCTGTCGATTAGTTTTTTAATGAGTATCATGCGCTCTTCATATCTTTTTGAATATAGAGTCATGACCTGGGTAATTGCACTGCAATCACCTTTTGCAACCATGTCATCTAGCTTATCCGAATAGCTTTTATTTAAGCTATCTATGTCACCTTTTAAAAAATATAATTTTCCTGGATCCCAGGTTTTTAAAAACATATCTAGAGTACGTTGACTGAGATCATCATCAAAGCTTTGCTGAGAAAAATGTTGCCGAAAATAAAATGATGTGATGTGCTTTAAATTGCTACATTCAAGAGCATAAACACTTCCTGATGCTACGCTCAGAATAAAAAACACAATTATAAGTCTTGTCATTATTTTTTTTAAAAAACGGTTACTGTGCATTTAAAAAATCTCCTAATATCAACAAAATATGCATATTCTCTAAAATACCACTGTAAAAAATGCGGAATAAGATCACAAACTATTGCTCGGAATTTCTCGGAATTTCTTTGCTAAAGGCCGCAAAGTCTAAACAGATTCTTTCATAAAATCGATAAATAGCCAAATATTTTCAGATGGATATCAAGCATTGCAGCACATGCGCCATCGTCATCTAAGCTGTCCAGGAGCGCAGGTATTTTTAATTAACTTAAGTTTCTATCAATTGACCGATTAATAAGGAATAAGTCAGAAGTGGATAGAACAGTTCCGCATCTGCTAGTGGGGTCGATATGGCAAAAAAAATCTACTGGTTAGTACCAACTTTTCATCAAGGTATAGAAAATAAGATTCTATGCCTTAAACAAAAGGGATTTTCTGTTGAAGTTTTTAGCCAGCTTGAGCGCTTGTTAGAAAAAATTAAACTCATTCGCAGTAGCATTATATTATTGAGTGACAACACACAAGATAGCGTAGTATCGACTGCAATAAAAGCTCTAGCTAATTTACAAGAATTAGGTGGTGCTCGTTTTATTCTTGTAACAGAAAAATTCCAAGCAGCGATATTGCGCGATGCAGCAAACTATGGCTTTCGTGATATTATCCCGCTTGAATTAAGCGATCAAGATTGGATGCAGCGCTTTTTGTATGCGACAAGCGGTAAGCAGGCTACTTTTCAAGCACCAAGCGGCCAAGTTGCGATGAATGAAAGATGTGAAATTCGAGTTCCAGCAAGAGTAACCTGGATCAATGAATATGAGCTGCGCTTAGAAAGCAGATTGACGCCAAACACGCATTCCCAAGTCTTTTTTGAGGGTCCTCTAGCGAAGGCGCTTGGCGAAGAAAGACTGCAAATCACTACACAATCTGTTGATAGTCGTAAATTAGTCTATCGCTTTTCCCATGGCATTAATGCCTTTTATGCTGGAACAAACAAATCTAGTGTAAACGCAAAAAAGAACTTATTGAGTGAACTAAAATTAAATGCCTCTAAACCTCGTGTGAGAGCATTTGTTGCAATTTCGCATGCCAAAATGCGCTCCGATCTACTTTATAATCTTGATATCAATCAGTTTGATGTGAGTGTTGCACTCTTGAAGCATAGTTTGCGTTATGATCCACAATTTTTTTCGCCGCATATTGTGTTCATTGAAGACAAGGTATTAAATAGTAGCAAAGAAGATTTCGAAGCATTGTATAGCATTATTGGTCGCTATGTTCCGGTGGTTTTTGTTGGTCCAGATACGGATATGGACTATTTGGCAAGAAATTTTCCAGATAGTAATTTCTTTTTTGAAAATGAAATTAAAAATTTGCAAGCAGTTTCAATTATAGAGCTCTTCTTAAACACCGGAGAAGAATATACCCAAGTATCTGGGCCACAAAAATACCCGATTTTGCCTGATCATGTACTTTCAGCTGGGCAATTGGTGTTTCGCGCAAAGATTGCAAGTCTACATCCAAACTATATTAGTATTAAATCGCCAATTAAAATCGATCCATATAGTTTGTGCGAACTCGGTAAAAATGATGCACTTAATTTTCCGGGACAGTCCATAATTTTTAAAGTCACAAATGTAATGCATGGAGCGGGACCAGATGCATCATTCTTTTACAGTGGATACTTTAATTCCTTGCGGCAATCAGATAAATTTTCTATTGGAAATAAAATCCTCGACTTAGCCAATCAGTTTATCAGTGATGCGTTAAATGATGGCCAGAGTACAGAGATATATAGAGATATCTCGCAAAGGAATCTCCAGATTCCGCAGCAAAAAAATGTTTCATATAAGGCTACTGAAGAAGATATTTCTTCTCAGGATGACATAAAAGTCAACGAGTTTGAGCAAGTAGAAGAATTTAAAATAAAAAAAATAAAAGATAATAGAAAAACAGTGTCAAAAAACGAGAAAATAGATTGGCTGCAAGTCGTGCGCTTTTCGCTTATTGGAGCCATTGTTGCAGGACTCTTTATTGGTATGGTTTGGGGTATAACTTCGGCTATTGAGCCGATGTATGAAAAGTCAGGGAAGCAATATTCAGATAGCATAAGACGCTTAAATGGTAAAATTGGCCATTAGTCGTTTACTAACTGATTTTCTAAGAATATATCGAATTTTTCGAAATAATCCGCAGTTCCAAAAAATATTTTTCTTCAAATATAATGATAAAATAAATAGTCGGCCGTGCAAAACCGAGTTTTTTTGAAAAAATGCATTTTTAGACCAAAAATTTTAAGAAAAATTTTGAAATAATTGCTCGATGATATTTGGCAAAAAAATGGCCGCTAATAGCTTAGCCATA
>JAGOVF010000039.1 GCA_018060885.1 Oligoflexales bacterium | reverse complement strand
ACCTTGCGCTGTCTCGCGCCAAAATTAGAATGGCCAGTAGATGAGAACACAGTGGTGGGTAAATCGTTTAATACCCTCGACGAAGAACAACTTCTGAATCTTTGGGTAAAAAGCCGCCTACGTTATTTTGGTTTGAATAAAGAAGAAGATCTTTTCACGGCTCTGCCTATTGTGGATTCTCATCTCATTCTTAGCGCACTGTATCGGCTTGAAGGACGCGGCGAAGTTATGCGTGGCCTTTACTCATGCGACGCAACAGCCACGGAATGGATCTATCGATCGCACCTTATGCAGCTACAAAAACAAACTCGCGAATGCGGCAAGCCGCAATTTAAAGCCTTAGAATTAGCTGAATATTGGCAGCTTCTTATTCAGCAGCAGCGCACATACCAAAGAACTTTCAGCGAAAAAAATCTTTTATCCGTCATTGAACAAATAGCTGGCTGGCAAGCTCCCTTAAAAATTTGGGAAGATGAAATACTCGCAAGTCGTCTACAAAACTATGATGCGCGCATTCTTGACCAACTTTGCCTGCAAGGAGTCTTGAACTGGTCACGCTTATTAACAAACAGCGAAAGTGCCACTTTGACAAAGGTTCAAGCACTACGACAAAACACGCCTATTTCAATTTATCCGCGGGTCTATCAAACATGGCTACAACAAAAGCCTGCTCAAAAACCTGCACAGCTGCCGCGCACTATCGAAGTGGTGTATGCGCATTTATTTAATAAAGGCGCCAGCTTTGCCTCTGACTTGCCTGCTGCATTGCGACTTTTTCCAGAAGATATACATCAAGCTCTTCTAAAGCTTGCTGCATTGGGGCTGGCGCACTCCGACAGTCTCACCGCACTAAGAGGTAAAAAAATCCGGGGAAATCATCGCGGCACTTCTACATTTTCTTCGACAAGCTATGCGCAGGAATTTAATCGCCAAATACATTTAGGTCGATGGTCACTCATAGCAGAGCAAGATGTCCACGAGCAGTATTTAGACTTTTGGCTCGATTTATTGCTAAAAAGATGGGGCATACTCTTTTATGAAATCACTTTAATTGAAGCACACGCTCCGAATTGGCAAGATTTGCGCTCACAACTTAGGCGCAGAGAAGCTCAAGGACTCTTATATTCTGGCTATTTTATAAAGGGGCTAAGCGGCGAACAATATGCAGAAGCTAAATTTCTTGAACAGGCACAAAAATTTCGTCCGCAGCTCCTCAGCCAAAATCAACCTAGCCTGCATTATATCCATCGCCAAGATCCTTTAAACATCCTTTCTCTCTATCCCATAGAGCAACGCCCTGACATAAAACGTGGAGAGCGAATTTTAGTGAAGAATGGCAAAGTCGTGGCATATGCAGAAAAGGGCAAGACTGAACTATTCTGTGATTTTGGCAGCGATACTGCTAAAATTGAACGAAATTTGCGCCTCCAACAACTTTGGCGGCACGGCTCAAATGATATTTGGAGCAATTAAAAATGCGCAACTATTTTTCTTCTGTCTTTATACTGCTAACAGTTATTACTTTACTGACAGCGCAGTGCAGCCCAGTGCGCTACCATGGGCCAAAACTATCTTATTTTGACGGTAAAATATTTAAGAACTCCGGCCCAATAAATGAAAAAGGTTTTAGTGATTTTCTGAGCTGGGTTTTATTTGAAACTAAAACCAAATGGCCTGAACAATTACAAAATACACCCTACCCACCTCCGTCGGCTGATGTTTCCGAATACGAGATGCAGGTCACATTTATAAATCATGCGAGCTTCCTCATTCAAATTGGCGGTCTCAATATATTGACTGATCCTCAATACAGCGAAAGAGCCAGTCCTTTTACTTGGGCAGGACCAAAGCGCGTCAGACTACCTGGAGTTGCTTTTGAAGATTTACCAAAAATTGATGTCGTACTCATAAGCCACGACCATTATGACCACCTTGATATTATGACTCTAGAAAAACTCAAAGTTCGCGATGATCCGCTGATATTATCTGGTTTGGGTGTCGACGATATTCTTCAAAAAGAAAGCACTATTTTGTCAACGACTTCTCTGCCATGGTGGCAAGCTCATAAATCTGGAGAAGTTAATTTTCATTTTGTCCCCGCCCAACATTTTTCTTCACGTTGGATTAATGACCGCTTTGCGAGTTTATGGGGCGGATTTGTTATCAACTATCGCAACACCCAAATATTTTTTGCTGGAGACACCGGTTATTCAAATCATTTTAAACAAATCCAAAATAAATTTCCCAAGACAGATTTAGCTCTCATTCCAATTGGAGCATATGAACCACGCTGGTTTATGAAAGATATGCATGTTAATCCTGACGAAGCCGTTTTAGCTCATTTAGATTTAAAGGCAAAACAATCGATAGGCATGCATTTCGGTACCTTCCAACTCACTAATGAAGGCATCGACGAGCCCGCAAAAGCTTTGCTTATTGCTCTAAAAAAATATCGTGTAAAAAGTAGCGATTTTTTAGTACCCGATTTTGGCCAAAGTTGGCGCTGGGTTCTAAATTGAAATTAGACAATTATAAATCGTTCGTTTTTTTTTGCTCCGAATAGATTGAATTGAGAATTTTTTCACAACTGGGAAAAAATTTGCTTAATACTGTGTGCCGCTCACTCTCACAATAGAGGAAAGGAAGTAATGGAATGAGGGTTTCTAAAGTCGGCAAATTCCTAGCAAATTCCATCCTCTTTAAGGTCGGATAAGGCACACCAGATCTTTTTGAAAGGGCTACTAAATTACGCTGCTGTTTTTCCTCTAACCAGCCTTTGATTCTTGTACAAATTTGTTTTTTAAGTTGTTCTTGCTGTAGTTGGTTATTCATAAATAAATCCTATCTAAAATGTGTTTGGGAACAGGAACACGTATCAGGATTAGCAAATCTCTTGCCATGATAATTAATGAGTCGTTTTCTTGATTTAAAGAATTCTAATAAAGTCGCACTTCATCTACTGATCTAGGAACCGGACATTTTGTCTGATTTTGCGGACCTTAAAGCAAACACGAGATCCTTCCCCTCCGGGTCAGGATGAAAAGCACGGGGCAGGGAAAATGTCATCTTGAGCAACGCGAAAGATCCTTCCCCTCCGGGTCAGGATGACAAGCGCGGGGCAGGATGACAAGCGCGGGGCAGGATGACAAGCGCGGGGCAGGATGACAAGCGCGGGGCAGGATGACAAGCGCGGGGCAGGATGACAAGCGCGGGGCAGGGAAAAAGTCATCTTGAGCAACGCGAAAGATCCTTCCCCTCCGGGTCAGGATGACAAGCGCGGTCAGGATGACACAGTCACCAAAATCTAGCTAATTTTAATGAACTTAGGATCTGGATTTCCAGCTTTATATGCCTTTAAGAATTGGCTTGATCGACTTGCTGAACGCAAACCCGCAGCTAATTGCATTTTTCTTTCTTCAAGGAGGATTCGTAAATGTTGATTCTGTTTTGCTATTTTCTGTAATTGAACTCTTAACAATTCATTGTCTTTATTCTCCAGGATCATTTGTGTCTGATCAGTTTTATTCTTTTTTTCTTGCCAGAGTATTTTTGCTTCGAGTGCCTGAAAATTTAAAAAAGCAGCAGATCTTAAACGCAATAGGTTATCAATCTGGGCAGGGCTAGATCGACCATATTGTGACACAATATCTTCACCTCGCTGGTGACAGATATTTAAAATATTGAGTAATGCTCTATACTGCTTTTTATCCATACTATTCGCTCACTCGCGCTACTTTTTTAAAAGTACCTGTCTCTATTTTAGTGGCATCTGTGGACTCATTGCTGCTGGATTCGGAGCTAGCCTTTCGCTTATAAATTGATCTTGCGAATTTAATTGCGCCATATGCCCATCTAATGACTGAAACTGCTTTCTTATTTGCTCAGCTTTACTTTCTGCTCTAGCTGTTTTTGTCTCAATATCTCGATCTTGACTTTGAATCTGGCGATCCAAGCTTTTCATGCGCGAGCCCACAACTCCACTCTGACCAAGACTGCTAGCCTTTTTTGCTAAGCTGGCAGCAAGACCTTCACCTTGTTCGCTATTCGCGAATATCGCAGAAACACCTTCATAATCATTTTCTAACGCTGCTTTTAATTTGCTTTCATCAACTTGAAGCTCGCCCGATTTTGCGTTCGTACTTATTCCTATTTGCGCAAGAGTCTGATATTTGCTGTTTCTTAATGCTGGCGCATTGCTCAATTCAGATTGCAGTCCTCGAACAACTGATCTCAATGCGGTAGAACCGTTTAGCGCGGACGCACTTTCTTGCGGACCAGACCGCTTTTGGGCAAAATCGATGATTTGATTATATTTGTCGGTAAATTCTTTAATTCCTTCAGCAGTCTTTTCGACGTCGTGTTTTATATTAACTTGAATCCGAGTTCCAGGAGCTGCATTTTTTACATCGAACTGCACGCCATCGACTAAATCATTAAACTTATTTGCTGCTCGCGTGATTTCGACATCGTCCATCGTCATGGATAAATTACTGGCTTTTTTAATGTTTTCGAAATCCATATAAGTCGTATCCGCATCGATATTAATGCGGCTATTTTCGCCCGTTTTTGTGCTCTGAACTAATAATTTATGCGGATTCTCCGGAAAACCCGTATCTATTACTGAAGCTTTAGCTCCCGTTACCGAACTGTTAATTTTACTGACGACATCGTTCAGGGTTGAGCCAGGTTCGATGACGACTTCTTGGGAGCCTCCTTCTGCATTTTCTATTTCCATATAGCCAAAACCGACGGGTGTTTCATTGCGATCTGGAAATCCTTGCTCCACAAATTTATCAGCTTGAGCTGTATTTTTAACTTCAAATTCATAGGATCCGGGTTTTGCAGAACCCACGATTTGACCTTCGATAACCTCAGGATGAGAAGACTCAACAGCTAATTTGCTAAAACCATCTGGCTGTTTAATTTTGCTCAAAGAGCCATCAAGCTCCCCTATTTTTTGTGACAATTCAGTGTATTCGTTTTTTTCCGCAACAATCTTTGTCTTACGTGCTTCAGCCGCATGGACTGGCGCTTTTTGCACTTCAGCAAGTTGCTCAACCATTGCAGTGTAAGGCGACGCTCCAACTCCTTGGATTCTAGTCATATAAATTCCCCCTCTCCCTGTGCGGCCCTATTTGGCTGCACAGGGGTTTTCGGGACTATTGGGCTAAAGTTAACTGATAATTTAGTTAAATTATAAAATACAGATGCTTAGGGTCTTCTTTAGTAAGTTCTTGACTTGCTAAGTTACAAATAATACAAAAAGCGCCTGCCCAAATAAGTGGGACTCGTCACAAAGTTTTTAAATCCAAGAAGAGATTCAAGTACTGCAGTCGCAACCTTTTAATTTGTTGTATTGCAATTTCGTTTTATGAATATTCAAATTGAGAGGCGCTAAACTGTGAAGAATATAAATTTTCAAAACCTTTTAATACTGCTAATTTTCTGCATTTTTTCTCTAGCCAAACAAGCTATTGCGTTTGACATTGATGAATTGAACAACAATTTTCCTTATAGATTTGTATTAATTGAAGAACAGAAATTTGTCGAGATTCGAACTGATGCCAACTTGGACTCTCCTATGCTGTTTTCCGCTTCAGGCACGCTCTTCCCCTATTTAAAACAAGTCATCAATGATAAGTCGGAAATCTGGTATCAGATACTCATTGATGCAAATGATCCGACAAAAATTGCTTATATTCCGAAATACGCATACGTGCATTTAGCTCGAGGCATACTTGAATTTCCAAATAATTTTCAAATCAATCTCCGCACTAAGCCGGAAATCTCAGTGGATAATATCACTGGCCAAGCTCAGAATGCAGGCTTTGTTTTCCTGCTTGATTTTATTTCCAGTGAAACAACATCAAATCAATACAATTGGTATAAAATACTGGTGAGCGGATTAGATAAAGAATCGACTCTTTATGTTGCTGATCTCGAGCAAAACGGCCAATTATTGCAAGTGCATCACCAAGCTGATTTTTTATCTAAACTAAATCGCCACACTCAAAAAATTGAATGTGATCGGGGGATGGCTCAATTTGCAGAACTTAAAGCTGACCAAAATATATATTCTGAAAAGCAAAAAAACTCGACGGTTCTAAAAACTCTAGTTAAAGGGAGTCGACTTAAAGTTCTCAAAGACAATTCATCTGCAGATCGATCAGAATTAATTTTAATCGAATATGTAGACATGTTCGACGGTGGTTTTACCCGCAAAGAAGGGTATATTTCACGGCTTTTTATTACGCTTTCTAACAAATGCCAGCCCTATCTTGCCGAGCTTATAGAGCTCAATGCCTTACACTTTTGGGGCGGTCATGCTTATGAGTCTCAGTCAGTTTATGAAAGAAGGGCAAACATCACTAGTGGACTCAAGCGTCTAGAAAAGATTATTGGTAAATCTGGCGAAGAGTTCAGTTTTTTAGAAAGCACTGTTTTTCCTTACGAACCGACGAATAGTTTTGACAAGACAAAAAACTTTACAAGAGAAAATTATTTGGACGTGGACTTAGAAGATTACAACATAGGCTCACAAGGCTTAAATAATTTTGGCGACATTTTTTCCTGTCCATCGAGCATGGTTTTTAATAGAAATTTCAAAGAATGTCGGGCTTATTTTCACGGCCTTTCTACATCTCTTCAACCTATTTATGCTGGTGGCATTTGCGGTATTTCAACGGCTTTGCACCGCCTCGTTTTTAGCATGGGTTTGCCAGTTACGCGTTGGCATAATCATGGAAAATACTACCCCAGTGTATACGGATTTGATGATCCAATTTATGGTATACCTTCGCATCAAGGGAGCGAAGCTGAAGTTTCCTGGAGTCATTATAACAAAAATGGAAAATTGTATTTTTCCGATGCTCAAGGTTATCGATTTTTTAATGACAGCAGCAGTGACCTGCGCATCTTAAGCGAAGTCAGTTTTAATTCACTTACAGGTCTCACTACAGCACATATACAACTCTATGGCACACAAGCTAAGGATCGCATGTCTATAAATAGTCAAATTCATGCTGTTCAAGAAAATCGACGCTATATGTGGTCAAACGAAGTACTTTACCATGCTCAAATGAATTTGAGTCCAATTAGCAGTTTGGCCAATATTTCAGAGCAAATTGCCGGGGAAAATCGCCAAATTCGCCGACAAAGCCTTAAAAGCGATTACCATTGTAGTGAATTAAAAAACAGCAGCGGCGATACTATTAGAGATCCCATAAGCGGACTAGCAAAGATTCTCTGCGTCGAAGCAAACTATAATTTTTAAACTAAAAACGCTCGACAACGATTCTTTCGCCAACGAGTAACTTATCTTTCTGTCTTCTGTTGGTTCTTTTTAAATCTGCCACGGTAACACCAAATTTTTGCGCTATTCTATTCCAGCTATCGCCTTTCTGCACGCGATAGACTTTTTGCTTTAGAGAATTTTGTGCAGATAAACTTTCCTGCTGCGAATGACTTACACGCAACTTCTGGCCTGCCATTATATTGTTACGTCTTAGACCATTCATTGATTTTAAACTAGCTAGACTCAGGCCATATTTTTTTGCGATGAGATTCAAATTTTCACCACGACGCACTGTATGAAATTGAGAATTTTTCGAACTTTTTGCATAGTAAGGTGCATAAACCTTTTTTTGTGCACTCGATGGTGTATTTTTAGCTTGGCGTACATCTTGTGCGAGCTCGCGATGCAAATGGACAAAATTTGCTGCTAAAGCTTCACTAGCTGGTAGCCATACTTTATAAGGTTTTTTTCCGCCCGATGGGACTCGGTCAGAGCGAATATGGGGATTTAATTCTCTTAAAACGTCTGTATTCAATTGGTTTTGCCGCGCAAGTGAAGCGAGTGACATCGAATGCGAAGTTTCTATAAATTTAAGCGGTGGAAACTTCACAACATTAGGGGTTCGAAAGCCGTACTTTTCGATATTTTCGCCAATTAACATTGCTGCGATGAACTTAGGAACATAGTTTTGCGTTTCTGTGGGTAGACGCTTTTGTTCAATTAATTTAAAAAAATCTCGTTCGGAAGTTTGCATCACTGCTCTTAAAATTCTAACCTCTCCGGCGTTATAGCCTCCCATGGCTAAATACCAGTCTTGATAGACTCGATGTAAATCTGTGAGGTAGGCTGCCGCTGCAATAGTTGCTCTCACAGGATCTCGTCTTTCATCGACATATGAATCTACGCGCAATCCATAACGTTTTCCTGTGGCGGCAATAAATTGCCAAACTCCAACAGCATTTGCATGCGAGCGCGCATTGTTTAAAAAACCACTTTCTATCAATGCAAGATAAAATAATTCTTTAGGAACTCCGTGTTTTTTGAGAACTGTCTCTATAAGATCTTTGTAAACGTAGCCACGATCAATATAACGTTGAAAACGATCGCGCGCATCAACACTGAAATACTTCAACCATTTTTGGACATAGGGATGATGCTGGTGGTCAAAACCTAACTGATATAATGACATATTTTCACTTTTTGATGTTTCGCTTACTTTGTCTTTTTCAAAGTTTGCAGATGCAGGCTGCTGATGATTGCTGTGAAGACTATCGACATTTTCTACAATTTTATCTTCTGTATTTTCTGCAACTAAATCTTGTTCTTTTACATCTATAACTTCTGTCACTGCCTTCTGATTGAACTGTTGCATGGTTTCAATCAGCTCTTTTTCATTATCGTCACTAAGATCCGCATTCAATGATGCAATCTCGCTTGCGCTAGCTAAAGGTGCATTTGTTTGGTTGGAATCGAGCTCTGGATCTTTCGATACATTCCGACCAATACAATTTGTCACGAAAAATGACATTGTTATTATTTTAATAAAACAAATACTATTTCTATTCTTTTTGGGGAAAAAGCGCACTTAAAGCCTCTTCTTTATTTTTGGGATAACTCCATTCTCTCTTGAATGCATGTCTTTTTCAAGTTGTGCAGCTATTTGGTATAGAAGTAGAAAAATGAAATAAACAAATCTTTTACAAAAACAGCTATGATTTTGTTCGATTATAATTTTGAATAATTAACAAAAAATAAAACAAAAATTAATTTATAAAGTTGTTAGAGAACAATTTCTCTCTTTAGCATAAAGAGCGATGCTAGGATTGCTATTATCCGCACAGAAACTATGGCTGCCACTTTCGCAAACATAACAACCGTCTTGGCATTGGTAAGTCAATAATGCGCCTGAGGCATCACAACGATTGAGTTTTTGTTGAGTGCTGCAAGTCCAATATGATTTTTCACTCACACTATACTGCGCACATTCAAAAGCCTTGTCTTCTGTCCAAACTTGGCGCACTGGGGCAGCTGATTGTGCTTGAAAATACTGTTCGATAACTTGTTGTCGCTGATACAAATAAGTTGCCAAAGGCCGCCCAACATAACGAATATGCCAGGGTTCCCATATGTAGCCGGTCAAAGCCTCCGTCATTTCTTGGTAACTGATAGTAAAACCAAATTTATGCGCGTTAGCTTTCAACCATTGACCTTCAACTGATTGGCCAAATTTAAACCAGGGGTTGTCGCCTAATGTTAAGCTCGTTAAATCCAAAGTAATTCCTAATTGGTGCTCACTGTGACCGGGCCAAGCACTTTCTTTTTCTGCCAACGCTTCGGAGTCCCAGTAGTTGACCCAATGCTGAAAAGTCGCGGCCTGCACGTCAAATGATCGGTATCCAGAAAGGGCGCGTAATTCGATGTTTTGGCTTTTTGCATAACTAAACAGGTTAAGTAAGGGTTGCAAAATGGGTTGGCGGATCTCAATGAAGCGCCCATAAATTGTATGTTCCTTTGCAATGACGACTAAATCCTTAGGAGCAAAAAACTTTGATAAGGAACGCTCCTTGTTAACCCAATAAGTCATATCTGGGTCAAGTAAATCGTAAAACGGATCGCCGCCCAAACTTTCGATTTCTTTGTTGTCGGGAAGCTTTGTCTGGTTTTGCTTCTCTTGGTTATAGCTATGTTGAGAGCCGCTGAGTAAAACATCAGAATCAGAATTTTCGAGACTTGTTGCACACAAAGGAACATTTGAATAGCCAAGCTCAGACTCTATCATTTCAACAAAATGTCGTTCTTTATTAGTAAAACTCAACATTGCAAGAACTTGATGTGCCGGCATACCTCTTCTCTTCAAGAGTTCGCTATTTTGTGCAGGAATTTTTACCTGACAAGATAAAATATGACTTACGAATATTAGAGGTAAAATTTTATTCACAACAAAAATGTTACAATCCAATCAACTTTAATTGTTAATAAAATACTGGTATAGGTTATGGCCGCTACATTTTTTTACTGAGTTTACTGCTTTGAAAGACTTAACATGAATAGCAATAAAATTGCAATTGAGAATAAGACTGATCATTTTGGACATTTACGCCCTAATGCGGCTTTAGAGTTAGTCGGGCAAGAGCATTTTTGGTCGCCACAATCGCTTCTTTGGACAATGGTTCACAAGGATCAATTTTCATCTTTAATTTTTTGGGGGCCTCCTGGCACCGGAAAAACTTCTCTGGCAAGGCTGGTTGGCCAGCTCAGTCATCATGAACTTTTTGAACTTTCTGCCGTAAACTGCGGCGTGGCTCAAATTCGCTCTGTTATTAGTGAATCAGTTAGTCGCATCAATTCCGGCTTAAAAAGTCATATTTTATTTATGGATGAGCTCCATCGTTTAAATAAAAATCAGCAAGACGTTCTTTTGCCTGCTATTGAAAATAGAGAAATTCGATTTATTGGAGCAACCACTGAAAATCCTGGATTCTCGGTAAATCGAGCAATACTTTCGCGCAGCCTAGCCTTCACTTTTAAAGCATTGGATGATGTTTCTATGGAAACTTTGTTGCATGCGAGCTTAAAAAAGGCCGCGATGCAGCAGGAAATAAATTGCACCATAGATACAAACGCGACTCAAAAATTGATATTTTGGGCTGCAGGAGATGCAAGGCAACTCTTACAAATAATCACTGCCGTTCTCTTATTTCAAAATGATAATAAACTTCACATCAGCGAAGAGTTTTTGCAGCAGTATTTGCCAGAGATACACAAATGTTATGACCGCAAAGGTTCCCAGCACTATGAGTCAATTTCTGCATTTATAAAATCAATGCGGGCAGGAGAAGTTGATGCCGCTTTGTTCTATCTTGCACAGATGCTACACCAAGGCGAAGATCCGCTTTTCATTACGCGAAGAATGCTTATTTTTGCGAGTGAAGATATTGGCAATGCCAATCCAACTGCACTTATTTTAACTCAGGCTTGTTTTGAGGTCGTTCATAAATTGGGTCTTCCCGAAGCGCGCATAACACTTGCTCAAACCGTGTGCTATCTTGCTAGCTCACCTAAAAGCAATAGCAGCTATTTAGCGATTAATGCGGCAATGGCAGATGCTGAAAAGTTTCCCCAGGCAGAAATACCATTGCATCTGCGTAATGCAAGCAACACATTTTCAAAAGATTTAGGTTATGGGACTGATTATATTAACCCGCATACTTATAAAAAAAATGCTACGACCTTGAGTCATATTTCCTTTTTTCCGGAAATAATAAAAAATCAAAGATACTATCATCCTTCAGCTCTTGGATTCGAAGGCGCCTACGCAAAGAGCTTGCAGGAATCATCGAAAAACAAGAATAATTGAAATTGACTAAATACAAATTATCTATCTATTTTTATTGTAGAATATTACTTTTGCACTGAAATACTCTTTTACACTTAAAAAAAAGTTCGCTTAAATTTTGACCAATCAAACAAGCTTGATAGAATTATATTCGAGTTAGTTCGACAAAACTTCTAAAGCTTTTAAGCCATTCTAAGGATTATTATGATAACAATGGATTTAATCAATTCTCACACCGCAAAACTCATATTTTCCGGATTTATCAGCGAGAAATGGGAATTTACTTTAGATCAACTTCCTAGTGGGATAAGAGAACTCGTCATTGATTCAAAAGATGTGCGTGCTATATCGAGCTTAGGGATTTCAATCTGGATTAAGTTCTTCACACCTCTGCGAGAAAAAGGCGTACAAATCAGGTTCGTAAATTGTTCGCCAATTTTAATTCAACAAGGTGCGATGCTTTTGAGCAATTTTATTTATGCCAACGAAGTTGTTAACGTTGGTCTTCCTTACTATTGCGGAGATTGCGAAAACGAAACAACTCTTTTTCTAGAGATTTCTGAACTCGCAAAAAATAATTTTTCTCCGCCAGCGATAATTTGCAACCACTGTAATTCGCATAACATCGAGTTTGATGATGACGAAAATCAGTACTTCCAACTCTTTAATAACCCGCTTAAAAAGGCAACTTAAACAAAAAAAGAAGTCTATTAATCTTTTTCTAATTCAGACAAGTTAATCCCTTGCCCCCAATCGCCAGCATTGTCGTCTAGCTCCGCTTCATCGGTATGTTCAGCTTTCTTTAAAACCTCGACATCTGCTGCTTTGAAGGTCTCTAATTTGCCATTGGCTTTTTCAACTAAAAGTCTTTGGTTGATAATATCAACTTTTAATACATCTGCATCTTCGCCACTAGACAATATCCTGACCTTACTTCCACGAGCCGGCAGATTCCGTCGTAAAGCGATATAGGTATCATTTTCATATGTTAAGCAACATAGAAGCCGACCACAACCACCAGAAACTTTTGTGGGATTCAATGCCAAGTTTTGTACTTTTGCCATTTTTATTGAAACCGGAACGAACTCTCTTAAAAAAGTCGAACAACAAAATTCTCTCCCACAAATTCCCATACCACCGAGGAGCTTCGCCTCATCACGGGCTCCGACTTGTTTGAGTTCGACCCGCGATTTTAAGCTTGTAGCGAGTTGTTTCACCAGCTCTCGAAAATCTACTCGTCCAGGTGCGGAAAAATAAACAATGACTTTACTACCGCCAAACTGAACTTCAACCTTTAATACTTTCATGTTTAATTTAAGAGTTTTAATTCTCTCAGCACAAATCTTCAAAGCCTCATCTTCTGAAATTTTCTGAGAAGAGTTTAAGTCCTTTTCAGTTGCCTTGCGCAAGATAGGCTTGATTATCCGCTCAGCGCTATCGGGATGTAGGTTGAAATAAATTTTCACCACTTTTGCTAAGCTGAGCCCGCGCTCTGTTTCGACGACAACTTGATCGCCAACAAGTATCGATTCTTCTTCGTAAGTAAAATCATAAATTCTACCAACGGGTGAAAACTCTACACTAACTATATTTGTTAATGTCATATTTTATCCTTTTTCTTCATTGTTGTATCAGTCCGATTTTTTGTAAAAAATATTGTTGATTTATAGCAATATTTTTTTCAAGCGCTTGTTTTTTAAATTCACTTAAGACATTACGGCGAAAGTGACGCCGCAGAAAATCACCCTTATTTTTAGCCGAAATAGCTGTAACACTTGGCAAACATATTTCTTCTTTTTCAGATGCGCACACCCGCATATATTGAGAATTAAGAACTTGTTCAATACACTCCAACATCGCATCAGATGTCGCACTTAGTTTGTCTTTACAAAGTGCTTGTACCTGGCCCAATGTCTCGTTAGCATCTGCGGCATTCAAAAGTGACTCAACCCGATGCCAACTTTCCTGACTAGAAAATTCATTTCCGCCTGACACTAGCTCAGCGCAGCGCTTTAACAAGTTGCCCGGACTATAAGAGCAAGATTTCATAAGAAACTCAAGCTCAGCCTTGGTCTTATTAGCCAACAGAGGGAATTTTGCGGTCAGCCAACGCAGCAATTCTTCTCGAGCTGGGGTGCCTATTGATATATGGAGCAGTCTAGAACGCAAGGTTGCTAATATTTGTTCTGGGCCATTTGCTGACATAAGAAGACAAGAGTTGTTAGCGGGCTCTTCCAATACTTTTAATAAACGATTTGCCGCGGCTGCACTTAAGTTCTGTGCATTTACGATGACTGCTGAACGTAAGGGATTTACATTCAAACTGCAGTCTAACTCAGCCGCCAACTCTAAATTCTGCGCTTTAAAACTAAGGTGATTGAGCAAAGCTTCAATATCATCTTTTTTAATGGTAGCTCCACCTAGATCTAGCCAGAAAACATCAGGGTGAGCAGAATTTATTAATAACTGACAAGCTTTGCACTCACCACACGAATTTTGCTTAAAACAATAAGCTAAAGATAAATAGCGAGACATTAAAGCGCGCTTACCTATTCCTTGTCGACCAGTGAAAAGGACTGAGGGATACATTCCTAATTTTTCAAAGTTTTGCTTTAATTTTGCAAAAGTCTCATCATGACCGATCTTATCTCTCCAGTTGAGGCCATCTGAGTTTTTTTCTTCAGCATTACCTTCGTTTTTGTGAACTAACGTCAAAACAACCTCAACTGTGTTGCAGATCTTCTAGGTTGCGCTAATTTTATTAAAATAGCTTCTTGTGCCTTTTGTGCTACATCTTCAATTTTAAGTGAAGCGTCTAAAACGAGTATTCTATTATTATAGGTATTTGCAAGTTGCAGAAATGCTTGCCGTATTTTCTCATGAAAGTCTGAATCTTGCTGATCAAACCTTGGCATTAAATCTGAAGTCTTTTTATTTTCAACGCTACCTTGCACTTTTTCCAGAACAGCAATTCTGCTGCTGATACGTTTTTGAGCTTCTTTTACGTCACAATCTAACAATAAAGTTAAGTCTGGCTCTAAGCCAAAAGTCGACTTCGCAATTAAGTTTTCGACAAACTCTGAATCTAAAGCACCTAAACTACCTTGATACACACGAGATGAATCGGCAAAACGATCACTCAATACGGAACGACCTGCCAATAATGCAGGTAAAATCAATTTTTCAACATGATGGCTGCGCGCCGCAGACATGAGAAGTAGCTCTGTCAATCTGTTTAAGTTTTCGCCTTGAGGAGGATGCGCGAATATTGCGCGAATTTCATCTGCAAGTGGAGTACCGCCAGGTTCTCTGGTTATAATTGAATCCGGCGCTGCTTTCTGCAAAAAATCGGCTAAGCTGCGGATTAATTGACTCTTGCCAACACCTTCACCACCTTCAATCGTAATAAAACATCCTCGAGAGCTGCCAGTCAAAATCCTAGCCTTTCGTCTATAAATACCTAAAAAAATCGACTTGTTTAAAGCCCATAAACAATAAATAAATCCAAGGATATCCTTTTTTTACCTAGTCAGCAAGTCTCGCGACGCGACAATTCGATCGAATTCTCACTTGAATAATTTTGCAGCTAGCCGATGACAAGTGGGAACTATTGTTAACAAAATTAGATCTATGTGTATTTTTCTGATTTTGTAGCAACCATTAAGTGTTTCAGAGTTCAAAGAGGGATTGTGTTACAGCCACGTATAGCTCAAGCATCGGAAACTCGCTATGTATTAGCGAAGTGTATCGCCCGTGGCGGTATGGCAGAGATTTTTCTCGGTAAACAAATAGGTAAAGACGGATTTCAACGATTATGTGCTATCAAACGAATATTACCTCACTTTGGTCAAGACTCTGAATTCATCGAAATGTTTCGTGATGAAGCGCACATTTGTAAAAGGCTCCAACATGCCAATATTGTGCGTGTGGAGGGATTCGAAGAAGTTGAAGGTTCCTACGCCATAATTATGGAATTTGTCGATGGGGCCGACCTCAGGAGTTTATTAGCTGCCTGCGAAAAAGCCAATTGCCAACTTTCAGTTCCTATGGCTGTTTTTGTTATCGCTGAAACCGCAAGAGGGCTTCACTACGCGCATACAAAAGTTGATGAAGTTACTAATAAACCACTAGAAATAGTTCACCGTGATATTTCTCCCCAAAATATTCTTATCAGCTATGAAGGAGAAGTAAAAGTCACAGATTTTGGTATTGCAGATGCCGACAATAAAATGACCGATACGAAACCAGGTGTCGTCAAGGGTAAATATTCTTATATGAGTCCAGAACAAATTAATGCAAAACAAGTAGATGCCCGTTCAGATGTATTTGCACTTGGGATCGTTCTCTGGGAAATTCTCGCTATGCGTCGCCTATTTCAGGGCGAAAATGAAGTCATGACTATAAATTTGGTTCGCAAATGCGAAATCCCTACCCCTCTCAGTTCTATAAATCCCAAAGTAGACGAAGAACTTGAAAGTATTATTTTAAAAGCCTTAGAAAAAGACCGAACAAAAAGATTTCAATCTGCAGAAGAGCTCGAACGTCGACTTAGGGTATATCTCAGCAAAAAATACCCAGGTTATACTCCCTCTCTCTTGGCTCAATTGATAAAAGAAGTTTTAGTCAATAAACGCAATGAAATTCAAGCCGAAATAAAAAAAGTACTCACATCAGTAAATCAGAAATCAGCTCTTCGACGACTTAATGATTCACAGGAAAAATCAGCATCAAATTTCCCTACTAGTCAAAGCTCAAAATCATTGCATTCCCAGGTGCCACAAAATTCAATTATTCCACTAGGAAATACCCATGGTGGAAGATCAAAAATTCATGCAAAGCCTGGCGTAGCCAAAGATCCATCTTCTCGAAGACTGCAAAACTCCAACGTACTTAAATACTCGACAAAAACCCAAGCTCGTCAAAAATCATTGGCCTGGGTTCTCTATTTTCTAGTATTTATGTTGGTGTCGGTTGGAGTCGTAATGTACGAAGCTTGGCAACAAATTTCAACTGCAAAACATGCTAGTTCTTTGCAAATCCATACTCTACCCTCGTCGGTTAAAATAAAAATAAACGACCAATGGATGCAAAAAGGTCGCTATATTCAAACTCCCACCAGCTTTCGTTTAGAAGCCGGAGATCACAGAATTCAGTTTATTCGAGATGGCTATGCACCTTTTCTGAGCAGCATTAATGCAAAAAATACCGGCGGCAAAATTAATCTTGATAATGTTGTACTAAAGCGAAAAGATCGCCTGGCACCTACTCGAATTACGAGTCAACAGAAGACCTCTGCAAATAGTGTTTATGTTGAAATCGACGAAGGAAGAGATGTTGGCTTTCTCCCGCTCTTAATTCGAGACACTATCTTTGGGACTATTCATCTGGCAAAGATTTACCCAAACTACCCAAAAAGCCAACAAGACTTCTTTACTTGTCAATTTAAATCGAACAGCAACAATCTCGATAACCCTTTCAACCTCACTGTCGATCTTAAAAAGAGAAGTTGTCGGGGTAGTGTAAAATAAATTCATTCTGACGAGTTAAAAATAGACTTCACAAGTCGGCCCTTGGTTCTATTGAACTTTAGGCCATTTTATTTTACCTGTACAATATTTAATAATAAAATCGCTCGAATCGAGACTGAATGAATGCGTCTCCGCTTCGTCATCATCATTAACGAAGTTTCCAGCCAAATCTAAAAATCCTTCAACAAGTTGTTCTGCAGGATCAAAACGATCAAAATACGCTTCATTAAATGAATCTCCATCTGCCGCACTAATATCAACACTACTCAAGGAGTTTGCACTATCACTTAGCTTAACCCAATTAGGGGTAAACCAAGTTTTTGTTAAAGCACCCCAACTGAAAGCAGCAAAACTCAACTTACTCAACGTAATCGAACGTTCAGGACTTGCATTTTCTGTCGATGTTAAAGTAACTCCAGTAGGAGCACCGGCATCACAAACCACTTCTGTAATGTCATTATCTTCTATAAAAACCAAATCTATATTGTGGCCATCTCTCTTCCCACCCCCAGCAGGGAAACGCGGGTTGGGATAAACCGTAAGATACGCAATATTTGGTGCCCAAGCATTGCCATCAAAAGTCCCGGCCATTCCTAAACTTTGGGTTAGATCTTTTGATTCTGGCCCCCAAAGAGGGTCATTATAAAAACCACAGCCCACAAAAAGATGTGCTATAAAAAACAAAACAATAGCTCTAGTGCTCATATAAAAAATCTCCTTTGTTTAAAAAATGCTAAAATTCTGCTTCATAACCAAGTTTTGCATACATATGTCTGCCAGATATCGGTAAAGGTGCATGGTCACCACTATAAACGTAGGGCTGAACTAAATACTCAGTGGTATCGGTCATATTATTTGCGCCGATGCCAAAAGATAAGCCTTTAAAAACTAAATCTTGCGTATGCAAGTATAAGTTGTATTTCGTTACGGCATCAAGCTCACGATCGGAACGTCCGTCTACCGTATCATTCTCATCATAGTCTACAGAAACTTTTTTACTGGCATAGTTAACTGAAGGTGTAACTACAACCCCTTTTAATGGTTTCAATGATACTTTAAGATTGGCCAAATTCGCTGAAGCCCCATAAATCATCTCATTCTTCAAAGAGGGCTTTAAAGGTTCCGCGTTGATTTCTGTTGCTTTGTATGTTGAGAAATTAGCTAAGGCATCTAACATCGGATTTACAAAACGATACTCTAATTCATAACCTTGATTGGCAAGCTTTTCGTAATTTAAGTAGTTGTTACTTTGGTCAATTAAATCATAAAAATATGCCAGAGGCTCTTCGATTTGCGATCTATAGACATTAAAATTTATGAATTGACTCTCGCTCAGCTTGTAACCAAATTCGACTTCGCTTGTAGTTATGAGTTCAGGTTTTACTTCTGAATTTAAATTAATAGACGCTAAATTTGGTGCTCTGTAGGATTTCGCATAAAGTAATTTGAAATGAAAATCATTAATAACTTTTGTATAGGCAAAGCGTGGCACTACTGTTGCATCATATTGGTCAGGCTTATCTTGACGAACACCAAGAGTAAAGTTGCCTAGGTAATTCATAAACATTAACTGAGTAAAAAAACCAAGGTTCGTATTTTTCAAGATGCTATTTGCTGGAACGCCAGCTGGATCAACCGTTGGGGGGTCTTTAAAAGTCCAATAATTAGACTTTTCAAAAAAGTCCCAATATTTTTCTAAACCGACCATAACATTAAAATTTTCACTCGCATCAAATTCGAGAAGTACTTTTGCAGTGTCGCGCAATAAATGAATGCGGTTAGACGTTTCCTGCAAACTATCTCTTGAAACATCCATCGCAAAATAAGGTCTCTGTTCTCCCCGAATATATTCTGGAGTGAGTTTAAACTTTTTTGTCAGATTAAAAGTCTTTTTGATTCCTATCTGTTGATTTTCCATTAAATTATAGCCTTCAGCTTTGGTCACATAACCAATACCGCTAACTGAGGTGTAAATATAACGCTCATGCAGCAATCTAACGTCTAATCCTTTGTAAGTAAATCCAGTGTTAATATATTCAGGATTGATCCTTGCACCATTAGTGAGATCAACTTCTTTGTTATTCATATCTCTAAAGATTTTATCAGAATAATTAGCACGCGCCACATAAGTACCCACTGTAGCATCTAGATTTTTTTCCGATGCACCGTAAATCGCACTTAAATAATTGGTGCCGTAATTACGTTTTGTTCTTCCAGAAGAGGCTACAAATTCCCCTCCTTTTAAATCTTTGCCTTTTTTAGTGTGGATATTGATTACGTTCAAACCTGCAAAACCACCGTAAATAGCTGAACCTGGTCCGCGAACTATTTCTATGCGGTCAATCTGGTCGACGGGAACCCTTACCTTCATATAGGCGCCACCAAACGCATTTTCATTTAACAACAAACCATCGATATTAATTAAAACCTTGCCTTCATAAGTCCACATACCTCGGGAGATAAGACCTGAAAAGCCATTAATATCCGTTCCAAACTGATATCCAGGCACAAGCTTCAGAATATCATCAAAATCATTAACCCCAGCACTTCGAATCTGATCCGCGGTTATCACTGTTACAATTCCGGGAGACTCTCTTGTTGTTAAAGATCTTAAGCTTGCGACTGTTGTTTTTAAATCTAAAATCTCACTAAGAGAAAGATCTTGAGCCATAGTGGACGATGCACCCCAAAAACAAGCAATAAACCAATTGAAATAAATGCGAAGTAATTTTCTCACTAAAATTCCCTTTCAATGACTGGATTTTTTTTCCAAAAAATAATTGTATCTATTTTTTCAATTAGTTTAAGCAGCTCTAAAATCTTTAGCAATATTTATTTAATTCAAGCACTCCATTTGAAGACTTCGCCTTGGCCTTTCAAGCAGGCTTTGCTAGAATCCTCTTCTATGTCTATCCATTTTCAAATTCGTGATGAATTAATTATTTTGACCGGACACACTTACCCATATCGAGAGTTTATTAAAAATCTAGGTGGACGCTTCGAGCCTCAATTTAAATATTGGACGATTCAATTAAGCGAACACAATCAAAATAAAATCGAAAGCCTCTGCCGTAATGCAGGGGGAGGACAATTAGCACATCATATTGTCGCAGAAACAAAAGTACCGTCAGAGGTTCAGCTGGTCTCAAATATTGATACCAAAGTTCAGATTGAAACATCTATCAAAAGCGAAGACTTAAGCATTGCAGAATTTTTAAATAAAGCCGCAAATGTTATCCGCAACCAATTTCCTGCACCGATTTGGGTTATAGGAGAACTGCAGAATCTTCAGAAAAAGTCCTTAGGCTGGTTTTTGCAAATTTCTGAAAGCAAAGACTCTTCGCCAACACAGACTGGGACTTTGACAGTTAATGCAAGCGTTTGGCAAAGCCAAGTAAAGGTAATTTTGAAAAAATTTCCAGACTTTGCAAGCTGGTTTCAAGACGGCATGAAAGTACGCTGCCTGGTTCTTGTAAATTTCTATAAAGACCGCGCACAAGTTAGTCTCAGCATCCAAGACATTGATCAAGAGTACAGTTTAGGGACTATTGCGCAGCAGCGAGCAAAAACTATAGCGGAACTAAGGCAGTCTGGGCTTTATTATTTAAATAAAAATCAAAAACTTCCTCGCATAGCTTTAAGAATAGGTCTGATTACGGCAGAAAATTCTCGCGCATATAGTGATTTTATCGACCAACTGGCTAGCAAAAATTTTCCAGGTACAGTCGTATTTGCAGCTGCAAGCATGCAGGGTGAAAATTGTCCAACTTCAGTTGCGGCACAGATTGCTCACCTTGATCAAAAAAGCTGTGATCTCATCGTTATTACTCGGGGCGGCGGTAGCGCAGCAGATTTGCGTTGGTTTGATGACATAGTTCTAGCTTCAGCAATTTGTAAATGCTCGACTCCGATCGTCGCTGCAATCGGGCATCACGAAGACACTTGTATTGCGGAAGCAGTTAGTTTCCACAGAGAGAAAACTCCTACAGCTGCAGCGGAATATGTTCTGCAAAGCATCTCTAACTTCGACCTTGCGGTGTACGAATGCATAGTAGGTTTAAAAAACATTATGCAGCGCCTTTTTAATCAAGAGAGAAGCCGCTTGTCGTTACTTGAAAGTCAGCTTAATAACAACTCGGTCAATTATCTAGAACGGCAATTTTTCCGACTCAGTCATCTGCAACTGAAGTGTCGGACACAAGCTGAGCAGGTATTACAATCTATATTTTATAAAACGCAAGAGTTGCACGATAGATTAAGATTTTCTGGCGATAAAACAATGGATATGCAACTGCGGAGACTTGAACAACTGACATCAGCAATTGCCCAAAAAGACCCTCAGCCATGGCTAAAATCAGGCTGGACCCAGCTGCTTTTGCAGAAAAAGCCAATCAAATCAGTAAACGAAATTTATATTGAGCAAGTCATCAAAGCAGTTTTAATCGATGGCAATGTCGACTTAAAAGTTATAAAAATAGATCAGGAGACTTCGAAAAAATGAGTGGAACTAAAAAAATCAAAGAATCTATCAAGTACGAAGAGATGCTTGTTACTGTTGAAAATACGATCAAAACTCTCAATCAAGGTGAAATCCCCTTGGATGAGCTTTTAGCCAAGGTGAAAGATAGTTATGAGCTCATTGATGTTATGAAAAAAAGACTAAGTGAGACAAAAATTGCCATCGAAAAACTTAGTGATGAGTACAATGAATCTAAAACACCTTAAATTCTAATGAAGGGACTTGTGTTTTATCAAAAGCCGAGTTCCCCCAACATTGCACTTCATTCTCATCTAAAGCACATGCATGATCATTTCCTAAAGATATATTTTTTATCTTTTTAAATGTCGTCGGTGCTCTAATTGAAAAATCACTGCTTCCACTGCTCCAACAGCTTATTCTTGTAGAAAATTCCACCGCACAACTAAAAATCCCGCCAGCACCAACATTCGTTGTTTCACTTAAAAAAGGAACTTTAGTCTGATTGTAATAGTTGTCACCCCAACAACGAACTCCCCGAGAATCTAAAGCACAGGTGTGTTCATAACCCGCTACAACTTGCGTTGGTTTCGTTAAACTCGGCACATCCGTCTGTTTGTAAAAATTTTGCCCCCAACACTTAACTCCCGAATCATCGAGAGCACATGTGTGAAAGCCGCCGGCAGTAACAGAACGCGGTTTAGTCAATTCTGGAATATCTAACTGGCCATAATAATTTTGCCCCCAACACCTAACTCCGCTAGCTTGCAGAGCACAGCTATGCGCAGCACCTGCTGAAATTTGCTCAACTTGCCGAAGAGTCGGTGCTTGACTTTGGCCAAAACGATTAGAGCCCCAGCACTTCACACCATTTTCATCCAGTGCACAGCTATGCTCCAAACCTGCGCTCACCTGTTTTGCTTTATTTAAAATTGGCACATTGGTTTGGCCTCGATCATTTTTTCCCCAACATTTAATGCCATAGCCATCTAATGCACAGGTATGGTTACCACCAGCACTCACATGAAAAGATTGCGGAACAAAATTTTCCCACTTTAATTCTGGAACTGTAGATTGGCCCGCTTGATTCGCACCCCAGCAAGTGATCATTTTTTTTCCTAAAGCACAATTGTGCGCCGATCCAGAACTCACTTGTTCAATATTCAAAAGCTTTGGAACAGAGCCCTCTAAACGAAATCCCAAGCCCCAACATTTCACACCTTCTGAATCTAAAGCGCAGTTATGGTAATCTCCTGCACTTATTTGTGTTGGCTTTTTTAAGGTAGGCACCACCAATTGACCATAATCTGCCTGCCCCCAACACTTGACACCGTCGGCATCCAATGCACAGGTATGCGCGACTCCAGCAGCCACCTGTTGCACTCTATTTAAATTTGGCACATCACTTTGACCGTATTTGTTATCACCCCAACACTTTGCGTTGTTCTGATCTATCGCACATGTGTGAAAGGCACCAGTAACTACCATGAGAGGACGGCTCAGATGTGGAACTTGCGTTTGCCCCTTCGAGTTAGAGCCCCAACACTGGACACCATTTTTATCAAGTGCGCAACTATGCGCATCACCTGAGCTTACGTAAAGCGGCTGTTCTAAAATTGGAACAGTCGACTGACCATAGAGATTTTGTCCCCAACAGACTACTTGCTCATTGCTCAGAGCACAATTATGGTATCTTCCGGCCTCAACTTGGAGGGCACCAAGCAATAGAGGTGGATTTGCTTGATTGTATTTATTGCCTCCCCAACATTTAATTATGTTGTTTACAACTGCGCAGCTATGTAAAGCGCCAGCACTGAGTTTTGTTCGGAATTTTGAGGCTAAGACGGAGCTACTCTGATAAAGGGTCGCATTTTGTGTTTTTTCAATATTACTATCTAACTCACCACAAGCGACCAGCAGCAAGAGAACACACAAAACTTTAGCATGTTGTAACATCAAGACTCTCCTTTTGAATTCAAAACACGCCCCCACTTATTTATTTTTAAAGACGAAGTGCTAATTCTTCGCCCTCAGCGATCGCCCGAACGGCATCGAGTTCATTCGCAAAGCGAGCTCCACCTATTAAATTAACGTTCTGACCAAGCTCTTTTAATTGTGCAAATAGATCGTCACGACTTTCTTGACCCGCACAGGAAATTATATGATCTACTTCAAGCAGTTTTTCTTCACCCTGGTATCGGATCAACAAACCTCTATCATCAACTTTCAGATATTCTACCCCACCCCACATAGTAACATCATGCATTTTCAATGTTGCACGGTGGATCCAACCCGTCGTCTTACCGAGGCTGCGACCAAACGCACCATCAGAACGTTTTAATAGATAAATTTTACGCAGTGGCTGAGTTATTTTGGGTTTTTTTAATCCTCCGCGTGCGAGCAAGCTGGTATCGATCCCCCAAGCATCAAAATATTCTTGGCGTTGATCTTCTGTGCTTATTGCGTGAGGCGGATGTAATAGATACTCTGCAACATCAAAGCCAATTCCTCCTGCTCCGATAATTGCAACTTTATGACCTACTGACTCACTAAATCTCGAATAAAGCAGTTCTTCATAATTCAGCACTTTTGGATGGGGCATGCCAGGAATATTTAACCTGCGTGGTTTGACGCCACAAGCAAGAACCACTTCATCAAAATTATTTTTGCCAAGCTCATTCATCGATGCGAGGCAAGATAGTTTCACCTGAACTTTGTGTAGCTGCATTTGCTGGCTGAAATAACGAATAGTTTCTTGATAATCAGACTTTCCCGGGATTCGCGCCGCATAGATAAATTGACCTCCAAGTTCATTTTTTTCCTCAAACAGTGTGACTAGATGGCCTCTTTTTGCGGCAAGCACTGCGCAAGCCATACCTGCGGGTCCACCACCAACCACAGCGATTCTTTTTGTGCTCTGCGCTTTTATAATTTTAAACTCGGCTTCTCTTGCTGTAGATGGATTCACTAAGCAACTGGCGATTTTATTTTTAAAGACATTGTCAAGACAAGCTTGATTGCAGGCAATGCAGGTGTTAATTTCCGAAAAAGCTCCTCTTTTAGCTTTATTAGGAAATTCAGGATCGGCTAAAAGTGGCCGCGCCATTGAAACTAGATCAGCTTGCCCAGATGCAACAATTTGCTCAGCATTTTCCGCGCTATTAATGCGATTAACTGCAATGATTGGAATTCGAATGTGCTGTTTTAAAGCTGAACTAGCCCAAGCAAACGCGTTGTGGGGCACAGCTCCGGCGATAGTTGGAACTCTCGCCTCATGCCAACCTATCCCACTATTAAATATATCGACACCTGCGACTTCTAAAGCTTTTGCAAGATCTATAACTTCAGAAAAGACCAAACCATCTTCAACAAAATCGAGTAGGGAAAT
This sequence comes from Oligoflexales bacterium, assembly GCA_018060885.1. Classification (GTDB taxonomy): domain Bacteria; phylum Bdellovibrionota_B; class Oligoflexia; order Oligoflexales; family JAGOVF01; genus JAGOVF01. The sequence continues at coordinate 730 of JAGOVF010000039.1, read as the reverse complement.
ACGATAGATTAATAAAAAATTCTTCCCCAGGCGTTCTCGCATCGCCTCAATAATTTTTATAGCAAAAGCCATGCGCTTTCTTGGATCTCCACCCCATGCATCCTTACGATGATTAGTTCTTGGAGCAAGAAATTGATTTATTAAATAACCTTCAGAACCCATGACTTCAACACCATCATAACCAGCTTTTTTTGCCAGCTCCGCCGATCGACTAAAAGCATCGATAGTTTTCATTACACCACGATGAGATAATGCTCTGGGCTTAAAAGGATTGATGGGCGCTTTAATTGCAGAAGGGGCAACGCTGAAAGGATGATAAGCATACCGACCCGTATGAAGAATTTGCATCACAATTTTACTATCGTAGCGATGCACTGCTTGGGTTATTTCACGATGTTTATAAACATGCCAGGGAAAGCTCATACGCGCGCCAAAAGGCTTTACCATGCCAGACCAGTTTGGTGAAATACCGCCGCTTATAATCAGACCTACCCCGCCTTTTGCACGCATTTCATAGTAATAAGCCAGTCTTTTATAAGATCGAGATTCTTCAAGGCCTGTATGCATCGACCCCATAACTATACGATTTGGCAATTTAGTAAATCCGAGGTCAAGAGGCTCAAATATCTTCATGTTGGGCATTTTTAATTCTCTTTATTTAAATTAACTATTCTATTAACCGATAGACATAAGGGAGCTCATCAAAGGAATCTAAATGCTCAAAGTGAAG
>JAGOVF010000169.1 GCA_018060885.1 Oligoflexales bacterium | reverse complement strand
ACCCAGTACGGTTCCAGTCCCTAAAGGTTCCCGCAAAGATGCGCAAATCGAGAGCCGGACGACTGGGTTTGGATGTGCATCTTCATGTAAAAGTCCAAGCGCATGCCCGAACTCATGCAAAGCCGATGTCATCAGGATATTTTGTTGCGCCGTTGGAGTATTGTATTGATTTTTTAATTCTAATAAAAATGGTTCTACGCTTCCGTAGTTCATGCTGAGAACAAGACCTGGGTTTTTTCCTGCCAGCTGTTTGCCCAAGCCAAATGCAAATGGATGTCCTGGGTAAATATTTTCTCGCGCTAATTTACTCGCCAAAGCAATTAAAGTGGAGCTGCTAGCTACATCAGGATCGTCGAAAATAAAAATTCGCACTCCACTAAAATTAGCTGAGCAAGCACCCCAACCAGAAAACGCGACTTTAGTATTCTTAGAATTGACATTAGCGTTTACAAAAATTTTGACTTTTTCGCGAAAATTTTGCGAGCTTGAGCCAGTATTTTCCCAGCAAACAGGAATTTCAGACCTTTGCCATATATGCTCTGAAGCGGCGACGCCAACGATGAGACTGCGGCTTTCAATCTCGTAAAAATCCCGCCCGCAGGCATTTAAGATTAATATCAATAACAAAGCGAAGCTTTGTTTAAGCTTAGAATTTATATTTATGACATGAGTCGACATTAACAAAAGCTCCATATAAAAAATGTGGGCTCTAGCGGTTTTGACTACATGTTCCTGAATTTACGTAATATTTTATTGAGGGAAAGATCCGGTCTCATCTTCTGGTTCTAACTACATAACATACAAATAAATAGATCGCGATCATTAAGTGGGTGCATTCCATAATCTGTAGATTATTTAAACAAAGTGTTGAGATTTTCCTGCACCCGACGCTTTTAATTGTATGTCTCTTTTTTTTGATGAGCGGATTTATAAGTATTTCCAGCAAATTAATTCTATAGATATTAGCGACTTGCCCAGTTTGGCCAAGATTTCACGCGCATAATGCTAATCCGGTGATGATACGGCACGTAAATTGCAAATTTTGTATTGCTAGTTTTTGTAAGAATTTTAATTAAACCCCCTGCTGATGGTGAAACTTATGAAGCTGAACTTAAAAAACATTATTGCTGGATCGATGCAAATTGTCGTTTTAAGTGTGGGGGCGGGGCTTAGTTGTACAGCAATGGCTTTAGATCTAGAGCTTAACCGCGTAGTTGATGCAAAAAACAAAGGTGGTGTTTCGTCTGCAGATTTGAATCGTCAAGGCCAAGTATTTACCAGCCTTTCAATCAATCGCTCTCTCAGCTTGATCGCAGAAGACAATATTACAAGTGCATCTGTCATTGAAGAACAAGTTAGTTCAGCAAATTCTATTTTGGCGAGAACCGGCCGCGCCGGTTTCGTTTTTAGCTATGGCTTGTTTGATCACTTAGAATTAAATCTTGGTGTTACTGGTAGCCATGAAAATATGGCAGAAGTTCATCATGAAAGAACTTATGGACACTTAAATTTAAACGAAGCTGGTCAAGACGCTGCTGAATATAATGCAGATAGCTATGGCTACGCAGGCTCTTCCGCAATGATAAAGATCAAAATATTCGAACAAGATAGTTTAAGAATAACTTTGGCTCCCTACTTATATGAGGGCTTGGGGCATAGCGCAAAAACATCTCTCACAAGAGAAGAGCGCGTTCGTGGAGGTTGGAAAAGCATAGTTTCGTATTCGTATGAAAATTGGGATATAGATTTAAATGGCGGCTATCGCTATAGGTACCCGACCGAAGTTTCCGAAGTTCGTGTGCGCAATTCGCGTTTTGCGGAGGCTGCATTAACCTATAATTTTACTAATAACTTCGCTATTTTTGCCAATGGAAAAATGGATTACTTAAAAGTATCTGACAACGCAAAACAAGACCTGGGTGTTCCGCGCAATTGGGAGACTATCATGGCGGCAGAATTTGGTGGTGGAGTTGTTGCGCGCAACAACGGCTGGGAATACAGTGTTTATGGCGCTGGAAGTAAGGAAAGCACTAAAGGTTTAGGCTATGGCCGTGGTTTTTTTGCAATGAGTATCGGTATACCGATGAATGCACCTAACGGCCGAGTTCAAATCGTCGATAAACCTATTCATTATGAAAAAACTTCAATTAAAGAAGATGTCCTTGTTAAGGATAAAAAGCCAAAAAATGATTATCAAGAAATGCTGGGAACCGTAGACTATTTAAAAGATTTAGATAATAACAGCAAAAATTCGGATGAAATTGATTTTAACAATCCCGCTGAAAAGTATGCTCCTACAAAAACGCCACAATATGGTGATATCAATGCAATAGAAACGGAATTGGTAGAACTTGAGAAAGCAGAAGAATTAGAAGAAAAACGCCGTGTGAAAATGGAAAAATTTCAGGAAGAAAGAGCGCGAGAGGCTCAATATAAAAAACTTCAAGCACAACGCCGTTACGTTGAAAAAGTCACTAAGACTGTAGAGCAAGAAACGGCTGATGAAGGCCTTGGAATTAGTCCCGAAGATGTTGAGTGGAATGGTTTGGAGTAATTAAAAACCTACGGGTTCTTAATTCGAACGCATTTCCGTTTTCTCCAAATTGACAAGTAGCTAAATTTATTCATATCGTTCATTTTTTGCTCAATGGTTTTTACAAAAAACAACTCGTGTGAAAAAAATTTTATTGTAAGCAGGCCAGCGACATGGTACTGGCTCTGATGCGAGTTAACAAGCGCATGCGAGTGAAATCAGGGTATTCTTAAAGCGTCTCATTTATAATGAAAGGTCGATATCATGCAAAATAAATTTCTTACTTTTTTAATTAGTCTTAATTTAGTGGCGTTAAACGGATGCGATGGTGCTCATGATTACCAAGAAACTCCAAATGAACTATCTTTCTCAGCTCAAGGTTGTTTTGAACACAATGATATAAATACTTTTGAACTTAGTGGTAACGATGCCTGGAAGATGTATTACCCAGAATGGGTAAATGGTTGGACTGTTATGAGAAATATTAAAGTTCTACAAAAGAGTAAGGAATGTAAATATAACTCTTATGTAAAGCATGGATCTACAACAAATATTCATAGGTTTTATTCACATACTGGTTTACTCACAAATGATATTGCCGATAATAACTGCTCAATCGTAATTGATAAAATGGCGACGTTGAGTGAACGTTGCGGTACAACGTTTATTAACGGTTTTGCAATGAACCTTCTACCCGCTTCTTTTTGTGGTGCTTATAATGTAAACTACATCAGCTTTAATAGTTTAAGTAATCAAGAGCCTTTTTATGCAAATGTTTCTGGAATCAATTATGGTTTGCGGAGCGAAGTTCTTAGACATCTGGGTTCGGACTTATCAGAAGTATATTTTAATACAACAGATATTTCCCGATTATGTAAATGTACTGTAAAAATTGAAAGGCTTTCACCTAGCCATCCTGATTATAATAAATTTTATTCATCTGGAAATGCTACTGATTGTAATCTTATTAATAATCCATTTTAGATTTTGAAATACTGAATCTTTCTCTGCTAGGCTGCTAATATTTAAGAACCCAACTCTAAGAAATTAATCATCTGAGGATGGGTTTTTCACTGGGGATTATTAATAATCTTAGTCTTCAATAAAATCTAACAAGGTGTTAACCCTGAGCGTCTTTGGGAATACCCAAGGCATTCGGCTTCTGCTGCTTTCATGGGAATATGAAAGCGGAAGAGAGAGAGGTTACGCCGGGTTTGAATTCACCTCATCAACTACTTTTTATATACGCCGCTAGCCACGGTCACTTTGCAGGCACTGCTCGCTTTAAAATACATATTAATTTCATAGAGTCCTGCAACTAAGGTTTCTAGTTCAATGTTCAAATTACGTTCAATACCTTCACTCACAATGGTAATTGGTCGATCGCTGTCTGTGAGATCAATGACTGATAGCATTGCTATAGTTACTTCCCCACTATTCGGGCAATCAAGTATGTAGTCAGTAATTTTAAATTGCACAGTTTCGGAACTTGTAAGATTAAGTGTACCTTTCACCTCAAAGATATGTGACATTTCTACTGGAGTTACAGGGAAGCTGTCTTTTTTGAGCTCATCTACAACAATGACTGGCGCGCCTAATACATAATTGACTTCAATCGTGCTTGGGCTGGATGGGGCGGGGATTTGATCTTGGCCGTCCGGGGCTTTTTTTGAACCTGAGCTTGAGCAAGAGCTCATTATGATAGTCGAAATTGCGATCATGCAGGTCAAAGGTATTATTCTGTTCATTTTGTCTCCAATTCGGTTTGAGAAAAGTTAAAATTTCCTAAAAAATTCTGTCTACCCAAAATGATATGCGCCACCATTTTGATAAGCATTTATGTAATTAACTAAATGCATTAAGTTTTACGAGAACCCATATCAAATATCAATGAATAGTGTTCGGCACTGTTCGGGTAATTATATTATGCCGAAGAATAGAGTGATTTCTTAAACCCATCTAAAATAAATTGCGACACCAAAGATCAAAAATAAAAATGAAGATACAATTCGAATGGTTTTCATGGGAAAAAATTTAGTAAGCTTCTCAGAAAAAACGATAGCTAGTCCATCCGCTATCATCATGCCAAGTGTTGAACCAATCGTAACTGCTAAGGTCTGTTGAAATTTAGCACCAAGAGCTAGTGTCGCTAGCTGCGTTTTATCTCCCATTTCAACTAATAGATAAAATTGCAAAGTCGAGCGAGGAACTTGTTCTGAAGCACAATCCACGGTCGAACGCTAGTGATTGGATGGGAGTCATTCCAACAACATATGAATGGGCTGAAGGTATAGTTATACTTCGTGCAATGTTTTTTTATGATGTTGAAATCCGATTTGCTCGTGAAACTTGGAGGGGGCGTTTTAGAGTATGTAGAGGTGTCGGTGTCGGGTTTTCACTGCAAGAGCTTGAAGATTTTGATAATGAACATGATGATCTATTGAAGCAAATTGTTAGCGATGGCTCTACTATCACTCACCGGATTGATGCGCAATTTTTAGCTTTAAGGGATACGAGGAAAAGCAGCATTAAGGCTCCGAAAGTTCTCAATTATCTTTCTTTCTACGATTAAACTCTTGTTTAAACCAGTGACGGATGCCCTTTCCAGCTAAAGGCTCGTCTTTAAACCTCGGAATTACGTGCAAATGTGCATGCATCGTTTCTTGTTCCCCAAACTTACCAACATTCCACCCGACATTATATCCTTGGGGTTTATACAAATTGTCAATTCTAGTTTTTGCATAGAGTAGCAATTGATGAGTATCAGAAAATTCTTTTGGACTAAGTTCAAACAGTGTTTGCTTATGTGATTTGGGCAATATCAAACCCCAGCCCTGCATTATCTCGTGTGGAATTTCTACGTATAAACAGCATTCATTTTCTTCAATAACGATGCCCTGATTTCTAAGAAAATCAGGGCATAAGCTACAATTTAAATTATTCTCATTCTTTATCATTCTTTATCATTCTGCCCCACGTTTTTTGCAGGCTTGGCTTAGACTTCATACTAGGTTCGAAACAAAAATAGCTTACTATTTTTTCCTGCTTGTCGTGCAAGCCAATTGTGCAGATTATGCTACTATTCATTCTTGGCGCCAACTAAAAGGAAAAAAACTATGTCTAAACCCTGGAAACCAGAAAACCACCCGTCTATGTCACCCTTTATTATCACGGCTGATGCAAAGAGATTAATTGCTTTTTTGCAAACTGCATTTGAGGGAAAAGTTAGCCATCGATTCGATTTGCCTGACGGTACAGTGATGCACGCTGAAGTGCGAATTCATGACTCTATTGGTATGTTTGGCGAAGCTGGTGAAGAGTGGATGCCAGTCTGGAATTCGATACACCTTTATGTCAAAGATGTAGACACTACATTTAAGCGAGCAATTAATGCAGGAGCGACTTCAGTTCAGGAACCAAAGCAGAAAGACGGTGAATCTGATAAACGAGGAGGCGTAAAAGACCAAGATGGTAACACTTGGTGGATTGCTTCGCAAAAATAATTTCTTTTAGCACGTCTTTGTAATCATCGATATATTTCTGCCACAAAGCCTTTGCCTCGTCGTGACTCATAGATGCATCCACGTTCTTGTCTTTCATAAACTATTCTAAAAAATTTAATAGAATTGCCATCATTACAGCTCCAGCTTCTTTCACTACTCAATTGATTTTAAAACTAGTTTCCATTTCTTTTAAATTTCGATATAAGCCCAGAGTACAGTCCGCGCTCGTTTGACACAAAAATAGCCAAAAATTAAGATAGGATCATGTGTCAATTCACTTGTAACTATTGAATTAATCATCTGCTCTGGCTCCTGCCTCCCATTGGAGGTCAATTTATGATAAAAGGATGCCACAATGACAAAAGCAAACGAAATAACTCAAAAGAAAATCCGTATTCGTCGTAGTCCCGAAATGATTGCAAAATTGATTCTCGAAGCCGAGAGAGCTGGCAACACTGCCGCGATTTGCCGAAGAGAAAACATAGCACCCAACCTGTTTTATCGTTGGAAAGCGAAGTTTTTCGAGGCGGGGGTAG
>JAGOVF010000038.1 GCA_018060885.1 Oligoflexales bacterium | reverse complement strand
TAGCCCTTTCCGGGCCCTTCCATTAATACAAGGGGCATTCCCTCCAAATTAAATAGTGAATGCAAAACTGCGTTTGTATTAGGATCTCTCGCAATAAGTTCTAATTTAGATCTTTTAAATTTAGACATATAGAAGCGAATCGCCTCTTCGGCTTTTCCAAACAATTTCTCCGTAAATAAAATGGCAGGTGCAATTTTGTATGGGCTATCCCCAATCATTAGCTGCCAAGACACTCCATAGCAGTCGGTGCACCAACCATATTTTCTGGCCCACGGGTAGGCTTGCAATTCAAAAATAGTGGAACCGTTTTTTGAAAGCTTGTCCCACAAGGAATCAATTTCTTGTTCATCTTTACACCATACGTATAGCGACGTGGACGGATTTATCTTGTAGTGAGGTCCACCATTCAACAACTGCAGAGAAAGCCCATCTAGGTTTAAATCTATAGTCAGCACCGAACCTTCTTTTTGCCCTGATATTTCAGCTCCAGATTTTCCGTAATAGGTCGTGAAGACAATTTTTGAGTTTTTAAATAACGATGTATACAACCTCGCCGCTTCGTCAACTTGGCCATTTAACCAAATGCAAGGATATATTTTTTGCATAAAGCCTCCTTTTTCAAACGTTTCATTACATACCAAATAGTATGTAAACACCATCAATGGGTCTAATTAAATTTGGAACAAAACTTGTAAAAATAGACTTTAGGGTCAAATAACCTGTTTATTTAGCAACCAGCTGGATTTAAATCAGTTTAGGGAATTTGGATGAAGATCTGTCTAACGATAATAAGCCTTCTGTCGTTTCTGTGCGCACATGCGTGGGCGGCTGCCATTCCTAAATTTGAATCTAAGTCGGATGCCGATCATCAGATACAACTATTGGAAGACGGATCAGCGGCATTAGAAGCGCGCCTGCAACTGATTGAAAACGCGGAACAGTTTATTATATTAGAAACGTTTATTTACGATATTGACGAGGCCGGCAGCTGGATCGCACGTGCCCTTGTCGAAAAAAAGAAGCAGAACCCAAATATTAGAATTCGCTTATTAGTAGATTCTGTTCCCATGCGAAAAACAATTGATGCTTATGTCGATAGAGAATTCAAGAAATATGGCATAGAGGTCAAATTATATAACCAGCACGCGTCTCTAAGTTTTGTTCGACTGAATGTTCGCAATCATAGAAAAATTATCGCATCTGAAAAAGAGCTAATTACGGGAAGTCGGAACATCGCAAACGACTATTATTATTTAGCAAAATCCAACAACTTTATCGATCGCGATATACGTATCCGAGGCCCCATTAATGATTCTATTTTGGAAACCTTTGAAGCGTTTTGGCTATCAGAGAACTCTACCGAAATCAAAACGGAAGACTTTCCAAACATGAATGACTTTCGCAGCGAAGACACCAAAATATCCTATGAGTATTCTAAGCCGCTTCCTACAGACAGTGGGCCCGATGTGTATAGATACAACCAAGCCATTGAGGCTTATGATATGAACACACTTAAAGCCGAAGTGTTTGTGTCTAATTTGCATTCTTCTGACCAAAGTCGCCAATATTTAGCGACAGTGCGTGCTGCAGGCAAACGCGCTCTATCAAAACAACCCGTTTTCCCAATAAATAAAATTCGCTTTGTATCCGACGGTCCCGACTGGGTTAAACAATCAGAGACAATCACTGGCACCATCTTGTTAGAAGACATTAGCAAAACAAAAAGTCGTCTAATGATTGAAAATGGCTACATTATTCCTGACAGTGAAAGCTGGAAAATGTTCAAAAAGCTAATGGCAGATGGCAAAAAAATCATGATATTAACAAATTCACGGAAAGCATCTCGACGTGAATTCGTGGTGAACGCACTTACGCAAGTTCACGCTAAAAATTTTGCGGCTAATGGAGCCAACATTTATTTGTATTCTGGGGACCCAATGCCAATGGATGAAAACCCAATACCTCAAATGACACAAGGATCACGCTATAATACTCACGCGAAGACATACGTCATTGACGAAACTTCATGTATGATCGGTACGGCCAACTTTGATCCACGTTCACTACGTCGAATGAACGCCGAGCTCGCGCTTCTAATAGATAATGCAGATTTCTGCCAGCACGTAGCCCGCATGATTCTATGGCGCGCAGGAAATGGTCATCGAATGGATACGAACGGCGAGATCCCACCAGATATTGATGCAAATGACGTTGAAAGCATTCAGCAACGACTCTTACTTTTAATGGTACCGATGATTCGCATTTTTGAACGTTGGTTTTAAATCTTTCCCAACGTCATCATTTCGCGAATCCTTATTTCTAAGAACTTAGATACCTCCCGCACCTTTCGTGATGTCACCTTTTGAGGGGGATATACTAAATGCAATGGCGCAGATTCCAGTCCCCAAGGGGATAAAACATGGATCAACTCTTTCGATTCCAAGAACCTATTCACCATTGGACTTGGTAGAAGCGAGATTCCATGACCAGCACGTACAAACGTACAAGCCAAACCTTTGTGATTTACTTTCCACTGCGGAATGAACTTTATTTTTTCTTTGCGTGATCCATTAGTAACCACCCACTCATTACGCTCACTATTAGGCCCTAACGGCGAGAAAATACATTTATGCTTAACCAAGTCTTCGGGCCTTTTTGGTGTACCAAATTTTTCAAGATAATCCGGAGACGCCACAAAAACGAATTTAGATTCCCCGACATATTTTGCTTTTAACGTCGAATCTTTTAATTTTCCACCTCGAATCCCAATGTCCGTTTCGGTGCGCAGAAGGTCAACATACTCATCTGTTAAATTCAAATCAAATTGTAAACCCGGATGAAGCGAGCTTAACTCTAGCAATATGGATGACATCGTCCCTTGAGCAAAATCCTCGGGTGCGGTGATGCGCACAACTCCGGTCAATTCTTCGCTTTCGCTCGATAACGAGCGTTCCAATCCTGAAATCTGTTGCATTAGAGGTTGAATCTCGCGAAAGAGTCGCAGACCCGAAGACGTAATCTTAAAAGAGCGGGTCGTCCTAAGTATCAAGTGTTGATTTAAATCTCGCTCCAGCCGGGACAACGCCCGACTAACACGCGATATGGGTTGTTTGAGCCTACGGGCAGCTTGAGTCATTGAGCCTGCCTCCACTACTGCCACAAACGTATTTAAAAGATTTAAATCCATAACTCCCTCATTTTTGCATCTATGCAAAAATGATTACTAATTTTGTCTACTTTTGCAAATAGCTTTTTCGCGACATAGTATATGAAAACAGAAAACTCATCTTTTGGAGGAAATAAATATGAGCGTACTCAAAAAAATCATGCAAACAAATTCATCTTATGGGCCATTAGTAGCTCGAGTGGCGTTAGGTGTGACCATGTTTCCCCATGGAGCTCAAAAAATGTTAGGCTGGTATGGAGGTTATGGCTTTACAGGTACGATGGATTATTTTACATCACAAGGCATGCCCTACGTAATAGCTTTACTTCCGATCGTGGCTGAATTCTTTGGCGCCATTGGATTAGTGACGGGTTTACTGACCCGCGTAGCTGCATTTGGTGTGGGTTTTACAATGTTAGTCGCTGGCTTAACGGTACACGCACAGCACGGTTTTTTCATGAACTGGTTTGGAAATCAAAAAGGTGAAGGTTTAGAGTACTTCATTTTAGCTATTGGTCTTTCCGTTAGCTTGATGATTACTGGCGGAGGAAATCTTTCCGGAGACAAGGCTCTTTCAAAATAATTAGGCTGGTAAGCGTATAACAAAGCGGGTGTTCGGACATCTTTTATCATAAAACATTTCCCCCCCGCTCTGCTCCACGATCCCTTTTGAAATACTTAAGCCTAATCCCGTTCCAACACCGGGAGGTTTAGTTGTGAAAAACGGCTGCATTAATTTGGCCTGAATGCTTTCAGGTAAACCGGTTCCTGCATCGGTGACCGATATTTCCACTTGATCATCTTGTTTCGAGGCATGAATCGAAATCCATTTATCGCTGATCGCATCCGTGTCTTTCAAGGCATATAAAGAGTTATTCAAAAAGTTTAGCAGCACTTGGGAAATATGTTCAGGCACACAAAGAACCGTAAGATCGGATCTGTCTAATTTGATTTCTAAATTCACAGAATGAGATTTAAACTTTTCACTACACAAAGTTAATGTGTCGTCGACTATAGTTTGCACCAAAACTCTTGATCTTTCGGCATCATCTGCATTTCTAGAGAAACGTTTTAAACCCATAATAATCTTAGATACACGAGCCACAATTTTGACAATAGCTTCTGTTCGTTTACGAATTAATTCCGGACTCGCTTGATCAGCTCTATCCATCAACATTTCAGCGTTCATCAAAATCGCGCTTAACGGCGTATTGATTTCATGAGCAATACCACCCGCCATTTCACCTAGCGCAGTCATTTTCGCAGATTGAGTTAATACTGTCTGGCTATCTTCAAGTTTTGACATAGCTTCGGATAATTCTTTGGTTCTTTTGGCAACCTTCATTTCTAGATTAGCATTTAAATCATGCAAATCGTCCGTCAGGGACTGCAGACGTTTGAAAATTATAACTACCCACAAGCCTAAACCGAAGCACACAAAAACTAGGACAAAGTGATAAGAGATGCCACGATTTTGTCGAACTTGATACCAATCCAAATATTGATTTACCAAATGTTCAAGTTTTACGATCACTAAACTTGAAAGAATTTTTTCTTCTAGTGTAGCCCGAGTCACACTATAATTGACAATTAGATTTACATGCAACCGCAAGGATTCCATCATCTCGTTATCTTTCTTGTTGCTCAGTTTTTTTGGCAACTTACGAAGAAGTTCGTAGATATTGTCTACTAAGTCTTCGGACCGATCGAAGTTATATAGAATAACATTAGAAAATAGGGAATGCGTCGTGTCGCTGTATTTCGTATCGGAAAAGTGCTTCACTACTATTGGCAAATACTTCATGGAATTCCTAAGAATGGAATGTTGTGTTTTATATCGCTCAATTAGATCGGCTTTTTCTTTCAAAGACTGGCAGTAGTCATTTAACAGAGGTAATGTTTGTTCACGTCGCAGGCTTTCATAAGTTGGATCCGAATGTAGTCTTTTGCAAAGACTTAGCTGTTTTCCCACGTCCCTTACTAACGGATCGTAGGACTGAAGTAAGAATGTTTTTAGGCGTAGGACATTTTCATTTAAATCATGATTCGCAATCTTAGATTGTTCAAGTGTATGCAATATTTTGGAATGCACTGTAATATCACTAACCGACGAACGACTATAGATGAACCCTAATGCAAAAATAATCAATATCGAAATAATCGTAAATATAGTTTTGTTTCTACTTTTTAACGGATTCATAAGCCTCGCTTAGGATCTTAGGTTTTTTACCCGTTAATGACTTTAGAAACTCAGTAATATCTTTTATATCTTCTTTAGGAAGCTTTCGGCCTAATTGGTATCGCGCCATCTTTCTAAACAGAATTGTAGTGAGCGCGGAACATAAGGCTTGGTGTTGATTTGTTAATAAAGGGGCCCTAACCCGCCGGGGAATACTTAGGAGGGAACCAAGAAACAGCTTTTAAACTCCCTAGCCCTAAATATCGATATGAAGGAAATTATAGTTTAGATAATTATAGTGAGGTATTGGGCGTAGTATATCAAAATATAAATAAAAATAATATTTTGAAGCCAGGAAAATCATATAAGGATCTTTTAGAGTCTTTTCAAGCAGCTCTGAAAAAGGACTTTAGCTTATAGATGGAACAAAAGGAACTTTTCATCGAGGCCATTCGATCTAGCTTGATTCAATCGTTTATTCAAGTGAATCGATCGGAGTATCGAGGCATAAAAGAATGGTTTGCGAAAAAAGAGTATACGCCTGATAAATATGGCAATGGAAAGTTATTTCTAACTGTCACAAATCCTGAAAAGTTAGTTGGTGCCCTTTCGTCAGATTGCAAGCGATTTAGTATGGCCGCTTTTGAAAGTATTCATAGCCTATTAGAATATAAAAAAGAAAGCAAGACTACTTCCTGGATTGTGGTTAAAAGTTACTATTCGGCCTTTTATGGTGCACATGCAACACTTAGAATGTTTGGAAAGAGCTGTACAAATTTTAATCAAGATCAGATCGATGAACTGAAGGAGGTTTGTAAACTTTATTCCATAAATTTGCCCAAAAATTTCACTAGTGGTCCCTATATTTTTTCTTTTAATTATGATCTTAAGGTTCTTTCTATAGAAAAGGCTCAAGATCAAAAGGGGGGCTCTCATGTATTTATGTGGAAAGAATATACGAATTTAATTGAAGGCCTTGCTGAAAAAGTCATACAAACTTCTGAGAGTGGTGGTGTCATTTATGCGCCTGTTTCTAAACAGCTGAAGAAATTGGCCGAGATTTTAAAAATGAGAAAAGGAAATGGATCCAGTCTTTCAGAAATTAGAAACCAAGTATCCTACGAGCACCTATACGGAAGTTGGTTTCCCCATATTGGTGCTTCGAAAAAAACGATTCAGCAAATTAAAAGCGCTATCGCAATATACAAAGTTAAAGGATTAAATTATGATATATCTGCAGAGAAACCTGCAAATGAATTGATGCAGGTAATGATATCAAGTCAGTTTATTTGTGCCATTTGTTTTGGAATTCTAAAAGATATTAACGATTTAAATGAAAAATCAATTCACAAATCTGGCATTATTCAGCTGCTAAATAGTGTTAAAATTAAGTAAAGTCGCATATATTTATTAGACTAAAATTTTTTCGTCTTTGTTTGAAATCACAATCAGTGCTATGAACATGGCCCATGACAAACAAGAAAGTTCAACTCACCGAGGACGTACAAAACGCAATTCGATCAGGCGCTCCCGTAGTGGCCTTGGAATCGACAATTATTTCGCACGGAATGCCATATCCTCAAAATTATGAAATGGCCTTAGCCGTAGAAAGCGAAGTCAGAAAAAATGGCGCGACTCCCGCAACAATTGCAATTGTAAATGGGATTCCTTGTGCCGGTTTATCAGAAACAGAAATTGAAAGCTTTGCTAAGAAAGCGACTCAAATTTCAAAAGTCAGTCGCCGAGATATTCCCATCGTAATGGCTCAAGGAAAAGACGGCGCGACTACGGTCGCTAGTACAATGATTATTGCTGAACGTGCCGGTATTTCTATTTTTGCTACGGGTGGAATTGGCGGTGTTCATCGCGAAGCCGAAACAACGATGGATATTTCCGCGGACTTAGAAGAATTAGCACAAACGAATGTGGCCGTTATTAGTTCAGGTGCGAAATCTATTTTAGATATCGGTCTGACGCTGGAATATTTAGAAACTAAAGGTGTACCCGTATTGGGATACCAAACGGCAGAACTTCCTGCATTTTACACTCGCGAAAGTGGTTTTAAAGTTGATACTCGCGTAGATTCACCGGCTGATGTTGCCTCAATTTTACATGCTAAATGGTCTATGGGCTTAAACGGTGGTGTCGTGATCGCGAACCCAGTGCCGCAAGAATATTCTTTGGATTTTAAGGAAATGGAACGCGTGATAGAGAGCGCGCTTACCGAAATGAAACGCATCGGAATCAAAGGCAAAGATTCAACGCCTTATTTACTAGGTAAAGTAAAAGAATTAACAGCCGGTAAAAGTTTAGATACTAATATTCAGTTGGTGTTAAACAATGCTCGTGTAGCCGCACAGATCGCAGTGAAGTTTTCCGAACAAGGGCGATTAATGTAACCTCGAGCTCGGAAAGATGCGCTAGACATCATTTTTACAACTTACTTCGAACTAGGATCTCGATTCTTTGGACTATTAGAACTATTTTCCGCTACACTTGCATCTTTTGAGTCGGAACATAGGGGAGCTAAGTTAAAAGAGTTAGGCGGATCATACGTTTTGTTATTGAATGAATCTATTCCCATTCCGATTATTCCTCCAAAAACGATATTTCCCAAGATACCAGCCAAAGCATCGTATTTGGTTATGATTACTCCTTCGCGAGTTTCATTGTTGCAGGTTACCGAAATAGGAATATCAGTTTTAGATCTAGAGACTAACACTGTAGTTTGGCCATTTTTTAAATTATACTGACCGTCAGGGGTGTTAAGAATAGTATCGCCTTCTTTAAGACCTCCCATAAATTTAACTGGAATTTTGTCAGATTTAACTATTGTTGCGCAACCTAGACTAATTGTGATTGTGGCTAAACCTAAAAATTTGAAAAAGATTCTGTTCATTTTGTCTCCGAGGAGTTGGTGTTACAGTTCAATAGAGTAAACTGATTTATTTATCGGTCGCCTTTAAAGATCGATAAATGACTAACAAGAAAATTTCATAAACATGTTTAGTAATGCTACAATCAGAAGGCCGAATAGTCATAAATTGGACGAAATTGAGATTATGTAAAAATTTTTTTCTACAATTCTTCCGCGAAAACTTTTTCGGTAATTTTCCAGAATTTGTCCTGCTTTCGGGCGATAACGAACGAAGGCAGGCGGAAGAGTTTCTGAAACCGAATGACTTCTTTAGGTGATGTTAAATCCATCGCCAGTTCTGGACGCCGCAAGTGCGAACGCAGGAAATTAATATTAAATTTCTTAATCGAAGACGGGTTGCTAAAAAAATGTGCTTCGCTGAGGTAGTTAGAATCATAATCATAATATCTGATTTCTAAATATGGCTGCGAGTTTTTGTCTGTTCGCTCTTCAAACGTAATTCGTTCTGGCGTTAAGACGTGTGAATTTTTTGATAACTTGGCTTGTTTAAGTTTGGCATCAGCATCAATCAGTGTGGCATCGCAGTTTTCACAGGCTCTAGCTGTAATATCATTTTCACATCCGCAGCTGTGGCAAATTTTAGAGCGAAACCGAAATCCACACGGTATGATCTCGTACGTTTTTGGATCTTGACGTGCCCCTTTGCATTTGCGACCAAAGTGTTCATAGACCTGGCCGTCATCATCGGCATAACCCCAAAAGTTATTTACAAAGTCACACACGGGGCAGGTGACTCGAACCGGAACGGTATCTTTTGCTGGGCGCTTGTCATTAATTTCCGGCGCAAAAATATCATGGCCCATTCCCGTATAATCCAAAACATAACAGTCTTTCTTATCACTAGATAAGCGCAGACCACGACCGATAATTTGCTGATACAAGGCATTGGATTCTGTCGGTCTTAGTATCGCAATGACATCTACGTGAGGGGCATCAAATCCCGTTGTCAGCACTGACACGTTTACTAGGTATTTAAATTTTTTCTTTTTAAAATCATTTACGATTTCATTGCGTTCGCTGATATCCGTATCACCCAGAACAACTCGTGCATCGTCTTTAGGTAGATGCGACATGATTTCTTCGGCATGGCGAACGGAGGCGCTAAAAATCATTACGCCCTTTCGGTCAAAACGTTCTGTAATATCGATGATGTTCTTGATAATCAACGGAGTCAGTCGTTTTTGACTTTTTAAAATCTCTTCAACTTCGGCCGTCGTATACGTGCGATCCTTATCCATCAGTTCCGAAAAATCATAGCACGTAACAGGAATATCGACTTTTACTGGTGTGGTTAAGTACTTGTTCTTAATCATATAGGCGAGTGGCAATTCATACACGCACTGTTTGAAGAAGCGTTTTTTATCGGTCTTGATTTCACCATTGGTTGAATACTCATAGATCCAACCAAGTCCCAAACGATAGGGAGTCGCCGTTAGACCCAGCACGCATAAACCAGGATTGCGAGCCTGAAGTTTTTTAATAACTTCTTGATACTGAGTCGCACCTTCTTCAGCGACGCGATGGCATTCATCAATGACTAAAAGGCTAAAATCGTTAAAAAACTCATCAGGTGCGCGTGCCACAGATTGTACGCCGCCAAAAATAGCCTTTTGATCCCAATCCTTTTTACCAAGACTCGCTGAAAAAATTCCGGCATCCAATCCATAGCTTTTGTATTTTTCATAGTTCTGCTCTACCAATTCCTTAACGTGCGCTAAAACTAAAACACGGCCCCGCGCAATGCGTGCGAGTTCAGCAATAACAAGTGATTTTCCTGCGCCAGTTGGCAGAACAATCATTGCGGGATCGCGCTTCTTTTGGAAGTACTTGATAGTGTTGTTAACAGCATCTTGCTGATAATCGCGCAGTTTGTACATGGGGTTATAGTATTGTTGGAAATTGCCCAATTGGAAAGGGTTTTGTGGGAAGAGCCATAAAAAACAAACGTGACTTTAACTGCAGGTGCAGTAGACTGTCAGCTATAGGAAAATTATTATGAGCTCATCCATTCCGGTCCCTACGGATACGTTAACGGTGAAAGATATCGTTTTCACGCATGGTGAAATTTTTAAAGTCGTTGATGATTTCTACAATCGAATTCAGCGTGACCCTGTTTTGCAAGTGCCGTTTCAATCGGTTCATGATTGGCCTGAACACATCGATCGCATCACTCATTTTTGGTGGATTCGAATGGGCGGTCAGCCCTATCAGTTTTCTGAATACAACCCTGTGCCTAAACACTATTTCGCTGGGTTCAATCGGGAACTGCTCAAACGTTGGCTTGGAATCTTTAATGATACGCTAAAAGATAACCTAACACCATCGCAAGCTGTGTTGTGGCTGTTAATTGCTGAAACGATTGGACGGACACTAACTGCTAAGAATGATCTCTTTGAACGAACGCAAAAAAATAAGGTTGAATAATGGATACAGTCGCTAGCGAATGGACGCTTGTAGGGAAAACTCAGGATTTGATTCGTGAGCTTGAATCAACAGGTGGATTAAAAGAACTTACGATCAGTGATCGAAAAATGGTTTTGAGTTATTACGACGGCGCATTTGGAGCACTCAATAATAAATGTAATCATATGGGTGGACCACTTTCGAAAGGTCGTTTGAAAAAAGGCTGTATCGAATGTCCATGGCACTATTGGGAGTTTAATCACAAGACGGGTGAATCTGTTCGTGAATCCACCGAGCCTATTTCATCGCACGCGGGAACGGTTCCTAATATTCCGATTAAAATCGAAGGCGAATCGTTATTTATAAATGCGGGCGCAGAATCACAAAGAGTGCGGGCTACCTACAATCCCGGTTCTGGCTTAGCTCGTGAGCCAAAACGCGAGCCTGGAAAAATCAAAGTTCTGGGTATCTCTACGACCGCAATGGATCGTAATCATCCACGTTTTTCAACATCAGAAGAGCTATTGAAGACGGCACTTGGCAAAGCCTCAAGTACATTAGATGTCGAAACAAAATTTTTGGGGTTGTCAGATTTAAATTTTAGGCATTGTGAAGGATTTTATTCAAAATCAGAGAAAGCCTGCACATGGCCTTGTTCCATTACAAAAATAGATCCTAATGATCAGATGGTTCAGGTTTATGAAAATCTAGTTCACTGGGCCGATGTTGTGATTTTATCCTCACCCATTCGTTGGGGTAACGCGAGTTCGTTATATTATAAAATGGCCGAACGACTTAACAGCATTCAAAATCAAATTACGTTAAAAGATCGGGTATTGATTCAAAACAAGGTTGCCGGTTTTATCATTACAGGTGGTCAGGATAATATTCAGTCTGTCGCCGGACAGATGTTAAACTTCTTTAGTGAACTGGGATTTGCATCCCCCGCATTTCCCTATGTAGGTCATTCGTTAGGTTGGTCGGCTGAAGACATGGAGCGGAATATGGATTACGTAAAACACAGCGAGTACCTGCACCAAAATGCGTTCGAGCTTGTCGAACGCGCCGTCGATTTATCCAAGAAGTTATTGGGGCTATAACATATTTCAAAATAAGGTATTTTTTAGTTTTGATTTTGAAACCTTAAGTCTATAAGGTCAAGCACTTCGGTCACATTGGCTCTTTTCAAAAAGATCTCATCATGGGAAATCACAAGCAATGCGCCTTGAAATTCACGAATGAGGTTTTCCAAAAACTCGATATTTAAAAGATCCAAATTGTTTGTCGGTTCATCTAAAATCAAAAGCTCCGGTCTTTCAGTGCTCAATAACCCACGCGCTAACGCTGCTCGCAATCGTTCGCCACCACTTAAAGTACTTACTTTTTGGAAAACGGTATTTTTCTTAAATAGAAATTTCGATAGACCATTTCTGATTTCACTTTCATCAAGCATAGAGACATCGCGAATATTTTCAAAGATATCTTTTGTTTCATCTAAAATCGCGCATCGTTGATCAATGTACAGTGTTTTCAAATTTCCGCGAATTAATTTACCGTGCGTTTCAAATGCTTCGCCCAGGATAGCTTTGATCAAAGTTGATTTACCTGAACCGTTTTCGCCTTTTAAAGCCAAACGCAGATTTCCTCGCCACGTAAAGTTCAGATCTCTTGGATAAAGCCAGTTTTTAAATTTGATGTTGAAGTCTCTGGCCTCTGCAACCAATTTTTGATTAGGGATTGCTTTACCAATTAGGTCGGCATACATGACAGGATCGATTTTCATTTCAGCAAATGCTTCGTACGCATCTTGAACGGCCGATTTTGCGCGGTCCAAGGTCGCGGCATCGATACTGCCAGAAGTTGCTTGCGCACGGCGTTTGCGCGCACCTAATAAAATCTTTGGCATACCTCCGCGTTCGGCGGTTTTAGCTCCGCGTCGGTTGCGTTTTTCTTGTTTAGCCATTTGTTCTGCGCGATCGATATGAGCTTGATCGCGATCGCGTTTGGCGGAATCTAATGCCGCGCTTAAGTTTTTCCGTTCCTGATTTTTGACCTCTTCGTACAGATCCCAACCATTGCCGAACTTACTGAGCCCGCGATTCGAAAGTTCCAAGATATCTTGGCATAGGCGCAAACACTCGCGATCATGCGAAACAATCAAAGCTCCACCTTCACGCCGTTGCAAATAGTGCAAGATAGCTTCTCGGCCTTCGCGATCCAAGTCGTTGGTTGGCTCATCTAGAATTAAAAACCGATCTTTGAGGGAATGGGCCAAGCGAACGCGCATCCATTGCCCACCACTTAAGTGTGTACACAATTTTTGGCGATCAATCCCATCAAGTAATTTTTCACCTAGCGTTGGCCAAGAGTAGTCTTCGGTTAGAAACTCTTCGATAGTCATGGCGGGCGGTTCTTCTCGTTGATGAAAAAACGTAACAGGAACATTGCGACGGATAGAACCCGAAGTGGGTTCAATCTCGCCGACCAATAGCTTTGCTAAACTCGTTTTTCCAACGCCATTGGGACCAACCAGTGCCGTTAGTATGGGGTTAATTGTAAAATTTAAATTTGAAAAGAGTAGCCGCCCACTTGTTAACTCAAGAGAGACGCCCCTTGCGGTGACGATTGCATTCATAAATAAACCCTTCACACAGACTGTGTGGAATTGAAGTTAAATTAAAAAAATTAAACTGGTTTATTTACGCTCTCATAAATTCTGGGTGTAGAGCCCAGAACTAATAGGATAAAGGCAAACGACCTGAAATTCAAGTCGTTTGGTTTTTCCTATCAAGATCAAAGACTTACATATTGTTTAACGATTTCATTGCGGCGTCGTAATTAGGTTCATTGACGATGTCAGCCACTTGTTCCGTGTATAGAACTTTATTGTTTTCATCTAGAACGATAACTGCGCGTGAGCATAGTCCTGCTAACGGACCATCTTGAAGTTGTAACCCGTAATCTCTTGCAAATGTGCTACGGAATGACGACATAGTTTCTGCATTTGCAATACCTTCGGCACCACAGAAACGCTTTTGTGCAAATGGAAGATCTGCAGAGATATTTATAACGACGGTGTTTTTTGCATTCGCAGCGTCTTTGTTGAAATGCTTTACTGATAAAGCGCAAGTCCCGGTATCAATACTTGGAAAAATATTTAAAACTTTTTTCTTTCCTGCAAAAGAAGAAAGGGTCGCTTCTGATAAATCCATTTTTGTTAATTTAAACTCTGGAGCCGTTGAGCCAACTTTTGGCAAATCGCCAGTCGTGTTAATAGGATTTCCTTTTAATGTAATCTTAGCCATGTAGTTCTCCTTTTAAGTGATGTTCGATACTGTATACCAAAAATTTAGGTGTCGGGAAGAAAATAGCAGGCGTTATGAGTTTTCCAGTGAAACATATTTCTATATCTATTAAACACAATATAGAGAACGTATTTGTCTTTGCGAATCGCCGATGGGGATTTAAGGTTTATAGAAACGGATCTTAAGACCCTTAAGCATATTGTAGAAAACAGATATAGTTAGATTTTCTTAGTAATTTCAGCTGCTTAAAAATGCCGTTGACGTAGGCATAGCTTCAACTTATACTTAACTAAGTAGTTAATTAACAAAGAGGTTAAATAATATGCAAGATAATCTGAGTACCACCTTTGCCGCCCTAGCTGATCCCACACGACGGGCAATGCTGGCAAAATTATCCCAAGGTGAAGCTAACGTTTCAGATTTAGCGCAACCATTTTTGAAAGAGATGAGTCTGCCCGCCGTTACCAAACATTTAAAAGTTTTAGAAAAAGCAGGATTGATCACGAAAACTCGCGAAGCTCAATGGAGGCCTTGCAAAATAAATGCAGAGGCTTTGAAGGACGCTGCCGATTGGATGGAACAATATCGCGTTTTCTGGGAAGAAAGTTTTGATCGCCTAGATGAATATTTAAAAACTGTAACAGGTAACAAGAAAAAGAAAGGAAAAACTAATGTTCGCAAAAAGTAATTCAAATGAACTCAAAATAGTGCGTGTATATGATGCGCCTGTAAAAGCAGTATGGGATGCTTGGACGGATCCAAAACAAGTCGCAAAATGGTGGGGCCCTCGTGGGTTTACGATTACTACTCACAGTAAAGATTTACGTGTGGGTGGACATTGGAAATATACAATGCATGGACCAGATGGCAAAGATTGGCCAAATTTGACTAAGTACTTTGAAGTCGAGCCGTATAAAAAATTAGTTTATGACCATGGTGGTACCGAGGATACGCCCCCATTATTTCGCGTAAATGTTACATTTTCTGATGAAAAAGGTAAAACGAAGATGGATATGCGGATGATTTTGGCGTCCCCAGAAGCGGCAGCCGAAATTGCAAAGTTCGTTAAAGCCGCAGGCGGAAATTCAACATGGGATCGTTTAGCAGAATACGTAGAGAAAGAAAAAACGGGAAAAGAAGTTTTCGTTATCAACCGGTCCTTCAAAGCGCCTATCAAAACTATGTTTGAAATGTGGACAGATCCGAAACACATTGCAAAATGGCTACCGCCAACAGGCATGACGATGCAATTCATGAATGCTGATATTAGAGCCGGCGGTAAATCTATGTATATGATGAGTGGCGGCGATATAAAAATGTACGGGCGTGCAGAGTATGTAAAAATCGAAAGTCCAAATTTAATTGTCTATACTCAGCAATTCTGTGATGAAAAAGGAAATATGAGTCGTCACCCGATGGCACCGACTTGGCCAGAAACAATGTTAACTACGGTAAAGTTATCTGAAGAAAGTGTAGACGAAACGCGAGTTACCATAACTTGGGAAACATATGGAAATTGTACTCCGGCAGAACTTGCTACTTTCGTGAAAGAACGAACGGGTATGACTCTGGGTTGGACAGGTTCGTTTGACAAACTTGAAGACTATTTGCAAAAATAGTCTTCAGTGATATCAAAATTACCTATTTCAGATCAACCAAAGATGTTCAATTTATGAAAAGTAACATCGATTGTTTCATACGCTTTTCAAAACTATTAGTGCTTTGCGCCGCCATTTGCGGAATCAGCTACTGGCGGTCGCAAAAAATTCCAACTAGATTTGTTTCTCTTGGTAGTCTTCAAAAAGAACCGGTCCAGATACCTACGACTAAAACGTCGTTTACTATGGAGGCGAATGGACATCGTTATCAATTAAATCCCACTCATGATTATGAAATCTGGGGTTTGGTAGTTTCAAATCACGATTCTGATAGTTGGACGGATACCTCCCATGAGTCTTGGAATGATTATATAAATACAAAAGACATATGCGTTATCTGGGGCACGAATATTTTAAATCCCTACTTAGATAAGCTTAATTTTAGAAATGGGAACTGGACGTGTTATGTGCAAACAAAAAGCGGGGACGCTTGGCAGAAGTTCCAAATGGATCAGATGTCGAATAATCATTTAATTCCTGCGAATATTAATATTCAAAAACTGATAGAAAATTCCAAAGTGGGTGACGAAATCCGCATTAAAGGACACTTAGTAAACTATAGCGTAGATGGTGGACCATACAGAAATACAAGTGTATCCAGGGCAGATCGGGAAAATGGCGCGTGTGAGATTATCTACGTGAATGAATTCGAAACACTCGCGCGAAACAATACCTTTTGGATTAAGGTCTTTGCTCTGAGCAAATTATTATGTGTAGCGCTTTTGGTGGCCGCGATTTTGTCGCTTTTTGTTGCATTTTATCAACATACCTCGACAATAGAAAGTTCATCATGAAGACGCAGAATTTTTTTGGAATGGGATTTAAATTAATGATCCCAATAACCACAGGTATTGTTCCTTTTGGGGCCGTTGTCGGTACGTTGTGCTCGGAAGCTAAGTTTAGTTTCTTCCAAACGCTGGGCATGAATGTTTTCGTATATGCAGGAGCTGCTCAGCTAGCCGCAATCGACTTAATGACCCGAAACGCACTTGGCATTGTGGTCATAGTTTCTGGCTTAGTAATTAATCTAAGATTTTTGTTGTATAGTGCAGCCATGTCGCCGTATTTACAGAACTCGGGATTTATATCTAAATTTTTTGCGGCTCATCTGTTAACGGATCAAAGTTATGCCGTGATGTCAGCAAATCAAGATAAACTTCCAACAAACAAAAATGCAGTAGCATTCTATTTTGGCGCGTCTTTGTGTATGATATTGGTTTGGCAGTTATCGGTTGTGGCTGGATTTATTTTTGGTAATTTTGCTCCAGCTTCGTGGGGACTGGACTATGGAGTTCCGCTCAGTTTTGTAGCTCTTCTGATTCCGACTTTGAAAAATAAGAAATATGTATTTGTTGCCGCTTTTTCTGCGGGTGTTTCCGTTTTGTTATATAGTCTTCCATTTAAAGTGGGACTAATTGTTACGGCCTGTTTATCTATTATGCTAGCGGCCTATTTGTCTCGAGATAAGGCGAGTTCATGATAGATGCCCGGTATTTTTGGATCAATATAGGTTTCCTGGCATTAGGAACAATTATAATTCGAGGCTCAATTATTGCGGTATCAGATAGGATACAGATTTCGGATCGAACAAAAGAATTATTTTCTTATATTCCAGCTGCGATCTTGCCGGCATTCGTAGCACCTGCCGTGTTTTATCATCAAGGCTCCGTCGAGTGGGTCATGGGCAAAGAACGTTTAATAGTTTTGGTTGGTGCTTTCGTGATTTGTTTTAAAACGCGAAGTACAGTTGCCACGATCGCATTGGGTCTGCTAGCTTTGTTCGTAGTGACTCAACTTTTCGGAGTTTAGTCTTCAAACAGTTAACTCTGCCTGAGCGCCATGGGTTAGCCGTACCCAAGTTGCGTTTTGTGGGACCTCGGATGCGGATGCGATTTACTGCAAATTTTGTGGCATAAAAATATAGGAGACACGGTGAAAATAGTAATAAATGCAGTTACATTTCTTTTGTTTTCAATTTCGGTTTTAGCCAAATCAGACATTACAGGCAATTGGGTTTCTGAATGTAATATTTTTGGAAATCATTCTTTTAAGGCAGTAATAAAATTTGAAAATAGTAAAGAGACCGTTAATTTTAAATTGTTTGAGGATAAGGTCTGCACTACGCATTCGTTGAGCATGGCGTATGAGGCCAGCTATATTACTGGGGCAAAGTTTGGAGACGGTAAAAAGTTTAACAGTACACCATCTAAAGTAGAGATGACTGTTCATCTGCAAAGTGTGATTGAAAAGTTTAATAGCAACACGAATGAGGATGGTTGTGGTTTTAAAAACTGGAAACTTAATGTGGCTCAGAATGTTTCGGGAAAATTTTGTCGCCCGTTCAAAATGCCAACAATTGGTAAAACCGTATACGATATTTATAAGTTAAATTTGAATTCTTTGGTTTTTGGCGGTCTCCCAACACAGTGGGATTTGGTTGACCCGACTGTACGCCCTAAGCAGTTATCTAAAGTAGAATTTTGGATTGCGAAAACGAAATGAGCTAATTGTTATCAGGCCGTCGAATTGCATGATAGTTAACTATGAGGGCGTTGATACACGACATATCTCGGCGAAGGATTATTACTCAGAGTTTAATCACTCTTTCCGGGATGGCGCTTTTAAGCTGTAGTGGTGGAAACCATAGTTCGCAACCGGTTCCTGTCGTTCGTCCTCTAGGGACGCCAGACCAGGGCGGAATTGGTTTCTTGGTGTTTAAAAATGAAAGTAAAATTGCGGTATACAATTTTGCTTCACTTGTAAATATAGAATTTAGTCCCGAAAAAAACATTCCAAGCGAGATTGGTATAGGCGTGTCTCGGTCCGGATTAATTGCCGTAGCAGACAAAGGCGAGAATCCAGATGGTGGTTTTTTTATTTCACTTTTCAATTCTGATGCTAGCTTGAAAAACCGAATACAAATTAAACGAGCGAATTCATCGTTAGTGAGTTCAATTGTTTTTAGTCCGGATGAAAAATATTTTGCCTTTACTGTAAAAGAAATTGTATTTGCAAATAGTCGAAAGCGTTGGAACAGAACGCTCGTATTAGAATTGGCTTCAATCCAAGTGATTACTCAATTTGATAATTATGAAGACCCCGTTTGGATTGGGCTCACGGGCGAACTAGTGCTTAGACGGAGTAATTCGGGCTTTTTGAATGGCTTTAGTTCCAAATTTGCAGATCAAGGTCAGTTCGCAAATATAGAAGTCAAACCTAGTAGTGGTAGCTATGATGTTTCACCTGATGGGCAATTTGTTGTATGGGATGCAGATAAAGTAATTTATGCGTATGACCGAGCGACCCAATTACAGTGGGCTGCTGAGGAAGATCGGCTCAATGCCATATATGCACCACTATTTGCGCCGAATGGTCGACTTCTTGCCTTACACGGGAAAAAAGCAACGTCTTATTGCCCCCATATCGTACCGTTTGTAGTTAGTGCGACAGTAAATTTAGAATCAGATATTCATGCACTCACTAATAACACTTTACAAGCGACTCAGGGGCGAATGGGTTGGTATGTATAATGCCAAAAATTGTCCTCATGCATGATTTGATTTTATTTCCTAATTTTTTGGTTGCTCGATGTTCGTGCACTTGCTATCCAAAATAGATGACTAAAAATAATTTAAAATCAAAAAGTTCAAGTATTGAGAAAAAGGCTCTTGTAGTCTTTTTAGTTATTTTTGTGGCGGTATTAGTGGGTGCGTGGGGTTACGCCATGAAACTGCGCCAAACCGTTGTTGCGAATAACGCTGCAGTAAACGTTGATCCGGGTGCATTGATTGAAGTTGAACGCATGCGCAATTTAGCAGAGGCACAAATTTCTAAACAGAATTGTAGTGAGCGCGGAACATAAGGCTTGGTGTTGATTTGTTAATAAAGGGGCCCTAACCCGCCGGGGAATACTTAGGAGGGAACCAAGAAACAGCTTTTAAACTCCCTAGCCCTCCCTTGGGGTGGACCCCAAAAGATGGAGTTGGATATCCAATTCCATGCTTGCCGTAACGGATTGGCGGTCTTTTTCAGATTTTTTTGAAACGCTTAAAAATTCATTGTATTTTATCGTATTTCAGTGTATTATTAAAAAATACGCTGGAGGTTTAATGTGTCAAAAAAACTAGGAGTATCGCTAAGACTTGAAGAAGAGAAAATAGAGCAACTTGATTCATTAGCAGAGGCAACCCATAGAGACCGTTCGTTCCTTATTAGTGAGGCCATTGATAATTATTTAGAAGTTCAACAGTGGCAGATTAATCATATTAAAAATGCAATCAAGCAGGCTGATATGAAAGATTTTGCTTCTGCCGATGCGATTAAAAGGATTTTATCTAAGTGACTTTAGCAAAGGTTAATTGGACAAAAATTGCGATTAATGATCTTGAAAGCGTATTTAATTACATAGCCGAAATTGAAGACAGACCAGAAACTGCTCGTCTCATGATTAAGAAAATAATTGAAGGCGTAGATCAAATAAAAATCTTTCCTGATTCGGGAAGGCCGGGAAGAGTCAAAGGCACCAAGGAACTTATTATTGTGACGACACCATTTATTGTCGTCTATAGAACGAAAAAAGATTCAATAGAAATACTAACAGTCTTACATCATGCTCGAAAATGGGAGTGAATGTAGTTCCCACAAACGGTCGTATTTGAAACGATAGATCGTTACATAAAAATTTTGGCAAAAGCAACATCACTCTATGGAAAAGGTCTAGTTTTTATAGATTTTTTGTTTCAAAATCTCGTCTTAAAATCAAACTGAAGAAATAGAACTTATTTGCGGTTTTGCTTTGAATTTGGGACGATTTTTGAAATTTTATCTTTATACAAAGGAAGTATTATGTTGCTTGGGTATGCTCGGGTATCAAAAGATGATCAAAACCTGGATGCTCAAAATGACGAACTTGAAAAAGCCGGATGCGAGAAATTTTTCTCTGATAAAATCAGCGGCGTGATTGATAAGCGCGTGGGGCTTGATGGTTTATTAAAATACGCCAGAGAAGGTGATGTGCTTGTTGTGTGTAGACTTGATCGCTTAGGTAGAACGCTTAAGAAATTAATTCTTATGGTGGAAGAGCTCTCTGGTAGAGGAATTGGGTTTAAATCATTAAGAGAGAATATTGATACTACGACTGCTGGCGGAAGATTGGTGTTTCATGTGTTTGGCGCGCTGGCTGAGTTTGAGCGGGCTTTAATTAGTGAAAGAACCAAGGCGGGACTTATGGCAGCTCGAGCTCGCGGAAGATGCGGCGGAAGGCCGCGGTTAATGGATCAGAGTAAAGTTGAGCAGGCGCGCGCGCTTCATAAGGGGGAGTTCTCGGTGAGTGAGATCTGTAAAAGCTTGGGGGTCTCTAAAGGCACGTTTTATCGTAGCCTGGGAAATGGGAATTAGGCCGTGCCCTAGTTGCGCGAGCTAAAGTGATCAGCTCGCGCATAGAAAGGCAGGGGTTAATGATCATTCAATATGGTTCACCATTATTTTTGGATAAAGTGGGATCCTCAATAAACAAAAAACCGCTCTTTTGCATACCTTTCGAATTACCAATTTTGACCAGGTGGTTATAGCGTCTTTTAACCGACAAAGTGAATGCTTGCTGTGCTTGATTGGCTGGGCCCATGTATCCTACGAACGATTTTATGGTCAGCCCAACAGTAGAAGGAAAAAATATGAATTGGACTAATCTGACAAACTGCTGCTGAGTTTTTTCCAAGTCATCTGGTTCTCTAGCATTATAAGCTAGATCAATTTCGTTTAAAGTTTTTTCAATTTTCTCGACATCAATGGAACTGTCTCCGGGCGATTCGACAGTCAGGGGCCGTGGATCGTGATCTTGATAATGCCAAGCTGAGGAATATGGATTAAAAAAAAATAAACCAATATTTATAAATAGATAAATTCCAATCGAAATCAGTAAGAATCTTCGAATACGCATATCTTTATTGGGTTATTGAATAACAAATGTGTCAATCTATTTTGGATAGAAAACAAATGGTTTTGAGTGGCCGATTGGTACCGGCTAGTGAGCTTTTTTGTCAGAACGAATTAAATGCTGGTTGCTCCGCTTACCGCTCGCAATCGCCCCCCCTAGGAAGTCACTAGAGAAGTCCCCAGGGAAGTCGTGGCAAACTCATGGCAAAGAGTTCATAATCTTATTGATTTTATTTTTACGGATATCCCATATAAATTAATATCTTAGAAGGCCAGCTGGGGCAGGCGTGGGGTTTAATTATATAGGCACCGGACTTTGGATTCGCTATCAGATGGTTACATTTCATACAAATACAAGCGTGCTACAATGTGCCTACTTTAACTAACTCTCGCTTTGTGTGGGTCGGCTTCAACGGTGAACCGAAGTCCCAAGGCTTGAATAAGTTGAGCGATGGTTTCAAAGCGAGGCTTCGCTTCTTTAGTTTCGGAAAGAATTTTGTATAGAGCTTTTTGGCTCAATCCAGCTTCTTTTGCCAAAGACTCATAGCCACGAGCTTCCGCAATTTCACGGATCGCCGAGATGATAGCCTCGGGCATATCGGAATTCTCCTCAATTGAGGCTTTTAGATATTCCCGTTGATTATCGGGACTCTTTTGAAGCCACTCAATCAAACCCTTTTCGTGTGAACGACTAGCTTTAAACATTGTTTCTCCTTTTAAAATCCGCCCAATAACTTTTAGCAGTTTCAATATCGTCAGTTTGTGAACCCTTATCACCACCGCAAAGAAGAACGATGATTTCTTCTCCGTGTTGGCTGAAGTAGACTCGGTATCCACTTCCAAACTTCAACCGTAGCTCGCTAACACCCTGCCCAACGGGTTACCGCGGTGTCAGTAATTTAAAAACTAGGCCGCCAGAACTTCGATGGTCAATTTTGGATACAGAGTTAATGCATATCCAAGCAATCTTTCGATCGAATAACGTTCAATTTTATAGTGCAAAACTCGGCTTGTCTCTGGCTCATCGAGACCTATTTTTTCGGCTAACTCTTTTTGCGTAAGATTTTTTGTCAGCTTGTATTCTAAAATTTTACCGCAAAGCTTGTACTTAATCTTATCACTTTCGGGTGCGTTTTTTGGAATAACAGTGCTCCCAATAATATCATCTGATGATAACTTTTTTAGCATATCATTTAGATCTTTTTCTTCTGGATACCTTACCGTAGATCCATCTTTGAGTTCAATTTTTCGCGCCATACTTACCTCCGAAAGGCGTTTACCACGCCAATATAGATTTCACTTCTTTCCAAAAGCCAAATGAGTCGATAGCTGACGCCACTCAGTTCAAGCGGGTCCGTTTTAAAATACTGAAAGCCATCTCTTTCAGCCTCTGGTGTAAACGTCTTTCCATCGAGCATTTGGATAAGACTTAAAATAATTTCATCATTAACAGAGTCGCCATGCTTGAACTCATAATGAGGGTCAATAACGACTCTGTTAATGGCTCTAGAATTGACAGTGATAGAAATTTTGTAGTCTCTCCGCTCATTCATATTGAGGCCAGATTATCATAAGTTGTCAAATTTGACAACTTATTTACAGAGGCGCCTCTATTTTTAAATGACTCAGGGGGTTGCGGATTTTTTAGATGACCAACTTTGAATTTTAGATTGAAATTTTCGTAAGCCAAGGGAGGCGACTAATGAAATCAATTGCAGTTTACAATCAAAAGGGTGGAGTTGCGAAAACGACCACAGCCGTTAACATAGCTGCTGGAATATTGATCCATAAACCAAATGCTAGAGTTCTTCTGATTGAGGCAGACTCTCAGGGCTCGATTAAAACATATTTTCGACTTAAACACTCGGAAGCAACGGCAAGCTTTGCGTCTTTTCTTGTTGATGGCCAATCCATCAGCGCGGCTTCGATGAATAAAATTGATGTTTCTAGTGAAGCTCAAATTGATGTCCTTTTGGCTTCAAAGCGTCTTGCTGAAGCTGATACGAGGATGGTCTCTTTTCCAAGAAGAGAGGAGACTCTGAGAGTACGTTTTAAGGCCCTTGGATCAAATGAATGGGACTATATAGTTATCGACTGCGCCCCCTCATTAAATACGGTCACACAAAACGTTTTAACTTTTGTTGATCATCTTATAATCCCAGCAACAATGGACCCTTTTGCCCTACCTGGAATTGCCTCTGTTCTTGCGCAGGTTAAGGTGATTGAAGATGTCTACGAACGAAAAATAAATGTTCTTGGAGTTTTGCCAACTATTTTTGACCAGAGGCCCGCAGTTACAAGGGACATTTATTCGACGGTTGTTGAGCATTTTAAAGAGAAATTACGAGTTTTTGAGCCTCTCGGAATTGACAGCACAATAAAAACCGCTCAATTGAGACAAAAAACAATTTATAGCTATTTAGGAAAGAGCAGAGCCGCTGAGCAATACTTAAATTTCACCCGTGAGGTTTTGCAATTAGTTGACGGTGTTAAAATTCAACCAACTACGATTATTAACCAAAAAATTCGCGGCAAAAAAGGTCCTTTGAATGAAGTCACGACTTAATAAAAGTGAGGAAAACCGAGCGGCGGCGGCATCTCTTCTTGCTGATATTGAAGAAGAGTATTCAATGGGCGAGAGGGTTATTAACGCTGGTTTTGAAAATCAGCACTCTGAGGTCTCCCCTTCTGACGATAATCTTAAAAGCCAACCGTTAGCCAAGCGTGAGCAACACGTTAGCAAACCGTTAGCAGAAAATGATGTGAAAACTGAAACCGTTAGCAATGCGTCTCCTAAACCGTTAGCCAAACGTGAGCAACACGTTAGCAAACCGTTAGCAGAAAATGATGTTTTGGGGTTAATTGGAAAAGAAAAAAAGTTATTGTTTTTTATCTTCCAAAAATGTGAGGCATCTGGCGCGTTGGAAACTCCAATTGTAACAACAGAAGAGTTACTAAATACTCTCGACGTAAGCTCAGTTCGCCTTAGAAATCTTATATTTAGGCTTCAGGAGCTGAAACAACTTATACAAGTAACTCAGGTACATTTAGGTAGATCTGGTTGGAGACGGTTTTCTTTAGAAAAAGATGTTTTTCAGATGATCAGAATACACCTTTCGTCCGAGAAACCGTTAGCAGATCGTGAGCAAACCGTTAGCAATGCGTCTCCTAAAGCGTTAGCGTATCCGTTAGCAACGCCTCCCTGTAGTAGTAGTAATTTAAATATTAATAATACAACTACTACACCGCCCGAACTTGAGCCAGATTTATGGCTCAGCGTGCCTAAAAACCTAGAGGGTCGAGTATCACTCAAACAACTCCGCGATTTTGTCCGGCAAGGGCTCATAACGCCAGAGGACCTTCAAAGCTCGCTCGATGGCTTTTCCTACGATCTGGCAAAGAATGCGATCAAATCCAAACTCGGCAACCCGGTAGCGATCCTGATCGGCGCGGTAAAATCAGGCGGGTACATCAGCCAGAGCTATCTCTCAGAGCTAAAGGCCTCAATGGCTGATGTTGAGCGCTCGCGCTTAGAGATGCAGCAAATCCAAAGCTCACTAGCGAGCGAGCAAATCCAAAAAGAGTTTGAGTCTTTCCGCACCGAGTTCCCCGCAGAGGCCGAGAAGTTCAAGCCCACCAGCACGTACCTAACGAACTTTGAGCCCGGTAGCGTTGGCTATAAAATTTGGCTAGAGGAGTACAAAAAACATCAAAACCAGCACCACAACGAAGCCGCAAACGAGCTCGCACTGTGAGCGAGCACGACTCTTTTGAGATTCCCAAACGATTTTTAATTATTTTAATTTTAGTCGTTGCCGCATTTTTCCTGCGAGATTTCTTTTCATAAAAAAAGCCCAAAAGGCTTCCATTTCGCTACTCAGCCATCATTTCACTTTTTCTTTTCTTCTTTTAAAAACTCTAGTCTTTTCTCAGCCGCAACAGAGCGCTCAAGGTATAATTTAACTTCATCGTCTTTTTCTTTGAGCTGCGCCTTTAAAAGCTTTATTTCACCCTCTTTTTGATTCAGGCTTTGCCCTTTTGCTTCCATATCGGCCTTTAGCATTTCAGCTTCTTTTTCAAGCTTAGTGATATCCCCAGCAACCTGAGATAGTTCTTCAGTTTTTGCCGCCACCACGGCTGCCATATCAGCGAGTTCTTTTTTAAATTGCGCTGAGATTTCATCGATTTTCTTACTGGCCTGCACAGTAGCCTGCCACCAAATATCTTGAATAAACTTCGCCCCGTGGTCGCTGATCTCAGCAGGCAACGCAGGAAGGGCGTTTGCGCCGTCAGCTACTTTCTCAGAGGTTTCTTTAGTTGAGGTTTTAAAAGCATCAATGAGCGGCAGCAAAGTGGTGTAGCTGCCCGTTCCGAGCTCCTCACGAACATTAGCCACCGTAAGGTTTGCCCCCTCTTTTAACAGCGTTTTACAAGCCGCAAACACATCGTCTTTGGTCACTCCCAGTCTTGCCATAGTAAATCTCCCTTGTTTTCAAGAGCAGCATCTCAAATCAAAAACCCAAAGTCAACATTTAATTACGTAAAATAACGTATCATATGTAATAT